>DATBRN010000412.1:0-6366 GCA_036560225.1 Pyrinomonadaceae bacterium | reverse complement strand
GGCCAGAGCACTGGCGGCCTGGTTCAACGACTCAACAAAGAAGCCGAATCACTGTCGATGAAAAGGTGCGCGTCAGGATGCAGACGTAAGATCGACGCCGGGCACGCAGTCTCAACCGGTCCTTCGATGGTGCTCTCTATTGCTTGTCGCTTGGCCGGCCCAGGCACAATGGCAAACAGTTTCGGGAGAGCCATGATTGTCGGAATCGTCAGCGATAGGGCGTGACGCGGAACGTCGTCAATTACTGCGAACGCACCATCGTGTACTTGCTGGGCGCGGCATACTTCATCAAGCTCGACGACTTTCGTCGCTTGCGGATCATTGAAATCGCAGAAGGGCGGATCGATGAACGCGAGATGGCCATTCTCTCCTATGCCGAGTACGGCGAAGTCTGGAGGATCGGCAGCGAGGAGCTGCGCGTAGCGAGCGCACTCTGCATCGCCATCATCCGACTCACCACGAAGGCCGCGAAACTCGCGCAACGGTACTTTGTTGACCAGCCGATCAATCAGAAACCGGCGGAAGGATTGAGGCGCACGGTCATCCATGCCCAGGTATTCATCAAGGTGGAAACCTACTACGCGCGACCAGTCGATGCCGGGAGCTTCGACGAGAGCTGCCAGGAATTCATTCTGCGACGGGGCGGACGCGAAAATTACGACGGCGCGCCCGCGCTCCTCAATCAGACGACGAATCTCGGACGCGATAACGGCGGCGGCGGCGTTTCCCATTTTCAGCCGCGAGTCATAGACGTACACATTAAGCTTGTCAGCTCGAAAGCTGTCTACAAGTCCTTCTGACCTGGTCGCTGTTGATTCCATTTTCACTCCTGTAAATTCGTTCCCGATTCTCCGAGCGATCAAGTAACCCGAAACCTGCCAAACTCGGTCGCCCGATATACGTCAGCCGATCTCAGGTCCGGCGATAGCAAGAACCCAGGAAGAGGTGGCCTCATTCCGCTTCCCGTAGTACATGCGAATTAAATCGCGCTGCTTTACGAAACCCCGGGCTGCTAACATTTCTTTGCTCTGCTCGAAAGCTGAATTCAAGTCAACGTAAATCTGTCGACCTGTCAGTTGACTGAGGACTCGGTCCAGTAGTGGGCCGGCCTGCTCAGGATCGCTTGTCACGACTGGGCCGACGTAGTCTGCATTGCTTCCTCGGCGTGCAAGTGCATAGCCCTGTAACCGGCCATCGGACGCCGTCGCAAGGACCGGTGCTATACAAGCGCTTTCAATCAACATTTCAATCAGCTTTGAACGATCAGCGCCGAAGGCGCGCCGATCAAGTGCGAACAGTTCCCGACGAGTCTTGCTGTCTAACTGCACCGCACTCTTCAATCCGCCGGAGCGGAGTGGTGTATCAGGCGCGAATCCCTCCCATCGTTCTATTACCGACTCGACCCCGAAGGCGAGTTTTTCATAAACGTGCTGGCCCTGCGGGGTCGCGTCCAGCATTACTGTTGCAACTCTTCCACTTAAATAAAGGAGAGCCGTGTTCATGAGCCGCGTCGCAATTCCCTGTCGGCGGTTTTGTGGGTTAACCAGCACCATGCCAATCCAGGCTAACTGGTTGTCATAGGTAGTCGTAGTTGTTGTGCCTACCAGGTCACCGTCTACCAGGGCACAGAAGCAGCCATGTGGTTCCAGTCGAAGCAGACGACGCCAATCATCTTCTGTCTGATTCCAGCACGCCAACTCCTTGAGTTGCATCGCGGCGGGGATGTCCGACTCCTCTAGCAGACGGATTTCGATCCGCCCCATGTCCTGCATTGCCTTAACCAAGGATCTGCGCCGGTTCAGCCCACACCTGATTCTCCGGTGCGAGGCAGAATTCCGCCATCTGTTTGATGTTCCATTGAGCCGGCCAGTCGAAGACGCGGCGCAAATGCAAGAGCCAAGCAATCAGCCCTTCATCCGGATGGAAGTAGAGTTTATGCAGAGCGCGCGCGGTCTTGCCACCGGTTTGCATCGGATACTCGCTGCTCGCCAGTTGAAAAAATGTGTGTATCTGAAAGCTGCTTGCCCCCCGCAAGAGGTATTCAACTGCCATCCGTCCCGAAGTGATGTTCCCGGTGGCGCTAATAGGCAGCCAGCACACGGGAACACTGCCGACCTGTTCGAGCGAGCGCATGCGGGCCAACACGGAAAGGTTGCGCGCACTCAAATCGGGACCGCCATAAGCTATGCCGCGAACGCCGTCAAACTCACGGTTCGAGTCGAAAAGACGGTTGCCATAGACTAAAAAGTCTGGCGCGTCTCCCCCTTCACAGCTCTCGTTGATCGCTTGCAACATCTCCAATTGAAAACTGTCTTCGAAGACGGCGTTGAAAACCTTCAGACCCACCTTGATGGGAAAGGGCTGGGCCGCTTGTCGAATCAATCCGGTGACACGAGTTAACCATTGGATAATGTTTTGTGTTTGAGCAGCGCGATCGGACCCGGCGAGCGTCGGGCTAAAGTCCTTTTCGATAGGCATCTCAAGGTGCGGGTAGTGCCGTTGCCAAACTTTTAGCAGGCCGCGAGTAGTGTACTCATACTCGCCATACTTCCATTCACCTTCACCTGGCCGCGGCAGGTGGTACTTACACGAGGGGATGATGTGCATCCCCACGGCTTGCCCGGCTGCCAGACCTTCACTGAACAATTCAAGATACTTTTCGAGCGTGTCGTACCATCCGCGCCCTTTCCACGAGACCGTCCAACCGTCGCTGCCATCTGTGCCCTTAATTCGTTCGACGATCATGCGCGTCTCTTCAATAGCCCACTCACTCATTGATTGGGCGCCTTTGGCATCTTCAGCAATGATCGTCTTGAGTACGACGAAGCCGAGGCCATCGTCGGCATCCCGGCGCACCTGGGAGATGTTCAGCGAAAGTTGTCCCGAACCTTTACCGAAGGGATTCTTAATCGGCAATCCACCGTACTCACTGCTCAAATCAATCCCATAACGGTCTTGCACATATTCTTCCAGCGGACGTGGGAGACCATCGCGAAAACGTTCGTAGTCTCCGGCCAGCGCGGCGCGTAACGATGAGTCAATCTCTAATTGTTGTAGAAAAGGCGACGACAATATCAGGCCCCTTTAATCAATCAACATTTGCTTCGTCGGTGAGCGCGGCGAGCGCGCAACCGATTTTGTCGAACTCGGTCGCAGGCAGTTCGGGTCCCCACGGATCATAGGCAGCAGCAGAAGGAATTACACCCAGATGGACCAGCGCCCATAGTAAACGTTTGACATACCCTTCCATTGGACTGATGAAGAGCGCTTCGGCAAGTGTGTCAACTGCATCAGAAAGTTCAAGAAAACGCTCGGCGTTCCGATCGACATGCGCGCGGATCAATTCTGCCTGGAGGTCGCAGCAGACCGCACCCAAACCGACAAGAGCAGCTTGTGCACCGCACCGCAAACTGTAGCCTAGAAAACGATCCTCACCGGTGATGAGCAGCTTGTCTGGATGCTGCGCTTGCAGTTGTCTGGAGACGTCCTGAAACGTCATCACGCTGTCGAGCGTCGCCATCTTGATGCCCACTACCTCGGGCAACGCCAGTAAATCGGCAAATACTGTCGGGCTGTAACTGATGCCGCCTGCAGCCTCGTAGAGATAAAAGATGATGATCGGCAACCCGATCTGCGCGACTCGCCGGTGGTGTTCGACTATCAACTCATCTCGAGATTGGTGCTCACGTAGCCAGGTCGGGGGATAGACAAGCAACCCGTCTGCTCCGAGCTCGGCGGCCCGTTCACCCATAAGCAGGGTCTCTGCTGTGGCATGCTCTGTACGGTTTTGACTCTTTGCCCCGACGCCAGCAATCACTACCTTCCCCGGCAAAGCGCTGCGCCAATCTTGCAAGATCCTTAGCGCGGTCTCATCGTCAAGCATCAGGCCTCGTCCGGTATGGGCCCAAACCGCGACGCCGGCAATTGACTGCGCAGACATGTAACGTAAGTAGGATTCGTGCGCACCCGTGTGCAGTCTCCCATTCCTGTCAAAGGGGACAGGCGTGGCTGGGATAAGCCGTCCCGCAATGCGCGCTTGCAGTTGATCTTCGTTGCTGAGGATTGTGGCTCGATTCATATAACGACTGCTCTTGTCGGGTGTCGACTGGCCGAAACTCAATCATCGTTACTGCCGAAGTTCAGCCCATGTGTGGCACCGACAGGAGATTGTTCTGAATGAGCGTAAGCGCTCCCTTGAGACTTGGCCGCACCTCAAACGCCGACCGCCTGATGGCGACATTGTGTGAACGCGGCGCCAACAAACTGCGTTTCGTCTCCTCAACAATAATCGGTTCAATCAATCCCCACGCCTTCGTGATCTCACCGCCGATGACGACTACTTCTGGATCCAGTCCGTTGATCAGACCTGTGATGCCTATGCCGAGGTAACGAGCCGTTTCGCGAACAGCCTCGGTTGCTGCAGGATCTCCCGACTCGACAAATTGCATGAGCTTGCGCATGGTCGGAGCACGCTTAGCCGCACCGCCGCGCAAGTTCTGATATCGTTTGATAGTCGCTTTATCTGAGGCGTAGATGTCCCAGCAGCCACGCTGGCCGCAGCGACATTCCGGACCGTTTAGATCAATCGGGATATGGCCGAACTGTCCGGCGCTATTATTTCCACCGCGGTAGAGGCCACCATCTATAACCACCCCGCATGCCAATCCTGTGCTGACGCTAACGTAGAGCAGGTCGCGAACATGCGCGTACTGCGCCTTCCCATGCCAGATTTCGGCTAGAGCGGAGCAGCGAGCGGAATTATCGATAATGACCAGTTGGCCTGTCGCTTTTTCTAGTAACTGAACCACCGGGACGTCGCGCCACGGCAGGACCACTGAGAGGAGGAATTTTCCACTCCGATTATCGACCAAACCCGGGAGGCTGACGCCTATGCCGGGAAATTCGAGGAAGCTGTCATGTTTGAGGCGCAGTTTTGTTATTTCCTTGCCGATCCTTGTCAAGAAAGCGCCCGGCTCGGAGCCTGTCTCGAAACTTAGGCGTGCCACGAGTCGATTGTTAAAGTCGCTCAGCGCCAGGATCGTTTCATCTGCACGAATATCTACGCCAAACAAGCCGAAGCGCTTGCCATTCAGGCGTAACGGGGTAGGTGGTTTTCCCCCGATCGGGGTTGTTCTTCCCGAACCCTCTTCGATGATGCAGGAGTCCCTCAGCAACTCGCCCGTGATGGTTGAGATGGTGGCCTTGTTGAGACCGCTTATTTTTGCTATTTCGGCGCGTGAGATTGGTTGCTTATCAGACAGAATATTAAGCAGGATGCGCCGATTGACGAGCCTCAGCATATCGTGGCTCGCGGCCTTCACATCACTCAAGTTTGGCTTACGAGAGTTGCCCGCCCGAGAAGAGTTCGCCGTTGTCATGGTCCAACTTTACCTTGGATGCCCCTTCGGCAATATTCACCTGCCAGACCAGGAGTTTTTCCCGGCCTATGCGGAGACGAGGAAAAGGCAAGGTGTGTCCGGAAAAACTGCAAGCTATGCCAGACACGCCCTTGCCTCATCTTCTAGTGACTAAAAAGTGAAGCGTGCTTTCAGGCGAACGGACCGCCGATTATCAATACCCTCCTGGCTAAAGCTAAGGTTGGCTCGGCCAAAGTCGGGATTCGGGAAAACGTTCTCAGGAAGGATTACTGGCCTACGTTGCGCGTCGAGACTGATGTCGAAATCGCCGAGGTTGCTGATATCGCTGGTTAACGGCGATTGGAGCGGGTGATTGAAGACGTTGTTGAAATCAGCGCCGATCTCGAGCTTCGTGTTTTCAGTGATGCGAAAGTTCTTGCGCAAGCCCAAGTTAACTCCCCAGGTGCCGGGGCCGACCAGGAAGTTACGCTTAGCAACCTCCGGATTGTCGAGGAAGTCGGCGCCCGTGGTCGGCACAGTAAAGGCGGCCGGGTTAAAGACAAGATCGCCGGAGAGACCGGAGTAGGGATTGCCGATGACTCGAGGACGGAAGCTGGTGCCTACGTCGAAGTTGCCGAGAGCATCAATGAATTCGCTGCCGACGTTCCCCGGAAATACGGGGTCACAGTTGTTGCAGGTCCAATAAGGTGTGAACCCAGTCCCTGACTTCGCAAACATGTTCCAGGTAAGTTGCCAGCCCCCGGCGACCGCGTCGGCCCAGGATGAAATTTTATTGCCAAAGTCGCGGCCGCGTCCGAATGGAACGTCAAACGATCCATAGGAAACGAAGCGGTGGCGAGAGACGAACCCATCGCGAGAAAAATCGTTGTTTGGTATGAACTGGTTGTACAACGTCCCGCCCAGGGTTGAGTTCCCAGTGTCGAGGCCGCTCGATTTCTGGTCGAGCAGAGTGTAGGAAGCGTTAAAGGTGAACCCGCGGGCCAAGCGG
>DATBRN010000411.1:0-16638 GCA_036560225.1 Pyrinomonadaceae bacterium | reverse complement strand
CGAAACCGCAACCTCTTTAAGGACAACCACTTCCTTCTTCCTGGTGAGCTTGAGCCCCAGCCAGATTCCGAGGCCGGCAAACAGGAGCGCAATCAACCCTCCATAGATCTCCACCGAATGTTCGATGACCAGAAAGCGATACTCAACAAGCTTGAGCACCACGATCAGCGCTCCACCGAGGAGACCATAAATCAGAATATGTTTTTTCACGGAAGTATCTGAAGGAACCGAGCCGTTTTGTTGGCATGTTACCTGAGGTTACCCGACAAGCAAACTTCCCTTATGCGAGCATTTTTGTTTCCTTGTGTCGTTCACACACTGCGGCTCTGCCGCCGCACAGTGCGGTAAGGCTCTGCCTTACCGCTAAAACCCCCAAAGACTGGAGGCTGCGCCTCCGATTGAGGCGGAGCCTCAAAAAGAATAAGGGGAGCTCCGGAAAGGCAGAGCCTTTCCGCACTGTGCGGCGGCAGAGCCGCGTTGGTTGATTGACTGGTGCTACGGAACTGCAAGGGCGCCGCAAGTTTCCCGGCAGCCGGGGTGGGTGCGAGACTTTTCGATATCAGGCGACATCGCCGATTTTCACTCAAGCGATAATCACGGTAGAGCCGAAGGTAAGTCATCGGCCAGGCTCGCTTTTTTCTGCATCGCTTTCCATGTGTCGGGAATGAACGAAGTGATGTGGTGTGTCTCTTCGTGTCCATCGGAAAATGTTTGATACAGAGCGAAGTCGGGCAGGGAAAGACAACTGAGCGGAGAATGAAGATTGTAACCGGTATCGATACCGATCGCGCTGTGAGAGATGTAAATCCCGTGGCGGCCCACTCGTCCGCGTAAAGGAAGAAGCGGCGTCGGCGTGTGTCCAAAGATACAAGGCTTGCCGCGGTAGTTCTTATAAAACTCCATGTCGCGCATCCAGAGCAGAGCCTGTGGCTCAGTGTCTCGCGGATGCTTGGTACGATCGAGACCTGCATGCACGTAAATCGCGTAATCGTCTTCGTAGTAATGGGGAAGCGCGTGGAAGAAATCCAGGTGCTCCGAGGGCACGCTGCTTTCGATCTCATGGCGCGCAACGTCGAGATCCTGCTCTTTCGTTATACTCAGAGGTTTTCCTACATACTGCTCAAATGTTCGCTCGCCGCCAGTGACGGGAGTAATCCAAAGATTGGCGCTGCCTTCAATAAAATCAAGCAACATTTGTTCATGATTGCCGCGGAGGCAAATCACTCGCTCACTATTGTCCCGTTGTAGTTTCATTACGAGGTCAACACAACCGGGAGCATCAGGACCCCGATCGATCAGGTCGCCCAGAAAGACGAGCGTGTCTGAAGCCTCATCCCGCGGAAGCATCTCCAACAGGCGATGAAGCTGCGCACAACGTCCGTGAACATCCCCGATAATAAAGGTTTTCATGCAGTGGCTCCCTCGCGTTCCTGAAGTGACGTTTTGACCCCTTGCATCAACTCCTTAAAACGAGGGTCGTCGTGTAGATCAGCCCAGTTTGGATCTGACTCAAACCAGAGATAGTTTTCGTTTCCCAGTTCAATGGCCTTTTTTAGCCACGTGAGTGCGAGCACCTGCCTGCCCTGTAGCAGGTAGGCCGACGCGAGCCAGTAAGCAATGTCGTGATCGGCGGCCGCAGCCACCTTAACTCTCTCGGTTAGCTGCTTGTTGGCGAGCTCATGTTTGCCCTGGGCGCTCAGACAGATTGCCAGAATCGGCCGGATTCCGTCCATCTTGGGGTTACGCTCGAGCACTTGTTCGAGAATGCGCGTCGCTGCGTCAATCTCACCCCGATAGAAGAGCACACGAGCACGGAAGGTTTGAAGCAGGGGATGGTCAGCTTCGAGCTCCGCGCCCTGATCGAGTTCATGCAGGGCGTCTTCCAGGCGGTGCTGGTACATAAAAATGCGTGCCCGGTGGAAACTGGTCACTACCCGTTCGTTTGGATTGAGCCGGACCATCCGGTCAAAACTTCGCAGGGCCCGCTCGTAATCAGAATCCAGACGAGCCAAGTACCCTCGCGCGAAGTGTACCCCCACGTCGTTTGGATACTCTTCGCGCAGCAGCTCTACTTCCTCGCGGGCCCGCTGTTTTTGGCCGTTGGAAATGTAGATGAAGATCATATGCATGCGCGCTTCCAACAACTTTGGATCAAGCGCAAGCGCCTTGTTGAATGCTTCCTGTGCCTTGTCATAGTCGTTCGCTTCGGCCAACCCTTTCAGTACTCTATTGACATAGCAACCTCCCAAAGCGGAGTAGGCTAGCGCAAAACTCGGATCTAATTCGATGGCGCGCTCGAAATGGTTTATTGCCGACTCCAGATCGGCGCGACTGATAGTGTGATATATGAACCGTCCCATGCAGTCACGTCCCCGAAGATATTCCTCCGAGGCTGCGGCGTCGGTTGTTGAGCCTTTCCCCAGCTCGACCTTTTCGTCCGGACTTAGCTCCAGGCGCAGGCCATCGACGATCTGCTTCACAATTCTGTCCTGAACGGCAATAATGTCGCTCGCGTCAGCATCGATGCGATCGCTCCAGAGAATCTCGCTTGTTCTGACGTCAAGCAATTGCACCGTTACGCGCAAATGCTCTTTTACTCGCAGGAAGCTCGCCGTGAGGATCGCGTCGACGTCCAACTCGCGGCCGACATCGCCAGGATCATATTGTTGCCCCTGGTACTTCACGATAACCGACGATGGCCGTACCACCAGGGCACGCACGCGCGCGAGTTCCGTAATGACCGCGTCCGCCAGCGAGAATTCATAGAAGGCCGTCTCGACATCGTTTCCCAGGTTTTTGAAGGGCATGATCGCGATGCTCTTGCGTTCGCGTTCGCCAAGTGTCGTCGGCGTTTCGTGAGCGTCGCGTGGGTACGAAACGGTGCGCCCGCGGGATGTTGAACCAACCGAACTTTCGCTTCCAGTAAGATTCTTGAACCAGCGTACGGCGCGGGCCATGGGCCCTTCTGCGTGCAGATGTCGCGGGGCGACCGGCAAACCGCTTTCATCAATGATTGCGCCGCTGGTCATCGTCAGGTCGCGCACCACGGCGCGCAGATCGTCGCGAAACTGCGCGATCTGCTGATAACGATCGCGTGGATTCTTCTTCAGGGCGCGGTCGATTACTTCTTGCAGTCGAGGAGGAACGGGATCGGGTCTGGCTTCATTAATGGGCAGCGGCTCTTCGTGTAAAACTGCGTGACGGACGTCAATAGCCGTCTTGCCACGAAAGGGCCAAGTCCCGGTAAGCATTTCATAGAGCAACACACCGGTTGAAAAGATATCGGCGCGTGAATCAACGCGATCACCGCGAGCCTGTTCCGGCGCTGCATAGGTTGCGGTACCGTACGGCACACCTACTTCGGTCAATTCTGTGTGATGAATTCCTGAAGTCCGCGCAACGTCCTCGTCGAGTAGTTTGGCCAGACCAAAATCCAAGACTTTGACTTCGCCCTGGTTGGTTACCATAACATTGCCGGCCTTAATGTCGCGGTGGATGATCCCCTGTGCATGCGCGACTGCGAGCGCGTCAGCTACTTTGATGGCGATCGAGAGAGCGCTTTCGAGCTGTAAAGGCTTGCCGTTAACCAACTGGCGCACGTTTCGGCCGGGGATATACTGCATCGCGATGAAGTGGACGCCGTTAATTTCGTTGAGATCGAAAATGGTGCAGATGTTGGCGTGATCCAAAGCAGAGGCCAGCCGCGCCTCGCGCTCAAAGCGTTTGACATTCGCTTCTTTGGCAAGCAACTCCTCGGGCAGGACCTTGATTACGACCGTGCGGCCCAGTTTGGAATCAACTGCTTTATAGACAGTTCCCTGCCCGCCAGCACCGAGCTTCTCGAGAATCTTGTAATTCCCTAGAGTTGTTCCGACCATGAGGCTATTTGCGTTCGCCTTATTTAACTCCCAACCCTTACCACATCGCAACCCGTTATGGATCGTTGCGACGATGACTAGTAGCATGAAGTCAGTACGACCTCGCGGTAGCGTGCATGCCAATTGCCGACTGCGGATTGCGGATTGTCGATTGATTGATACCCATAGACAAATTGGCAATCGGCAATCCGCAATCGGCAATCCGCAGTGGCGGGTGGGGTCCCCCAGGCAACCGAGACCCTTGGCCTGCCAGTCTCCAAAAATAACCAATTGACATTCCCATTCCGGCTGGTTATGTTTGCCTCAGGCGGCTATTCAGCTCAAGCGCTTTTTAGTCCCTCTTGCCTTCCTGGTTGGTTCTCACCCTTTCACAAATTAATAGGCTTTTTCGGGAGATCGATCTATGAAGCTGACAACTAAACTTCTATGCTGTCTCGTCCTGCTCGCAACTGTTACGTGTTGGACACAAGCCGGTTCTAACTCCTTCGCTCGCTCAATAGATAAATCACAAACTGACGATCACGGCGGCAAGATTGACAGCAGATACGACGGATTCAGTCATGAAACGGTAGTGACGCTCAACAAAATGCGAATTACCTGCCGGGGCGTGAAAGGAAATTTTAAGGACGCCTGCATCAGCTTTGTCACTGCGCTTCACTGTCCGGGTATTCAGCTTGACTATGTTCGTTACGTCAACCTCCAACTAATCTTCCAGACCCAAGAATGGGATCAGCGGCATCCGCTGAATGAGCGGCAACTGTCTGTAGTGGCGGATGGAGAGACTCTGAGACTGGGCCAGATGAGATTGGTCGGCCAGAGCGTTGACACCTTAATGACCGAAACACTGGAAGTCGAGATGCCTTATCCCATATTCACGAAGATCGTGCGGGCGCAGGTGGTCCAAATGAAGGTGGGTAATAGTGAATTTGAATTGCGACCACAAAATCTCGCCGCGCTTCGTGACTTGAACAATCGGGTGAAGTTCTGACTCACGCGATCCGGGCGCGTGCTGATAATTTGTAGGGGTGGCACTCCGTGGCCACCCAAATTTCTTAATTGCACCGTTTAGAAAGGGCACTTGTGCCCCGCCGCGCGGCGGCAGACAAGTCTGCTTTCTAAACGGATGACTTAAAAACGGACGTAGGGGCGACTAGGGAGTGCCGACCCTACAGTCTATGCGAGTTAGTTCTCAGCTTTCGTGACCTTCTTAGTTTTGCTTCCTGCTGGAGCCATTTGGGTCGGTACTCCATCATGTAAATCCGCAAGTTCCATCTGCCAGAGCATGTAAGCGTAGTCAAACGCCAACTCGTGCAGATAATCGTAGCGACCGGAGGAGCCACCATGGCCGGCGCCCAAGTTGGTCTTCAGCAGCAGCGGATTGTTATCAGTCTTCATCGCGCGGATCCGGGCCACCAACTTCGCACCCTCCCAATAAGGCACCTGACTGTCGTTAAGTGAAACCTTCACCAGCATCGACGGATAATTCTTGCGAGCGACATTGTCGTAAGGCGAGTATTGCTTCATGTACAAGTAGGCTTCCTTCTCATTAGGGTTACCCCACTCGATGTATTCGCTGGTCGTCAACGGCAACGAAGCATCAAGCATCGTGTTGAGCACATCAACAAACGGCACTTGCGCCACGACGGCCTTGAAGAGATCCGGACGCATGTTTGTAACCGCACCCATTAGCAGTCCGCCGGCACTGCCACCTTGAATGACTAGCCGATCGCTTGAGGTGTATTTGTTTTTTATCAGGTATTCCGCGCTTGCGATGAAGTCGGTGAAAGTGTTCATCTTCTTCATCATTCGGCCTTCCTGGCGCCACTCCTCTCCAAGCTCGCCTCCGCCCCTAATGTGGGCGATGACGTAAACAACGCCGCGGTCCAAAAGACTCAAACGATTCGACGAAAAAGTCGGAGCAATGGAATATCCATACGATCCGTACCCATAGAGCAACAACGGCGCGGAACCGTCGAGCTTCGTTCCCACGCGATAGACCACCGACAACGGAATCTTTGTCCCGTCTGAAGCAGTGGCAAACAGACGCTCCGATTTGTAGTTGTTCTTGTTGAAGCCGCCGGGCACTTCTACTTCTTTCAGAAGAGTTGCCTTGTGGGTGTTCATGTCGTAGTCAAAGACCGAATCCGGTGTGACCAGCGACTCGTAGTTGTAGCGCACCAGCTGGCGCTGGAATTCTCGGTTTTGAGTAAGTGATACTGAGTAGACTGGTTCCGGAAAATCTATCCGATGCAGCTTGTTCGTTTTGAAATCATAAATCTCGATTTGCTCCAAACCCTTCTCCCACTCAGACAAAACCAGGTGGTCTGCAAAGAGATCGAGATTATCAACTTTCACCGGGGGGCGATGGGCAATCAGTTCTTTCCAATTTGCCTGCGACGGACTAGAGACAGGCGCAGTAACAATGCGAAAGTTTTTTGCTCCTTTGTTTGTGCGAATGTAAAAGAGGTCGCCGCGATGATCGACGTTATACTCGTGATCGGCTTCGCGCGGGCTGATTGTTTTCAATTCCGCGGTTGGTGCGTCGACAGGAAGATAGCGCCACTCGGTTGAAGTCTTACTCTCCGAGCCAAGAAGGATGACGGCCTTATCGCGCGACCGCACGACTCTGACATCAAACAGTTCGTCTTTCTCCTCAAAGATCAGGTCCGTCTTGTCGCTTCCGAGAACATGACGAAAGAACTTGTCAGACCGCTTAGTGATCGCGTCTTCGGTTGTGAAGAAAATCGTCTTGTTGTCGATTGCCCAGGCTACGTTCCCCACGCGCTCAAAAGTCTCGGGCAAGAGTTGTCCCGTACGCAGGTCTTTGATCTGTAGTTTGTATTGCCGGTAGCCGGTGACGTCAGTTGAATAAGCAAGAAGGTTGCCGTCATCGCTTGGTACGAACGCACCGACACTGAAAAATTTCAAGCCCTTGGCAAGTTCATTCTGGTCAAGCACGACCTCCTCCGCCGCGTCGAGACTACCTTTCTTACGGCAGTTGATTTGATACTGCTTGCCCTGTTGCGTACGCGTGTAATAGAAGTAATTTCCCCAACGATAAGGCACGCTGACGTCGGTCTCTTTGATGTGGCCCACCATCTCTTTGTAGAGCTTGGCCTGCAAGGCCGCCGTGGGTTTCATCATCGCCTCAGCATACGCATTCTCAGCTTCCAGATGCGCGATGACTGCGGGATTTGTCTTTTCCCGCAACCAGAAATAGTCGTCGACTATAGTGTCATCATGAATCTTGGTAGTCTTGGTTTTCTTTTCAGTCATGGGTGGTTGAAGCGTATTCGTACGGGAATTGGATTGTCCGAAGCCGGCTCCGTTAAGCGCTAGACAAACAAGGGAAGCGATCAACAAGCGAGCTTTCGCCTTCTTAGAGTTTTTCATATTGGACCTTTGGCTCGGAAACCTACAGTTTATTGTTACTGAGGAGGAGACTATATTTTTGCTAACGGCTCACGGCCATTAATCATCGTGGACCGTTCAACCGCGCGGCGGATCACCCCAACCGGAGCCTTTGTATATGCCGTCTTCAACGATGCAAGGCACGGTGGGATCCCCGCCTGAGAAGGAAAACATTTCGGCCCGACGCGCGAGATCCGTTTGGGCGTCGTAATCAGTAAACGGAATGCCCTTCGAATCGTAAAAGTCTCTGGCTTGCTGACAATAAGGGCATCCGGGTTTGGTGTAAATAACTAGAGCCAAAATCTCTACCTCCGTGTCCGGCCATTTTAGCAATGTCTCACCGCACATGCGAAGCGACGGCAAATACGAAGAGCCTCATTTTGTAGGGCGGCACTCCGTGGCCGCCCTGTAAAGCAAACTGTTTAGTTTGCGATGCTCGTTACCACTAACTTGCGTCTAGGCCACGAACGCAAACTAACAGTTTGCTTTACGTCCAGCCGAGGGGGCGGCCACGGAGTGGCAACCCTACAAATTAGGAACAAAGATCGTGACCGTAATCGGGAAAGACAGGTTATACTTTTGCACATGAGCGAGCAGGCGTGTGAACCCTTACAGCCACCGGCAATCGAAGACGATTTGCTTGATCCATATGAGAGATTGGTGAGTATTGAGGTGCTGGGTAGGAAGGTCCTGGTGCCAGAAAAAAATCGACTGCTCCGATGTTTTCAGTTTCTCTCGCTAAATACCATTTCTTACGGCGATTTCTGTTGGAACGGCGACTGTACCAATTGCCAGATCTGGTATCACACCAACGGTGAGTCCAAAGAGAACGATAAGCCCGGACTCGCCTGCCGAATGGAAGTGATCGAAGGAATGACGATTACTTCAATGAGCCAATTTATTAAGCTCGACGGGATCACAAAAGGGTAACAAGGGAATAGGGTAAAGAGGGGAAAAGGGGAAAAGGCAAAAGGGGAACCTCTTACCCATTCCTCTTTTACCCTCTTACCCTTTTCCCCTTTTACTCTTTCCTCTTTTACCCCATGAACTAATGCCTACGGGCATCGCGTCGGTCGCGCCGGAAGTCGCGAACATCTCCGCGCAGATCCCGCCGATCCTGTCGTCGCTCATGCCAGTCGCCGCGTACTTCGTGTCGATCAGCTCTGATTTCACGACGGTCCGCCCGAAGCTCTTGCTGTGACGCTCCTTCGCGTCGATCCTCGCGATATTCGCGCACGTCAGATCGGGTTTCGCGGCGATCTTGCCTGATCTCGCTTCCGTCTGAACGAATCTCTTTCCTGTCAGCGCGGATTTCTTTGCGATCCGCTCGCAACTCCGCGCAGTCCGCCGGGTCAAATCTACAACGGTTTTCCTGGGCCAACGCAAAAGCCGAAAGCCCCGTTAACGAAACAGTAATTACAAACAGGCTTCGTAAAAGTGTTCTCTTCATTTTGTTTCCTCCATAAAATAGATGTGCCACTCCAGCCTTATGCTGGCGTTAACAAGTTCACCGAAAGCACGGAGGAGAGACACACTCCAACCCTCGAAACGCGATACTGCGATCCGGCTGGAACGATTCGATTGCGTTGCTTCGGGAAACGCCCCCTTACCGAAGGCTTAGACGCTTGGCATGATGCGATAGACGAATTTTTGTTAAAGTCATAAAAGGACTAGTATTTGGGCACGCTCGGATCGACCTCATTTGACCAGGCTGTGATGCCGCCTGCGAGATTCAGAAGCTTGCCGTTGTAGCCCGAGCGCTTGAGTGCTTCAATGGCCTTCGCACTACGGCCGCCCATCTTGCAGTGGACCACCGTCTCGCGCGCGGGGTCGATCTCCGACATTCGGTTCACGACCTGGGCCAAAGGAATATGTATTGAATTGGGAATCTTCGCGACCGCGACTTCATTCGCTTCGCGTACGTCCACTATTTGGATGTCGTCGCCTCTATCCAGACGCTGCTTGAGTTCAGTTGCAGTGATTTCCGGCATCTGCTGTTGAGTGGCTTCGTTCATGATCTCTCCGTCTATCGATTAGTTTAAGGACTTTTGTGATCTGCTATTCTAGCCCGAGCCCTATGCTGCGACAAACTGAATCCGATGAGTGTCTTTGAGTACACCTGAGTACCGAGAGCACCAGCGAACATCAGCACCGAGACCAGTAGCTCAACATCAGTACCGAGAGCGGTAGCGACCGGCCGAAGACTCAACGTGAAGTCATTATTGAGTGCTGGAACCGCTTGGGGCTGCCGTAGCGGTTATGTAGTCGATCGACTGATCCACGCTTGGTTGTCACGGCCCTGTGCAAACCGGAAAAATACTTTCAGCTCTGAAAGCCAATGCAACGAGAAAACTAAGAGAAGCAGGTTGCTGGAAAAGTAGCGACAGTCCTTGGGCCGACAAGGGAAGTAGGTGGTATTTATGGACTGAACAGGATCTGATTAACGCGATTGCGTATGTGGAATACGATCAAGGTGAACCCTTGCCATGAGGTCATACTCCACATCAGTACCGGAAGCGATAGCGACCGGCCGAACACTCAACGCGGAACGATCATGGTCATTCGCGAATCGGAACCGCGACCGGTAGCGATCCGCACGACTCGACGCGGAAGGTAAACTCAAGTTGAGTATTCGGCCGGTCGCTACCGCTTCCGGTACTGATGTGGAGTCTTCGGCCCGGTGCTACTGCTTCCGGTACTGATGGGGTTGTGCAACATCAATCATGAGTCTATGGTTCCGCGTTGAGTATTCAGCCGTCGCTACCGCTTCCGGTTCTGATGTTGAGTCTTCAGCCGGTCGCTACCGCTCTCGGTACTGATATTGAGTGTTCGGCCGGTCGCTAGTTTCTTCAATTAACATACCTGAGCTACACTTTCAGCGATGCAATCTCAAATCTGGAGGCTCCGATAGAAGATGCATTTTGAGTTTTATCACGCCGGCCTCGACGCTGTCCCTAAACTCTCAGTGGATGGCACAGTTTCGAACAGCGTCCACTTCTCCCACTGGCAAGGAAACGAAACGCCGGCGCAGGTTAAAGCCGATACCTCGACTGAGATTGCCTTGAATCTCGTCGCGGCCCCGAATCGGGACGAACTCACGCAAGGCATTGAGTTGGTCACTAACAATCATTTTGATACTGACGGGGTACTTTCCGTTTGGACGGTTCTCACGGGGGAGCGAGCGCTTGAGTTGCGCGATAAACTGATTTCCGCTGCCGAAGCCGGTGACTTTTCCGAGTTCACCAATAAGAATGCGGTGTGTGCAAGCATCGCAATTCAGGGCTCGGACCAACCGACTCCGGGCGAAGATTCCGGCTCGCCGCTCGCCCGCCACCTGGCAGGCGAAAATGTCGAAGACGATGCTCGTGCCTACGAATTGGTTTTGCCTGAAGTTGAGCGGCTGTTGACGAAGATAGATGAGTATGAGGCTCTCTGGCGAAGCGCCTGGGACAAAATTGTCATCGCTATGGAGAGCTTCGAACGTGGCGCATCCAAGGTCGTCGAGCTTGATGATGCAGGTATTTCTTTGATAACACTTGCGCCCGAAGTGTTTAGTCCCAGCGGCTTTAATCCCACTCGCCACGCCGCTCCCTACACGGCCATCTCGCGTTACGCGAAGGGCCAGCTCTATTTGATAACTACACCTTTGAAAAACGGTTGGAGTTATCGAATTGACTATCCTTACTATTCCTGGGCAGAGACAATTGTTCGTCCACGCATTCAGCGCCGCAATTTCTCACAACTCCTGGACGAACTCAATCAGCTTGAGCCTCAGAGACTGGGTTCATGGAAGTTGGATAACAGCGAAATGACTTCAGCAGTAAAATTCCTGGGCCCCGATGGGGCGTTGGCTCCTTCAACGCTGGCGCCGGATGAAGTAGCAAGAGTCTTGCGTGAACTTTCATCTATAGCCCAGCCCGCAGTCGCAGGTCACTAAACCAACAACCGCTTCCTGAGTTTTCGTGCTGCTAAATGCTCAATGTATGACGTCCTAATCATCGGCGCCGGACCAGCTGGTCTTTCCGCGGCTCTTTGGTGCGATGAATTGGGCCTCGACACTATTGTGCTCGAGCAAAGCGAGCGGGTTGGTGGACAACTGCTTTCCATATACGGTCGGGTAGAAGACTATCCAGGGGTGCGCGCGGCTAACGGAGTCGAGTTTCTCGAGCGTTTTTCGGAGCGCGTCGACGAAGCCGATTTCGATCTTTGGACAAACGTCGAAATCGAACGCGTCGATTTGAAAGCAAAACGGGTGACGCTTACTAACGGTGAGGAAGTCCAGTCGATCTCCGTCATTGTTGCCACGGGCGTAAGACGCAGGAAGCTGGGCATTCCCGGCGAGGATGAATTCGTCGGCCGTGGAATCATTGAATCAGCGAATCGAGATCGCAACGAATTCGCCGGAAAGGATGTTTGCGTGATCGGTGGTGGTGACGCGGCGGCTGAGAATGCTCTTCTGTTGGCTGACGTCTGTCCCACCGTAACGCTGGTGCACCGGGGAAAAGCGCTAAGTGCCCGGCCAACATTTGTTCAGAAGTTGCAGGGCCAGCATTGCATTACGGTCTTCCTGGAGTCTGTGGTTACGAGAATTCTCGGCAGCGACAGAATTGAAGCGGTAGAAATACTGCGAAAGGATGCGCTGAAGCCTTTTCAGATGGCGGTACAAGGCGTAACGATTCGCATCGGAGTTGAACCAAACACTGAGCTTTTTCGCGAACAACTTAAACTTGACGACGAAGGCTACGCAATCGTGAATAGTCAACACGAAACTGAGGTCATGAACGTGTTCGCGATTGGTGATGTATCCAGTCCGCTTGCACCTACAATCAGCGGCGCAACCGGCGCAGGTGCCACGGCAGCAAAAGTAATCGCCAGCCGGCTGAATCGGCATTAATGAGAAACGCAAGAACAACGCTGGCTGTCGTTCTCTTTTCGACGCGTAGCGTAGATGTGAATTTGGCCCGGCCTTTCAAAACCCGCAGGACGCACGTTGACTCAATTTCCGCCGCGTTAACTGATTGACAGGTGCGCTTTTGTTTCGCCGACGACATCGTGAACTCGGAAATGATCGAAGAACCACCATACACCGATGCCCATATCGCGGCCTATCCCGTGGAGTACATTGCCGGAATCGATCTGTATAACGCCGGTGAATTTCATGCGGCTCACGATGCGTGGGAAGAGCGCTGGATGGGTGAAGTCGGCGCTCAGGAAAAACTCTTTCTCCAGGCAATGATTCAATCGGCAGTCGCCTTTCATCATCTGGAAATCGGAAGACCGGGCGCGGCGCGCCAGATGTATCAGAGGGCAAAGGAAAAATTTGCGCGGCTCGGAACAAAAATCTTCATGTCTCTTGACCTTGAAGACTATCAGGCACAACTCGATGCCGCACTCTCGTGGTTGTTGTCCGTACCTGATCCGCGTGAGTTAACCCAGCCAAACTTCCAGGTTCCCAGGATTGCGCTCCTACCTGAGATAACCGAATACGATTGAACCCATGTCGTCGACTTTCCTCAACCAATTAAGAATGCTCCTGCTCGCAGCTTGGCTGGGCACGGCAATTTACTTTAGCGCCGTTATTGCTCCGAGTGTTTTTAAAGTCTTAAGATCATTTAGTCTTACAAACCCGAACGAAATTGCGGGAACGATCGTTACTCGCACGCTATCTGTCGTTAATACAAGCGGCTTCGTCCTGAGCTTGTTGATGATCATCATCACGTTTGCGATTAGGAAGAACTATGCTCGTCTGTCGCTAATTCTTCAGTTGGCCTTGTTAACAATCGTCGCGCTCGCCACCGGCCTGGGCGAATGGGTCATAGCGGCCAGGATGCGTGGCTTGCGCGTGGCAATGCACGGGCAAATCGACCAGATACCGCTTAGTGATCCGAATCGGATGGCCTTTGCCGCGCTGCACGGCTATTCTGTAGCTGCACTCGGCCTTGCTATGATTGCGGTTTTCGTGATGGTTGTTCTTATGGTCTTAGCAGGCAGTAAACCAGGTCCTCTACCAACAAAATGAAACTCCTCACCTTCAAGCTGCGCCTCCCAATCGCGTTACTCTTCTTGCTCCTGTTGGCGGTCCGTGTTCCTGCTACGCTGGGTCAACAACCGCTTGCTTCTCCAAGTCCTGCAAGTCAGGCTTTAGTTCATCCTGACTTAGCCAAGCGACAGGAGGCCTTTCAAATTGTTTGGGGAACCGTAAATGATCTTTTCTATGATCCCGAATTTGGGGGCGTCAACTGGGCCAAAGTTCGCGAGCGCTATGAGCCTCTCGTATCCCGGGTCAGCAGCGATCGGGAGTTCCACATGTTGTTGCAGCAAATGCTGAACGAGCTTCACCAGTCTCACTTCATGGTGGTCCCCAAGGAAGCGATTCCCAAAATTCGCGTTGCGAAGGATCCGGAGGACTCCACGGCCAGCGACGCTGACGCGGTGGACGCGGAGGAAGTTCTCAATAACATCAATTACAAACTGACGGACCGGCTGCTGACAGGAATCGGAATCGATCTCCGCGTGCTTGGTGGGTCGGCAGTGGTAACTCGGGTTGAGCCAGGTTCCACCGCCGCACGGGCCGGCCTTCGTCCGGGCTTTGTCATCAAGAAAGTTGGCCAACGTTCCCTGGATTCAGTCATTGCGGAAATCGAAAATCATCCTCTGTGGGGTGCGCTGATTCGTCCCGAACTTCCGGTATTTTTGATTGCCGGATTCATCAACGGTGAGCAGACGTCGCCCGTAAAGCTCGGTTTTCTCGATGCGCGAAATCGATTACATACCATCACCATCAAGAGGGAACGGCTGAAAGGCGAAATGTCGCCAGCCATTGGCAACTTGCCTTCCATGTACACTGAGTTTGAATCGAAGAGGCTGCCAGGTGGCATCGGATACATTCGCTTCAACGCTTTCGTGCCGTCGTTGATGGAGAAACTTTGCGGAGCGCTTCGGAGCATGAAGGACGCCCGAGGAATCATTCTGGACTTGCGCGGCAATCAAGGCGGCCTCTTGGGAATGATTGGCGGTTTGACGGGTCTGTTGGAAACAAGTCCGACCTCGATCGGCACAATGCATACGCGTACTGGCCGCGTTCCGTTGTTTGTGTTTCCTCAGACGTCTCCGTATTCCGGTCCACTCGTGATTCTGGTCGACGGCTCAACTCAATCAGCGGGGGAAATCTTTGCTAGCGGACTTCAAGAATCCGGTCGCGCGATCCTAATCGGCGAGAAGAGTGCCGGCAACACGCTGCCGTCAGCAATTAGGAAGCTCCCGACAGGCGCCATTTTCCAGTATGGTTTTGCGAACTACGAAACTTCGGCAGGCAAACGTCTTGAAGGTTCTGGCATAACTCCCGACCTGACGGTGACTCTCAGCCGCAAGAGCCTTCTTCGGCGAGGTGATCCACAGCTTAGCACCGCAATTCGACGCTTGCGCCAGAAGATTCGCCAAGGTGTGGGACCCGAGCTCATTGCCGACGTTGAAGTTACTTCACCGGCTCCTGCTGCCCGCACTGCCTCGCCGCCGCCCAGTGTAAGTATCGTAACCGCTCCTTCGGTTCCACCTGGAGTAGTCGTAGACCCACCACCGCCGCCACTGCGCAGTGCACCCATGGCCGTCACAGGGGACCCCACAATCGTAGTCCCCGGCATGCCATCAGTCGGTTCAATTCTGGATAGATACCTGGAAGCGAGCGGGGGCAAAAAGGCGTTCGAGAAAATTATCAGCCGTAAATCTATAGGAACGGTAGAAATAACAGCCCTTGGCATGACCGGCACCGCCGAGTTGTATGAACAGGCTCCCGATAGGTCTAGTTTGATAATTGTCGCCCCGGGCCTTGGTACAATTCAAAGGACCTTCGACGGCGACCGTGCGTGGTTGCAAGACCCGCTTCAGGGCTTTATAAGATTCACCGGACTCGGCTACGAGATTGCAAAAGCCAGTTCTGTTTTCGATAAGCAAACGAAATTGAAGGAAATGTATCCTTCAGCCCTTCTGATCGGCAAAGAAAAACTGAACGGAAGAGACACTTATGTCGTGCGGATGGGTTTCGAGAAGTGGTACTTCGACGTGGAGAGCGGGCTGCTGTTGCGTAAAGGCAACACCTATTACGAGGATTACCGGGAAGTCGATGGCATCAAGCTCCCTTTCAAAATGCGTGATGAGATTTTCTCGGGGGTTGGGCTAATCTATCAGCTCACGGAGATCCAGCATAACGTCAAGATCGACGAGGCAAAATTCACGGCTAATCCGAGTTGCTTTACAAAACAATAACGGATAGGCGCGAGGTTAGGAGAACTGCTGCACGTTGGAAATCATCGAGAACATTGAGGAATGGCGTAAACGTTATGCGGATTGGCTGGAAAATCGCAGCGGCGCTAACAGCGACGACCTTCCGGATTCTTATCCTTTCGTAAAAAACAAGCGCGCCCCTTTTTCGCCGGCCCGTCGCGCTTTGCCAATGCTCAACTTGGCGCTCATTTCATCCGCGGGCGCCTACATCAACGGGACAGAGCCCTTCGACAAAACCGCCCCGGGCGGCGATTTAGCCTTTCGCGAGATTCCTTCTCAGATTGAAGCAGATGACCTGCGCTTCGTAGCGCGAGCTTACGATCCCGAAGCTGTTGAGAGCGACCGTAACTCTTTGCTGCCTCTGGAGCGACTCTTTGAGTTTGAAAGCAATGGAATTATCGGCCAGCTCAATCCGGTCTTCTGGAGTCTTTGCGGGTTTATACCGGATGCGGCTGGTCTGGCTGAAGAGATGGTTCCTCGTTTAGTAGAACGTATTCAACGATACGAAGTGCAGGCCGCATTGTTGATTCCCGCATCCCGCCTGTGCCATCAATCTGTTTCGCTAATCGCGCGCGCAATCGAGCTTTCGGGAACCTCGACGATGACACTCGCAGTGGATAAGGAAACTGTGCAAAGTGTGCGGCCACCACGCGCAGCGTTATACGCCGGAAACTTCGGGAGCGTAGCCGGACTGCCAAACTGGCCTGAACATCAGCGACGAGTTCTCGACGAAGCACTCCGCTTGATTGAACCCATGGATCAACCGGGAATACGCAACCTCGTCGTTGAACTGGAGAGTCAGGTAGAAGAAGCGCGCGGCGAACGGTAACAGCTTATTATCTGAAAATCCTTCCTCTGGACCATTCTCACTCATGACTAAAGCCAAAAGGCTTTTGCTTTTTCCAGCACTCGCGATCGCGCTCCTTCTTGGTTATCTACTGCTTTGGCCCGTTCCGATTTCTCCTCAAGCATGGACTCCTCCACCTGCGCCTTCCTTGACCGGGCAGTATCAGCTGAACTCGAGCCTTGCAGGTATTGAGCGTCTCTCATTGGGATTGGATGCGACGGG
>DATBRN010000410.1:0-29131 GCA_036560225.1 Pyrinomonadaceae bacterium | reverse complement strand
ACATCGTCGAAGCGATAGAAGCCATTCGCATCGGTGATGAACTTGCGGTTCTGCGTGCCACCGAGCCGGACCACCGCGCCTTCAACTCCGTTGCCGTTGTTGTCGACGATGCGACCGCTGACCACGCCGTTCGAGGCGGTCGGCGCCAGCGAACTCATGGTCCAACGCGTCACCAAATCAGTGGCCAGGACGCCTGTGGTCTCCACCCAGTTGTTTGTTGTATCCCTGGTGGTCGGTAGCGCTGCCACCCAGTGGTTGTCACTGGTTCTGAGCCGCCGCAGATTCAAGCTTGCTTCAATGTTGCCATTCAACTCTGTGTCGAGATAGTGGAATCGCACAGTGGAAGTAAAACCAGAACCGCCGATCTGGCTGACGGTGTACGTCCGCTGCACTGCGGCCGCATAGCCATTTGGATTGGCCGGCGCTGCCTTGGCAATCGCCACCGTCAGCGAGGTGGGCTTGGTGCCCGCCGCGCTCAGGGTTATCTGGTTGTTTGGATTGCCGTAGGTCAGGACCGTCGCTGCCGGCAGAGGAGCACCGGTACGCGTTACTGTTCCGACCACGTCACTCACCCCGGTTGAGGCAGTCGTATTCGGCTGCGTCAAAGTAAACGCTCCCGTATCGAGATCGCTGCTCGTTAGCGTCAAGACGCCGTTGACAGTCGCATTCCCGGTCAGCGTCACACCGGTGATGTTAGTGCCGATGGTGTTGTTGATGGTCAGGTTATTGTAGGCAACACCCGCAGCGGTTTGTGCCGCGGTGCCGTTGAAGATGACCGTACTGCCGGTCGTGGTTAATGTTCCTCCCACTGCGAGTGCCGCTCCCGATCCGTTCAGAGAGAGCGTGCGGTTGGTGATGTTGAAGGTGGCGCCGCTGTTAACGGCAACCGCGCCAGCTTGCAAGTTTTGGTTTAGCGTTACCGACGCCGGACTCAGCAACGTCATGACGTTGGTTGAAGAGAGGCTGCCCGTGCCGCCGGCATTGTTGATGACATGTGGACCAGCGCCGGCAAAATTCAGCGCACCGCCACTGATGATGCCATCGAGTGTGAGGTCGCTTGTGGCTGCTGCGCCGTCAATGGTCAAAGTGCGACCGCTGTTGATCGTCAGCGTACGACCATTCGACAGATTCAAGCTGAAAATGTCTATGTCTGTCGCGCTGATATTTGGTTGATTGCCAACGTTTGGAATAACCACATCGTTAACTGCCGGATTGGAAACACCAGGAGCGTACTGAGTTCCGCCAGCCGGCGGGGTCCAGTTGGTGGCCGTGTTCCAGTCGGTGCTGGTCGAACCATTCCATGTCATCGTCGTGTCGACCAACGTGACCGTCGGATTGGCTGAACCGGCTGGTTCCGGATCGTCAGTCAAGACGCTGATGGCGCCTCCGTTCGCGGTTACCGTTCCCTGTGTGCTGACTTGCCTCGCCAAAGGTGGAGCGTTCACCGTCGCCGAGTACTTAACGGTGATCGACTTCCCGCCGGCCGGGAAAGTGGCAATCGTATTGAGAGTAACGGTCTCGCCGCTCGCCGGTGCGTTTGGCTGTTGGTCAAAGATACGTCGGACTGCGTGGTGCGACAGAGGTCGTTCGCTCCGATAGATCCTGGCCATTTCTGCCGCTGAGGCCTTCGGCGTCGCCTTAGCGAGCACCGAAGCAATGCCGCCCTTCGTCGAAATCTGTGTGACCGGCGTCTGAAGTACTGGCGCCTTCGCCAACTCCGTCTTCGCCTGGGCCATCACACTTGCGGACGAATGGCTGTCTATGACGTTATCTATCCGATTGCGAACGCTGTCGTCCGCCGGGTTCGGAGTTGCTGGCGTAGTGCACGCCGCCCCACCGGTAAAAGGGGTTACACCCGAATGCGTTACCAGTACGGCAACCTGACCTGGGCTCGGCCCTGCCGTGATCGAGTTACGGCCATTGAGATACGTAGTTACTGCGGCGTTGTCCGCGCTGCCGCCGCCGTAGCCAGGCAAGCGGATGCTGGCATTCCCACTGAAGCGCTGTCGAAGGAAGAGGGATGCTTGCGAAGAACCGGTTGCCCAATCGCCGGTGACTGTATTGTTCAGCGCTCCGCCCCCGCCGACATCCCAACAAACCGAAATAGTGGGATTAGTTGAGGTCACGGTCGTATTGAGCTTTATGGCCTCACCGGCACTCGTCAGGGTCGAGTTAGTGACGCTGTTACCAGTGACTTTCGCATGAACCTGGGGTGTAACGCCGTTACCGCCACCGAGAGTGAAGATAATGCCCTGCGCCACTTTCTGGATCGTATTGCTGGCGATCTTCAAGTGCATCTGCCCGTTCCATTGCTCGCCGCTATTGATGTCGATAGCGTGGCAGTTCGTACCGGCGGTAGTGCAGCCATTAGCTCCCGCGGTGCCGATAGTATTGCCCGAAATCGTGCCGGTAACATTTGCGGTGATAGCCGTGCTGCCACCCAAAACGGTGTAGTTGATGGCTTGTAGCGCAGCCCGAGTCATCGTCGTATTGTTCATCGTATCGAACGTTACAGTGGAGGTGCCGCCCACGTTGACGAAGACGTGGGCCGCGTTGTTGTCGAACGTGCTGCTGGTGATGCTGCCATTCACAATGGGGCCACCGTTGTCCGCGTTGATCTGGAATGCGTTTGCCGTGAACCCGATTCCTTCGTTATTCGACATGGTGAGCGTGGTGGCACTGATAGTGGTGTTGGAAGTACCGAACAGCTGCATGAGGATGCCTTGCTGCGATTCCGCGGTACCGGTGCCGGCGGCTGTGTGACCGTATTGCGACGTAGAGGTATTGAAGGTCATCGTGCCGCTGCCGTTCCCAATGTGCAGCTCACGCGCGCGATTGTCGCGGACGTTCGTTCCGGTGATGCTGAGCGTGCCGGTTGTGTTCTGCAGAATGATCCCGTCCTCGAACGACTCATTGCCGTTACCAGTGATGGTGCAGTTGTTTATCGTCAGCCCATTCACGGCGTTACCGTTAATGCCTTGCTGACCGGAACCCGTCACCGAGACGTTGTCGAAGGTTGCGCCCGTCACGGTCGATAGGAAAGCGTTGGCTACGCAGGACAAATTGTTGCCCGTGACGATGTCGCCGCCGCAACTGGAGGAGCTGCCGGCCACGACCTGCGACGTCCCGTTGCCTGTCAGGTTCATATTCTTGAGCGTTACACTTGAGGTGCTGGTTAACGTGACGCCATTGCCGGTCTTGTTGGAAATGGTGCCGCCGGTACCTGCAGTGGTACCTATGCCGTTAACGGTCAGGCCGCCAGAACTTCCGGTATTATTTAGAACTATGCCGTTAGCGCTAGCTGTGGTCGAGTTGATGCTTCGGAATTCCAGTCGATTGGCACCGATAGTCGTGTTGACGACGTTCAGCGCCGTGGCGGATGTTGTCGTCAGAGTGTTGACCAAGGCACCAGTGGAACCCGGCACGCATGGATTCTCATCGCAAACATTAACGGTACCGCCGGACGTCGCTGCGGGTCCGGGGCCGGTTGCCGTAAACGCCGGATTGGCGCCCGTGCTTAGAACTACGCCACCTCGAAAAGTAATTGTAGCTCCTGGGTTGGTTACGAGATTGATACCGGTGCCCGTGCCGTTTACTGCCCCGCTGAAGAGAGCAGAACCACCAGTCATGTTAGCGATGTTGACCTGCTTGCCGCCGCTGTTAGTGATGTTACCGGTATAACTAATAGTCGCCGCACCGCCGTTGACATCGAAGGAGTTGCCAGCGGCGCCGCTAAGGGTGCCTCCCGCCAAATCAATCGTTCCATTCAAACCAACGAGGTTGACGTTTTTCGCGCCGCTACTCGAAGTTAGTCCACCTAACACAACGTTGACCGTAGGCGTACCGACGCCGGTTAGGTCGAGGCCACCTCCGTTTGTATTTATCGATAAAGTGCCGACGGTAAGCGTACCTACGTTGCTACCGGCGATTGCTATGCCACCTGTGCAGTTGCCGATATTGAAACCCGAGACCGTGTTGTTGCCAGGAGCCCCTGCCAGTGTCACGCAGTTGCCCGCCGTGTTGGTTGTAGTGGGCGTGGGCGCGGCCGACGTAAACAAGGTAATGGCGTTGACAACGAGGTTGACTCCCTGACCAAGAAGTTGCTGGCCGGCATCGACAGTGAAGAGTCCGTTCAAGGACCCGGCGTTGGAGAAGATGTAGAAGAAGTCGGTGCTCTTATCGGCAGCCGTAGACATTGCCGACGGGCTGC
The DNA here is from genome assembly GCA_036560225.1 of Pyrinomonadaceae bacterium. Classification (GTDB taxonomy): domain Bacteria; phylum Acidobacteriota; class Blastocatellia; order Pyrinomonadales; family Pyrinomonadaceae; genus PSRF01. Next base: position 24,921 of record DATBRN010000410.1, on the reverse strand, counting down.
CTGAAGGCGTGTTGCTACGACCGTCGCCCGACGCACCCGCCATTAGATACCAGACGCGGCCAGTGAGGTTAATTCGCACCGTGCCGGTGCCGATCAGCGTTGGATTGGCACTATTGGTAATGGTGTAAGTGAAACTGTCCTGAACCGTAGCGCCGTCAGCGACATTTGGCCGGCCCAATGGTGGTGTGTAAGTGAAAGCGCCACTGGGAGAAGCCAGAGTCACGACGCCGCCAAGTGCAGTAGCGCCACCGGCTATCGCGGTAAGGGTAAATGTATCCGTACCGCCCGGCGCATTGACGGCGACGTCGTTGGCTGTAACTGCCGGAAGCGCACGCGCGGCGGTATCGAGAAACGTGTTGCCCACCCAGTTGTAGGTGTCGTCGAAAGCTAAGGGCGACGCGTGAACTGAACCAGCGACTAAAGTCGTGTTGGCATCGAGCGGATCACTGTAGTTGAGGTTGGTCGCATCATCAGCCGGACTGGCAGCGCCGTTATTGGTAATCACCGCCGTGTAATTAATCGTGCCGCCAGGCGCCACCTTCGTAGCTGCCGTAATGTTGTCTGTCAACGTGGCGGTTATCACCGCCGCCGCCGGAGCGTTTGGCTGCTTATCATTCTGAAAATTAGGATTGATTCCAGACTTGGTATTAGCAGCTTGGTCCGCACGTGCCTTCGCTGCGCGGTTCGCCTTGTTTGCGGAGGCAGCCACGCCTAAGAGTGCTGCGACGGCCACAAATGAAACCAGTGTAAGTACAAAGAGACGTTTGGTGGAGAACCGGAAGGAAAGGGTGGACTTCATTTTTATATCCTCTTGTGGTGAAACTCTAGCGCGACCAGATTATTCGGATCATTGGGTCATCAACCGGCGCTATTACGGAAAAGGAAATTAGCGGCAACCTTATGACAGGGGCGGCAAGGCTCGAGCGTCGCTGCGACTAGATCTCCTTAGTGGCAGAGTAAGAGTATTACAGGTTCACAAGGCCGTCAATAAGTGTGCCGATCCAGACAGACGAGCAGGTCCGGTCGGTCAGGCGCCAGACGGGTAACTCGCCTTTGGCACGACAAATAGTGCGGTAAGGGCGGGACTCTGGACTCTGAAAGTCGGATAGGAGACGCAACACGACCCTGAGAGAAATTTATTTCAAGCGGTTCTCTCAGGGTCGCATTGTTTGCTTCGACGGGAAGCACTTCCAGGAGCAGTCGGCAGGAGCAGGAGGCAGGATTAACGTGCTGCCCCGCTCCTGCTATCTGCGAATCTATCTGCTCCTGCTATCAATTTCGTTTACCTGCCTCCTGCTCCTGCCGTCTGCTCCTGACTACTGGCGTGGCGGGAAGACACCCTGCATGGCAATGATGAACAACACCGTCAGAAACGGCATCATATTGTTATGCGGTAAACTGCCACCAGCAACGCTGATGGCTTGGAAGGACATCTGTGCGGGGCTTGGGTTACCGGTGATATATGCGCTGCCAGGATCCGAATTCGTCAGTGCAACATTGGGTGCAGGAGTGAAAACGTCGCCAGCGTTGAAGTTTCCCTGCACGGAATGAGTGTGGATCGGCATCTCCGAAGTGAGCAGCGTAATGAAGTCCGTGCCGCCCTGTTGTCCCTCGTCATAGAGCGAAAGGCCCGCTCCCTGACCCTGCTGAAGAGGCGCCGAGCCTTGAAGGTTCGGTAAAGCGAAGGTCGATTTCCCATCACCTCCGTACATTGTGCCAAGAAGAGAGAAGAGGGCCGTGTTTTGCGAGATCGGAAGAAGCTGACCGTTGCACTGCGCCCAGCCCGTGGGGGCAAAGTTCCCGGCGAACATTCTGATTTCTGCCACAAATGGGTCTGACATTACCTGTCTCCTTCTAGTTCTGCGTGGGGAAAACTCCGAAAAGCGAAATGATAAAATTGATGGCCAGGTACGGCTGTATATTGTCGTGCGGCTGGCTTCCGCCGACGGGCGTGAGCGAGTTCGCGTTCATCTGCTTGTTGGCGACGTCCTCTGTGAACAAGTGAATCTGACTGCTCTGAGCAATGACCTGGTTCGTTGGATCTGTGCTCGAGGCAGCACTGATCGATGCGAGGAAAGAATGGTTGTGAATGGGAATCTGTTGCGTAGTCAGCGTCACACTCTCCACGCCGGCCTTCTCGCCGAGAGTATAGTTCTGCGAGATTCCGGGACCCTGACCGGCGTGCATCGGCACGCGACTCTGTAAATCAGGAAGCGCAAATGTCTCCTGGCCGTCGCCTCCATAGGTCGTGCCGATCAGCGTGAATAACGCATCGTTCTCCGAGATGGCCATTAGTTGCCCCTGGCAAAGCGCCCAGCCCGCCGGCGCAAAGTTGCCAGCAAACATTCTGATTTCGCCGATATACGGTTCGCCCATGTTTTCTCTCCTTTAGTTTCGCGAGGGGAAAATGCCCTGCAGGGCTATGATGAAATTTAGCACCAGGAACGGCTGCCGATTCTCGTGCGGCTGGTTGCCGCCGACGTTGGTAATCGTCGTCGGAAGGATCGACGTCAGATTAGATGGATTCCCATAAATCCCGCCTGAGGCTTGCGCAAACATGTTCGCGTTAAGTGTACTGGTGGCGGCCGCAGTCTTGGTACCTTGCAGCACGTGGCTGTGCGCCGGCATCTCTTGTTGGTTCACCGTGTGAAACTCCTCTCCTCCTTTCTGTCCAATAATAAATCCTTGACCCTGATGAATTGGTATCCGTCCGCGGAAGTCAGGCAGCGCGAAAGTGGTTTGGCCATTTCCGCCGTAGGTTGTACCGAGAATTGAGAAGAGTGCCTGGTTCTGGTTGATCGGCAAGAACTGGCCGTTGCAGAACGCCCAGCCCTTTGGCGCAAAGTTCCAACTGATGATCTTTATTTCACCTAAAAATGGTTGCGACATATTTTTACTCCCTGGAGTAAGTTTCTCGGCGGTTGACCCTAAATGGTTTGTCTTCCTTGCAGTTCACTTAACTGCAGAAAGGGAAAACCCTCCACCATTGAAAATGTCAGACTGCATGTGCTCTGGGAACGGCCAGTTGGTGAAGTCTGATTCTTAAGAATCCTGCTTGATGAGTACGAAAAGCTGCCTAGTTGAAATTTGAAGCGGCGAGGATTCTAACTACAACTTCGCCGAATTACAAGAAAGAACTCTTGCAACAAATCAAGAGTTTCGAGTTCCGGGTTCCGAGTTCCGGGTTCCGAGTTCTCAGCGCAGGTCATCGCCCTGGGGTTAATGGTTCTGCCGTCCGCAGCTCTGCCACCGCACAGTGCGGAAAGGCTCTGCCTTTCCGGTCCAGCTTTTTTTGATTTTGGAGGCTCCGCCTCCGGAAATTGAGGCACAGCCTCAAGATTAATTAACGTACTTGCGGAAAGGCAAAGCCTTGCCGCACTGTGCGGCGGCAGAGCCGCAAGCCGAACGGGAACCCGAAACTCAGAACTCGAAACTCGGGACTCGAAACTCGGGACTCGAAACTCGGGACCCGAAACTCGGAACCCGAAACTTTATTGGAATACCCGCCCTATTGAGTGTTTATCCTTGTGTAATCCGCAATATGCGGATTAGATTGAAAGATCCTTACAAAATCTTTGCGCTTTGGCCCAAAGTGAAATACACTGCCCACGCGCAGGCCCTTAGAAAAGGCCATCCCACCGGGTTCACAAGCAAAAATAAATTATCGTCCCACCCGACATGTTTAAGGAGATTATTGACTAAATGGCAATATCACGCCGCTTCTTTCTTAAATCAGGCACACTGACGGCGCTCGCCGCCGGTGTGGCCTTTAACCCCAACTCCCTGATCTTTGGCCAAACCCGCACGCCGAAAATTAATCTTGGGTACCAAATCCCGATTACGGCCCAGAAACAGCCGACCTACATGTTTAAGCGCACCACTTTCGATCCTTATGTCGGGGGGATCTTCCAGGCGCCGGACGCGCAGGGAAAAATGATCAGCCTGACATTGCTAAGCGCGAAAACCAACAAATCGTCGGCGAGCATCACTACAGCTCCTGCGATTGAAACTGACAGCTTCTCGCTAATGTTCAAAGCCGAACGACAGTTGCCGGCGTTTACTTCCATCCATAAGATCAGCCACCCATCGCTTGGTACGTTTGATTTGTTTCTAACGCCACGCGAAAATGATGGCGAGTATTACTACGAGGCTGTCTTCAATCACATTTAAGAGACGGTAAATAGTGAATGGTCAATGGTAAATGGAAGACCGCTCGCGCTGGTCGCGGGCGGCCTTCGCTTTTTTGGAGTGCCGGTGACAGGTAACTGTAAAGCAAACTGTTAGTTTTGCGGGTGATTCGTTAACACTGACCTGAGTGTTGCCAACCAACGCAAACTAACAGTTTGCTTTACACACGACCATTTACTATTCACTATTTACCATTCACCGGTTTATTCGGTACTCGAGCAAATAATTGAATCCGTCTTCCTCGACCTTGGAGAAGCCCAGTCGCTCAAATAAGCTCCGAGATGGATTGAACTCCTCGACCCAGATGTTGACTGCCTTGCCGGTGCGGTCGGCTTCCTCCAGCAGTTCGCGGACGAGCGAGGCGCCGATGCCGGCGTTGCGATGTTGCGGCAGTAAAGTGATATCCATAATTCTGATCTCTCCTTCTTTCCTGAGAGCATACAATCTGCCGATCGGCTGCGCGTCCTGAAGAATTATCTGGTAGCTCGCTTCGGGGAAGTGTGAGTGATAGTGGAAGTGTTGGGCGTCAAACTGCATCCGCAGAAAAGCCTCGCGCTGCTCATTGTTCCAGGGAACGAGTGCGAGTTCCTGTACACGAGTACTTGCATAAACCTCGCGGAGGAAAGGTTCATCTTCCTCGGCGGCATCGCGTAGCGTTATCGACATCTTATTTTTAGTCGTCCGTTTAGAAAGCAGACTTGTCTGCCGTCGCGGGGCACAAGTGCCCTTTCTAAACGGTGCAATTAGGAAATCTGGGTGGTGGCCACGGAGTGCCACCGGCTACAAGTTGTTTTTAGTCGTCCGTTTAGAAAGCAGACTTGTCTGCCGCCGCGGGGCGGGGCACAAGTGCCCTTTCTAAACGGTGCAATTAGGAAATTCGAGTGGCCACGGAGTGCCACGCCTACAATCCTGCGCGTCACTTAGTTTTTACTACGCGGTTGAATACGGCTTCGTAGCTTGTGCCTTCTTCGTCTCGCGCGATAGGAACAATGAACAACTCGAAGGGTCCCATTTGCTCGTGTTCGAAGCGGCGCAGTCCCTGACCGAGAAACGGCTCGTTCGCGGTGCGAAAGAGAATCGAGAAGCGTTCCTGCCGGGGCGAAGTCAGGAACTCCGAAATGTCTTTTAACTGCGCTTCGATTGTTTCCGTTTCGCTAATGCGAATTTGAAATTTGCTATTCAGGTGTTTGGAGAATTCCTCGTGCGTCAGGGCAGCTGCCATTGTTAGACCTTTCTCGAACTATATTTATCCTTGACTAACTAGTCTTCGACGCTCATATGCCGTATCAAAAGCTCATTGACGTGACGTGAGGTCCAATTGAGTGCCACCGAACCGTCGCAAACTAACAGTTTGCTTTACGGCTCAAATGTCATCTCGAAATACATCGAGTGATCTCCCGTCCGCGAAAAGCCCAGGCGCTCGTACAAGCGTAACGCGGGGTTTGATTTCAAGACCTGCAGCCTGAGGGGCTTTTTCGCGTTGCGTGCTCTGTTCAATAGCTGCTTGATCAAGCCGGCGCCGATTCCAAGATTTCGATGTTCAGGCATTAGCGCGATATCAACCAGAGTGATCTCGCGATCACTTTCATTAACTAACAATCTACCTACCGGGTGTTCGCCGTAAATAATTATGCTGCCTTCCGCTTCTGGATAACTCTCTTCATATTGGAAACGCCGCGCATCATACTGCATTCTTATGAGAGCCTCTTTTTGCTGCTCGTCCCAGTCCAAGAGTTGCAGATCGTCCCGTGTGCTGGCATAGAGGTGGAACAGGAAGGTCTCATCCTCCGGCGTTGCCGGACGAAGAGCTACTGAGGGTACTGATTCCGACATCGAGCTTGGGCCCATTGCTCCAGGTCATTCGCTTCTGTTATTAGATCATTTTTTGAATGGTTACACCAATTGGTTGAGTTGAAATTGAAGATAGAATGTTGGCCAACCAGCGGGGGCAAGCCCACCTTCCCGACCCTGAGATTATTAAAGTTGAGCTTGGATCTCTTGTTTGAAAGGCATCAATAAGAGATTAATCGAACAATCAGAGCAGCTCTCAGGTTGGGAAGGTGGGCTTGCCCCCGCCGGATGAGGAGACTCAAGCGCGATGCGTTTCACGAATTTACGCAGCGCCGGCCGCGAACTCGCTTTGAAACTAGAAGAGCAGCGGGACGTCAATGATGTCATCGTGCTCGGGATTGCCCTGGGCGGCTTACCGGTAGCGTTCGAGGTTGCGCAGTATCTTAACGTGCCGCTCGATCTGGTTATCATTCGCAGGTTGCTTACACCACAAGGACCAGGTTCGCAGACATGTGCGGTCAATGTTGCCGGCTCGTTGGTTATCGACGCAGAGTTACTGCCCCGCCCCGTGGTGCCGTCTACACCCCTGGACCACTTCCTGGCCGATGCAATAGCAGAGCTAGGCCGGCGCGAGCAGATCTGCCGCGCCGGTCGTCCTCCGATTGACCTCGCCGGCAAGACCGTCATCCTGGTTGACTGCGGAATTCGCAGCGGTCTAACGATGCAAGCCGCGATCGGTGCGCTACGGACCAAGGATCCCAGGCAAATTATCGCAGCGGTGCCTGTCGCATCGCACGAAGCGAGCGCCGGGGTCACAGCCCTGGCTGACGATCTGATCTTCCTGTCCCAACCCGAACCGTTCGGCCACGTTGGTCTTTGGTATCTCGACTTCAGCCGGCCTGGCGACGATCATGTAGGCGAACTGCTCCAACCAGCCGGCCAGTCTGTTTAAGCCATGAACCGGCCCGTTTCGCTTTAAGCAACAGGATGATAAGTCATTTAAGAGTGCCGCTAAATTTTGATCCAGAAGCTTTGAAAAGAGATCTGGACCAGCTCGCTTCCCACGAGTGGGTCGCACACTTTAATACGGATTACTTCGAAGGCGACTGGTGCGGCGTGGCTTTGCGATCAGTTGGCGGGCTCGGCACGCAACTTTATTCCCATCCCAATGTGAAAGAATCCTTTGCTGCGACCCCCATTCTTAGTCGCTGTCCGAACATTCGGGCTGTCCTGGAGCAATTCCAATGCCCACTTCGGTCCGTAAGATTTCTCAAACTTGCGGCGGGTTCAATCATTCGAGAGCATCGGGACTCTGATTTGGGATTCGAGAGGGGCGAGGTGCGTTTTCACGTTCCGGTGATCAGCAATCCGGATGTCGTCTTCTTTCTAGATGCTCACAGAGTTGAGATGAAGGCGGGCGAATGTTGGTACCTCGACCTAAGCTTGCCGCACTGGGTTGAGAATCGTGGCTCGTCGGATCGGATCCATCTGGTAATTGATTGCGAGTTGAATGAGTGGCTGCGCGAACTACTTGCTACTGCACAAGTCGACCAATCGGAAAAGCACGCTGCCCCAACTCCAGACGATAAACCGTCTTCCCCGGAGGAGCTTGAGCGGTTTCGCGGCGCTGTGCTTGGTGATCTGAATCTGCAGCAGCAATTGCGCGTAACCGCTGATTGGGAAAGTTTCGCAAGGCTTGCAGTCGAGATTGGTAAAGAGCACGGCTATCGATTCCAGGAGTCGCATGTCGAGGCCGCCCTGCTCGCTGCCAGGCAGGAATGGCTTTCGAAATGGTTCGAGTAACCGACGACGCTGCGCAGCTCGATGGCTGGATCCCCGTGCGTCTTAACTGGAGTGACGGGCGGCCCGTGATTGACTGGTGCTTTCTGGGAAAGCGTGGTTTCAAGGAGTCATCCTTCGAGCGAACTGTTGAAACGTGTGTGCGCTATCCTGCCAACCTGCTATTCCGCCATCAAACCTCGATCGACATTCTCCTCCAATTGCGTGAGACCCGACCTGGTCTCAAGCCCACCGGTTTTGTCTTCCACATGTCTCGCTGCGGAGCCACTTCGCTCCCCCGGATGCTCGCAGCTCTTCCGGAAAATATTGTGATCTCCGAAGCGCGTCCGATTGATTCAGTTCTGCGAGCGCACCTGCGCCACGAAAAGATTAGTGACCTCGAACGCGTGAACTGGCTGCGAGGAATGGTGAGTGCGCTGGGCCAGCAGCGACTGGGAATGGAGCGACATCTTTTCATTATCTTTCACTCATGGAATGTTATGGAGCTGCCACTGGTCCGAAGCGCGTTCCCGGATGTGCCATGGGTCTTCCTTTATCGCGATCCGCTCGAGGTGCTGGTCTCACAGCTTGGGCAACGCGGCGCTGCGACAATCCCGAGCATCTTCCCGCCTGAATATTTCGGCATGAAGGCCGCCGATGCCGTTTTGATGGGGCCGGAAGAGTACTGCGCCACGGTACTCGCGGCGATATGTCAGACCGCCTTAAAGCAATATGACGACGGCGGAATGCTGATTAACTACAGCGAACTACCGGAAGTTGCCTGGTCCAGGATTTCGAAACTCTTTGGCGTGAGTTGTTCGGACAGTGAGGAGAAAACGGCAAACTGCGACACGACATTTGACCGGAAGAAGACCGATTTGCCGGTCCAGGTTGATTCAGGCGGGAAACAAGCGAGCCCTTCGCAACGATCGCGTGAGGTAGCGAACCGTCTGCTTTATCCAGTCCATGAAAGATTAGAGACAGCGCGTCTCGCCCGACGAAGAGCGGGGGCAAGCCCACCTTCCTAACCCTGAGGTTATCATCAAGCCCCTAGCATGTCTGGTTGAGAGACTGTCAAGGCGCGATTAACCGAGCTGGCTCCAACACCTCTCAGGTCGGGAAGGTGGGCTTGCCCCCGCCCACCGGTGAAACTCTTTTAGCGCTACTTTTTCACAAGGTCTTTCAGGTTCAGATTGCGAATCAAGCGATGCAGGTAGTTCGGATGTACGCCGAGAACTTTCGCAGCTTCAGTGTAATTGCCCTTAGCCTGTTGCATTGCGTTTAAAATGAGCTGCTTCTTCGTATGGGTCACCGCTTCATGATATTTCGTTCCCGGAGCAGTTGCAGCCGGCTCCGATTCCAAGAGTGATTCCGGCAAGTCGTCGAGCAGAATCCGATCAGTGGTGCCTAGAACCACAGCGCGCTCGATCGCATTTTCAAGTTCCCTTACATTGCCCGGCCAATCGTAACTACGCAAACGCGCGTGCGCTTCCGCGGAGATTCCGGTTATGCGTCGATTGCATTTCTCGGCATACTTCGCGGCGAAATAATTCGCCAGCAACGGAATATCTTCCTGACGATCTCTTAACGGCGGCATCTCAAGGCCGACCACATTCAACCGGTAATAAAGATCCTGGCGAAACGTTCCGGCTGCAACTGCCTCCTCGAGATTCTTGTTGGTTGCGGTAATGAGGCGGATGTCGACTTTGATCGTGCGCGTGCCGCCGACTCGTTCAAAGTTGCGCTCCTGAAGTACACGCAGGAGTTTCACTTGTAAGGCGAGCGAGAGCTCCCCAATTTCATCCAGAAACACCGTGCCGCCATCGGCAATCTCGAGGCGACCCTTTTTTAAAGCCAGCGCGCCAGTAAACGCTCCCTTCTCATGACCGAAGAGTTCGCTTTCAAGCAACGACTCGGCGAGCGCCGCGCAGTTGACCGCCATGAAGGGCTTCTCGCCGCGTTTGCTGTTCTGATGAATTGCCCGCGCCACCAGCTCCTTGCCCGTGCCACTTTCGCCGAAAAGGAGGACAGTCGAATCTGTCGGCGCCACTTTGGAAATGAATTGCAGCACCTCGCGCACGCGTGGGCTTTCGCCGACGATGTTGTGTTCGATGTTGAAGTCGGCAATCAGTCGTTGATTCTCGCTGACGAGCCATTCGAAGTGGCGAGCGTTTTCGATTGCGACGGAAGTGATGGCGGAGATGGCCGATACCAGTTGCAAGTGATCCTTATCGAAGGCAGTGTCGGGATCTTTGGTGTCCAGGTAAATAGCTCCCAGCGTGCGCTCCAGCATGATGAGCGGGACGCACAGAATCGACGTGGGTCGATCCACGATCAGGCTTTCCGAGGACCCCAGGCCCTTTACTTCCGCCTGGTTATTGATCAGCAGCGATTCACCACGTGCAATAACCGACTTTGTAATAGTCCGGCTCACTTTGATTGAGTCAACCTGTCCTTGCTGACGATACAATCCAAAAACCGAAGCAATGTCGGATGTGTCTCCCTGGGGATCAGTGAGCAAAATTGCGCCTCGCTCTGCGGGCACCACTTCGAAAAGCAACTCAAGCAGGGTTTGTTGTAATTCTCCCACGCCTCGGATGGCATTGACCGTCGTGCTCACCTTCATCAAGGCACTCAGGTCGCGGGCCATCAGGTAAAGCGCGTCGTTGAACCTGATCTGCAGAGTTGAGCCGCTGACAACCTGTCCCTCGTCGAAGTGGACCTCGCTCGTTTTGGGAACAACCTCGCCATCGTGCATCAGAAAAAGAAATTGGGCATCGCCGATGCGAATTCGATCACCATGTTGCAGCTGGCGTCGTTTTACCGGCACGTCATTAATAAAGGTACCGTTAAGACTCTCAAGATCGAGTATCACAAACTGGTCGTTTTCTTTTTCAATTTGGGAATGACGGCGGGAAACCGAAGCGTCGGTAAGGCAAAGTGTCGCAGTCCTGTCTCGTCCGATGACGACCGGCAATTTCTCAATCGTAAAGACGTTGCCCTTAAGTCTTCCGGAAATGGCAGTGAGTCGCGGATTCATTTTGAATCGAGTGAGCTGAAGGTGTTTGAGTACTCAAGTTTACGCGCACCCGACGTTCGCGGCAATAGTGTGGGCGCGACCGACCCCTAACTACCGAGACCATGTGGAGTTCGGTTCGCTGCTGTGCCGTCTGATGTGCGCTAGTTGGCAACCGCTTGCTTGCGTGGAATGAGGTCATACCACGCGCAACTAACCCTTGCCTACAACGAACTATCTAATCAGATACGAGCTCTATCCAAAAGGATAGACTTCCTGACCCGCTTCTCGCGCCCCGCAACCCGAAGGTTCAATACAGGATCTGCGCTCGTCGCCCAATGTTTACAGCGCTGCAAGCAAGCGATAAGCGTTTCTGATCCGCACCGAAAACTCGCGGCACGTGAATAGCAATGAAGCCAGGCAGCTCCCGAAGATTCGGATTGAAAACGGTTGAGCTTCCACAGGTAAGAAGTAAGCCCCCAAGATTACTTGCTTACTACAAATCATCAGGTCGAGAGGCTTCGACCGATGCCGAAAGGCAAGAGGAGGATTATGAAAAAGGAACTTCTTAAGGGATTAACGATGTTTGTGCTCGTAACGGTGTTTGCGCTCGCGACTGCGGTCCTTTCCGCTAGCGCACAGTCGGCCAACAGGGTCGTTGCAACTATTCCGTTCGAGTTTAGTGTTGGCTATAAGCCGATGCCGGCCGGCGAGTACTCGGTACAGCCCGTGACCGCTGGCAGTAGTGGGTTGATGATCCGGAGTGCCGATGGCAAGCGAGCTGCCATCCGCCTGACTGACGAAACCGGACGCGCGAAGAAAAATAACACGCAAGCCCGCCTCGTGTTTCATCGGTACGGCGAGCGCTACTTTCTCGCTGAAGTTTGGAATGGCTTCGACAATACGGGCCGCCATCTGCTGAAGTCGAAGGAAGAGAGCGCCATTGAACGTGAACTTGCGAGTATCCCCTCAACTAACGACTCAGCCAAGAACACGTACGAAACGGTAGAGATACTGGCGGTGCTTCGCTAGGACGAACCTCCCCGCGCAACGGCTGGCGAGCTCCCCGCAGACCAGCTGGTTGTTAGAAAACCAGAACGGCAACCCAACGCCCCCGGGTTGCCGTTCTGGTTTTGCGTTACAGCTCAACTCTTTGGAGTGCGCCGGCCCGGCGGTGCTTTGGCCCGACCTTACCCGTAACATACTTTTGCTGGTTCAGCTCTACGACAAAAGAAAACGCGCTGCCAAGTTGAGTTCTACTGACAAAAGGTGACGCGCCATCAGCGTGGGCCAAAGCGGCGCCGGGCCGCCGCACTCCAAAGAGTTGGCTTTCAAGGCACGATCTTCCAATTGTTGTTCGGTTCTGTCGGAATGTTTTGGTGACGCTCCGCCCAGTCGATGATCAACTCCCGAATCTCTTGATTAGAGCGGTAGACTACGGGCGCGCCTTTGTACATGGTATACCCGCCGCCACCGTTCACGCGGTAGTTGTTGGTGGCGAGTCTTAGCTTTTGCGTAGGCGACAATAGCTTTCCCTGAAACTGAAGATTCTCAATACGCTGTCCAACGGGTTTGGCAATATTAAGCACATAGGTAACGCCTTCGGCGATGTCAAAGTTGTAGGCAGGAATCTTCTCGTCGACCAGTTCCGCCGCTGACTTCCCCGGCTCATAAGGACGAAAGTACTTCGCCGAATGCTCGAGAGCGTCTTTCAACTGTTGACCGCTCACTTCTAAGACAACGAGTGTGTTCTCGTAGATGTAAAGCCCGGCAATGTCGCGAATCGTGACCGGCCCTTGTGCTATGCGTGCCTCAGGATTAAATACGGCTGCCATCGATACGTCGGCCTTACCCGCTTCCAGTTGGACTCGCTGAATCAAATCCAGAATCGCGGTATCGCGAAAGCGCGCTTCGGTTGCAGTCAACTCCTTCGCTGATTCGCCTATCGGACGCGCTAACCACGCCTGAGTCTCGCGATCATAAGGCTCACCGATTTTCAATACTTCCTGATCGGGCGCGATACTGTTGTCCATGGGAATTACGCGGGCGGCGCGCCCGACAATGCGCCAGCGCGGTCCCGCGTTTTCCAGATACAAATCTACGCGAGCCAGATGTCTGCCCCAGTAGTTTGCCTGGATCAACTGGACGCCGTTGATGACAAGTGAAGGAATCGGCACGTGGGTATGGCCCATGAAAATTAGATCGATGCCAGGCACCTGTTGGGCGATCGCGATGGCCCGGTTTTCATTCGGCACTTGCCCGGGGTTGATCTCGCCCGTTCGCAAATCCTGCTCAAGGCCCATGTGCATGGCGATGATCACTACGTCCGCGCGTTCTTTACGGCGCAGCACCGGAACCCACTTCTTCGCCTCGCTCACTGGTTCGCGAAACTCGAGCCCGGCATAGTTTGGCGCATTTTCCCAGTTTGGAATTCCCGGCGTCGTCAGCCCCAGGACTCCAATACGCACGCCAGCGACCTCTTTGATGATGTACGGTTTGAAGTGGGTCTGATTGGTGCCCTTGTTGTAAGTGTTGGCGGACAGCCAGGGAAACTCCGCTTCACCACGAGCTTTTTCCAGCACCTGCAAACCAAAATTGTATTCATGGTTGCCGACCGTCATCGCGTCGTAGTGCAATGCGTTCATCGCCAGCATCATCGGATCCGGCGGCTGATTGTTTTTCTTGTTGTGATAGTACTCGAGCGGAGTGCCCTGAATCGTATCGCCTGAATCAATCAAGAGGAGATTTTCGTTTTCCTTACGAAACTGCCTAACGAGCGAGCCAATTTTGGCCAAACCACGATTATCAGGTTTGTTTGTGTAGTAATCGACGGGGAACAGGTTGCCGTGCAGATCGGTTGTACCGAGAATGATTATGTGAAGGCGCTTTGCTGAACCACCAGCGGCAAGTGGAAGGCCCACCAGCGTCAGGGCGATCACAAGAGTCAAGGTTGCAAAGCAATATCTACTTCGGCTCATTCACAAATACCTCAGCGGCGGTCATGCCATTAATCGAAACTTCATGGACCTTATTGAAATTGGTCCGAATGAACTCTAGCTTATCGCGATTCTCGAAATATGTTCGACCATGCTGAACAATGAAGTACGCCGGGCCGGAAATAGTCATGACGTTGAAATCGGGGGCTGAGATCGCTTTCGAATTGAGGTCGGTGCGCCCAAATTGTTCCAGATAGTAGCGAGTAACGCCCGGTGTCTCGTGTCCGATGACCGCCACCGGCGGAGCTGTGTCACAGACAAACTTGATCGCTTCGCGCAGGCCGTCGTCATAAAACTCATCGTGCGGAAAGAAATATCCAATCTTTTCAGCAGCCAGGGCGTTTGTGTAAAGGGCGTAATGCGGACCGGCCCAATAAGCGATCCAGGCGGGCAAACCCACAAAGATTGCAACGATCAATGCGGCCACGATCGCGCGAGTTTGTTTGGCGACACGCAGACGACCAACTACAAATCGTATCAATTCAACCACGCCAATCGCCGCCAGCATGTAAACGAATGGCATCAGCGAAAGCGTGTAGCGCAACCACTTCGCGCCCATTAATGAATAAGGGATTATCCATAACAGAAACATAAAAAGAACGAACGCACGACCTGGATGGCGCCACCGCTTAATCGATACCACAAACCCGATAATGAAAGAAGCAAGCACGAGCAACGGAATCTTGATTGCCATGAACATCAGGTAGAAATAGATGGGCGTACCCCAGAAGGGAGAACTCGACACCGTATTCTTGTAGAGATGACCGGCAAAGAGATAGCCCGAATGTACCAACAACTTCTCGCCCATGTATACATTCAAGTAGGCCCAAACCCGCGGCAGTAACACTGGCGGATTGGCAATGATGAAAGCAAGAAGCATTGTGAGATAGAAGAGACCGGGAACTTTGCCCGGCGACTCACCCGGCTCTCGTTTCCTTACACGAAACTTTTGATGATAAAGCGCATTCAGTCCGAAGTAATGGGGGAAATATTTCGAGGCGAGCATGAGTCCAAAAGAGATTCCGCTGAGCAGATAGTTGCGTCTTTCCAGCGCAACATTTCTCGTGTCTGTCTGCTTGGCCCGCACATAAAAGTAGAATGCAAAGAGCATGAAAAAGACGAGCAGAGTGTCTTCTTTGCCTATGCGATTGAACGTGATGGCGTTTACACCACCGGCCCAAAACGCAGCTGCTATCAGTCCGGTCCAGCGATCGAAAAACGCCGCGGTCAAGAGGAACATCGGGATTACGGTTAACGCGCCGAAAACAGCGTTGGGCAACCGAAGCAGGGCTTCGTTGCTAAAGGCTCTGCCGGCACTTTTCAGCACTTCGCCAGCTTTCAACGAGGCGAACATCAACGCCTTCATCAGCATCGGGTGTTCGGCATTGGCAGTGATGTCGCCCCGCTCGTACGCTCGCACTGCTTCAATCTTATTCACTTCATCTTCCGCAAAACCGATAGCGCCGAGGTGCCTGACGCGGAATCCGAGTCCCACAACAATCAATACCGCCAGCACGACAACGACTCCGCGATCCAGGAGGCTGTCGGTATTTTGCGCCGGGTAAGATTTTTTAGTGAAGGATTTATTGGCAGCCGCTTCACCGGCTTCAATGGCAGAGTTAGATTCAGTTGTGGCCACCAGGATGAGCGTTCCCCTTATGCAAAAGTCTTTAATCGTAACTCAAAACCGCTTTGGATTCCTCGCCGACAAGATTTTCAATTCTTGACGCGTAATGTCGGCGCATGAGTCTAGCCCGGACTTTCGTAGCGTGTGCAAACTTCAACCGTCGTGTCATGAAGTCAATAACCACCTCGCGGTAGCGGGCATGCCAATTGCCGATTTGCGATTGCCTATTGCCAGTTTGCCTTACGGGTATCAATCAATCGACAATCGGCAATCGCCAATCATCAATGGTACGGCCCACCTGCTACCGCGAGGTGGTACTGACCTCATGACACCGACGGCGGCCTTTCGACACACGCTCAACTATGCGAGCGATTCATCACGCAAGTCCAACAACCTTCCAGCCGCGGCAATCACTTTGCCTCCTCGAATCTTCATATCAACTCGGCCCACGTAAATGCCGCTTCTACCAACCTGAAATATGATTGTGCTTGCGCCTGAGGGCGTCTTTGTTAGCACTGGCTGCTTCATGAAGGTATGCGTGTGGCCGCTGGCAATGAAGTCAATGCCGTCTACTTGTGCCGCTACCTGAGTATCGCCAATCCCCCCTTCCCTGTCGTTAGGATAGTAACCAAGGTGGGACATTGCTACGACTAGCGTGCAGCGTTCTCTTTCGCGCAACGTTCCGACAACTTCCTTCGCTGCTTGTACCGGATCGTTATACTTTACACCTCTGAAATTCTCCGGCGTAATCAGATTGTCGGGGCTTATACCCAACCCAAAGAGTCCCACGCGCACGCCTCCAACCACGCGTACGGTGTACCGCTTTACTCGGCTCTCCAACGGCGTGCCGCGTACGTCATAGTTGCTGGACACAAACTCGAAGTTGGCAAACTTCATCGCTGCCGCCAACGCAGCGACGCCATTGTCGAAATCATGGTTACCCAGTGTGCCCACGTCGTAGCCAATCAGCGACATTGACTTATATTCAACTTCACCTTTGTAAAAATTGAAGTAAGGCGTCCCTTGAAACACATCGCCCGCGTCGATGAGCAGCGTGTTGGGATTCTCTTTGCGCACGCGCTTGACCAGAGTAGCGCGCCGCGCCACGCCGCCTTTATTGGGGTACTGATTGTCGTTCGCTGGTAACGGGTCTATCTGCGAATGGGTGTCGTTCGTGTGCAGTATTGTGATCAAAGTCTCGCCGGGCGAAACCTCCAAAAGCGGAGAGCCAATCGCAGGCAACGAAGGCCCAATAGGTATTGCAGGCAATAACAACGCGGAGCGTTGCGATGCCGCGACCAGGCCACCGGCAAGAGATGCTTTCAGGAATCCTCGTCTCGTAATCATGGTTGCTGCTCTTCCGTGGCTGCGGAGGCGGCCTTATCAAGAACGAAACGGCCGTCGAGCGTCGACTTGATCTCCCGGCCGGCTGCGGTTTCCGCCTTGACATAGTCGGTGATGGCAGAGCGTAACGTGAGCCCGAGTGGGCGTGTGTTCCTGGCTTGCTTCAAGACTGCCGCATAATCGCCACCTGTTACGTTTAGTAAATAGTCGATACTGATGACGGTATAGATCGCCGCCGGATCGATCTCCTTCTCCTCACCCTGGATCAAGAGTCGCGCACTTTCCAACTCCGGCTGTTTATCGCTTTTGATGCGAAATTTGATCCGAGCACCAGACTGTGCATCGCGGTGGGACAAGTTAATGCGCAACAAGTCCATCACCTGTTGACCAGTTAAGTCAAAAGCGACCAACGCATTTTCAAACGGGAGAAGCTCAAAAATATCGCTCAATCGCAAATCCCCTTCCGCGATCACGCTCCTGCGCAAGCCGCCGCCATTGGTAAGGGCCAACGGAATCGGTTTACCGAGTTTCATACTTGCCTGAGCGCGAATGCCATCGGCAACAAAGTTTCCCAGCGATCCGGCGCCCACGCCACCCTTTTTCAGATCGCCCTTCAGTTTTCCGATTACGTCAGCCAGAGCGCGTACCTTCGGACTGTAGGCGGTCAGCATTTTGTCGACTGCAGGATCATCCGGCAGACTGGAGTCGACAGAGGTCTGCGTAACAGTCGCACGAATGTCGGCGGGAGTGGGAGCGGGAGTTGCACGGGCAGCCGCCTGACCCAGCGCTGATTGCACGCCTGCCATCATCATGCAAAGCAATAGCGCCCAACTAAGAAGCGCTAGTTTGGCTCTTATCACCGGTGTGATTCCTTTTGGAAGTGGCGAAATATAACAGTCCAAATCTCTGGACGCGATTGACCTGTACGGAGAGCTTCAATAGTATGTCGCACTACAAGGCAGATTCGCAACAGCGTTTTCTTCACCACGGTCTCAGTCACATTCGACCAAAACGAGGAGACAATCGACTTGGCTACTTCTTCCGCACAGATACCATCAGAATTCACCAATCCTAACCTTGACGTGCTTCTTTCAGAGGAGAGATTGCAAACACGCATCAAGGAACTCGGCGCGGAAATCACGCGCGATTACGCAGGCCGAAATCCGCTGCTCATCGGCGTGCTCAAAGGTGCCTGCTTTTTCCTTAGCGATCTCCTGCGGGCCATAGATACGCGCCTCAGTATCGAGTTTATGGCGATTTCAAGTTACGGCTCATCGACGCGCACGTCGGGTGAAGTTCGCATCATGAAGGATCTGGATGTACCCGTGGAAGGTCGCCATCTACTCGTGGTGGAAGACATTGTTGACACGGGTCTGACACTTTCCTACCTGCTGCAAAATCTCGAATCACGTGGCGCTGCGAGTGTGAAGTTGGTCGCATTGCTCGATAAATTTGAGCGGCGTGAAAGGGATGTGAAGATAGACTATCTTGGTTTCCAGATTCCTGATCATTTTGTCGTCGGCTACGGACTCGACTATGCTGAGCGCTACCGCAACCTGCCATTTATTGCGGTACTGAAGAACCCTGAAACTGAATCTTGAGAGCCGAAAGATCGGCCGCGTAGGGGACCTGTTCGCGAAGCGGTCTACAAACGGCGGGCAAGTTTTCGTTTCCATCATTTCCATGCTGACAGAAACGACCGATATTGTGCGAAAGCGAATCGCGGCGGGAAAGACTCTGGATCAAGTCAAGACTGAGGGCCTTTCGGATGAGTGGAAATCATGGGGTACTGGCTTCATCAACACCAATCGGTGGCTTGAGCTAATCTACAATAGCCTCTCAACAAAACGTTCCTAACTGCTTTCGAGCTCAGGCAGGAGTGATCCGCTGAAGGAAACTCTCACCAGCCGTTAACTTCAAGCCGAAATTTTCCGCGATTGTTTGACCAATGTCGGATAACGAACCGCGCGTGCCAAGATTGACACCAGGCCGCGCGGTTTTTCCGTAGACCAGAAGTGGTGCGTACTCGCGCGTGTGATCGGTTCCGGGGAAGGTTGGGTCGTTTCCGTGATCGGCGGTGATCATCATCAGATCGCCATCGCGCATTGCAGCTTCAATGTGAGGTAGGCTCGAATCAAAATGCTCCAGTGCCGCGGCATATCCTTCAGTGTCGCGGCGGTGGCCGTAAAGCATGTCGAAATCGACAAGGTTGGAAAAGATCAGCCCGCGAGTATCTTGCTCGAGGGCGTGAATTGTTTGATCAATGGACTGCTGGTTGTTCTTTGCCGTTAGGTCCTCAGTCACACCAACAGAATCGTAAATCGAAGCGATCTTGCCGATGCAGACCACGTCGAGGTCTTCATCTTTCAGGGCTGGCAGAAGGTTTGCACGCGGCGGTGGGACGGCGTAATCGTGGCGGTTCTCAGTGCGGTAAAAGCTGCCGGGTTTACCCAGAAACGGTCGTGCGATTACGCGCCCGACCTTATGTTCGCCATCGAGTATGCGTCGGGCCGTTTCGCATATCTCATAGAGCTTGTCGAGAGGAATGATTTCTTCGTGAGCCGCAATCTGAAAAACCGAATCGGCAGACGTGTAAACAATCGGCTTGCCGGTTTTGACGTGCTCCGCACCTAACTCCTTGATTATCTCTGTACCCGACGCAGCGTAGTTACCGAGCACGCCGGGAACGCCAGTCTCCTGGATGAAGCGATCCAGAATCGACTGCGGAAATCCATTTGGATAAGTTGGAAAGGCCTGCTGCAGGATAATGCCGGCCATCTCCCAGTGGCCGGTGGTCGTGTCTTTTCCGTTCGACCTCAAGGCACAACGCCCGTATGAACCATCGGGTTGGTCCAATGGCGGCACATTTTCGAGTGGACGGACATTGCCTAGACCGTAACGCTGGAGGTTTGGCAGACGCACAACGCGCGACTCCAGAATATGGCCCAGTGTGTCGGAGCCGGCATCACCCCACTCGGGTGCATCAGGCATCGCCCCAATGCCCGCGCCATCGAGAACGATCAACAGAATGCGATTGAAAGGGCTGTGCTTAGTCATCTTGAGTTGTCAGGAAGATTTTCCATATCTCATTTCAAATTTTTCATTTCTCATTTCAGACCTGCCTTCATGATCTTGATTTAGCGCTCGCAGTTTTCAGTGAGGATGTGAAGATCCTGCACAACTCTCTACTCTCTGCCATGATATCCGCAATCAGTTCTTTCCTGAGCAATTGGCTGCGGTCAATAATGCGAAGCCAGATGGATGTCTCATTTAACTCCTTGAGGACAATTCGCAACTTGTGAACGAAGTCAGCATGACTCTCGGCACCTCTGGCCTCGCCATAATTTGGCGCTGGGGAAGTTCCGGAGCGGACGATTTGTCCAGCGATATGTTTGCCCGCTGGAGTCTTTGGCAAGCTTGCGGCCAACTTGATGATCCGAACGGCAAAATCAATCAAACGCTCCTCAAGTTCAATGGCCTTTGACTGAGGGTCTTTTTTGACCTTCTCATCGTCCATACGCTGGTATGTTCCGTGCAGCGGTGGGTGATAGTCAGCGGCCTACTAGTGAGCGGTGATTGAAATGATAAATGAAAAATTAGAAATGAGAAATGGAAAATGGCATTCCTGCTTTAACTTTAGCTTTTCGGGGCGTAGTATCCTTCTCGCGCACGAACCTGCGGCCTATCCGGCTGGCCCTGCACCTCTACACGGATTGCTCGAAACTTTCCGTCACGCGTCTTGTTCGTCGGATAGTAACTCAAACTGTATTGCGTGCCGATCTCTGTTGCAACGCGCGCAAAGGCCGCCCGCGCGTCCTGCAAACTCGCCGCGAGGAAATTCCTGCCGCCACTCGTTTTCGCGAGCTCATCCATTTCGCGCCGCGCAAGATTGTAGAGGTCACGGCTGATCTGCATCCTTTCAAACGGCCCCATCTGGCAAAAATCTACAAAGTCTTCAGGCCTCGCGCGCGGCACAAAAATCTGCCGGTAGCGCTGCAACTGTTTGGCTGACAGTGTCAGGCGTCCATCGTCTTGACAATCTTTCAGCAAGCGATCCTCGACGAAGTCTTCGGTGTTCACTTCGATAAAATAACAAGCGACTCCCGCGCGGCTCAGCCTCGATCGCGCAGTTTGAAAATCCGAATTGCTCGTCGAGTCTACGCCGTCGGTTAAGGCTACAATAGCGCGTCGCCCGCGTATTTCATCGCGCGGCGCTTCATCAAATACCTCGTTCGCAATTCGTTCCAATGCGTCGTAAAAAGGAGTGCCATTGCTGGATCCAAGATTTTCGATTGCCGCTCGCAGGAGTTTACGATCGTCGGTAAGTTTGGCGAGCACATCAACTTTCGCAGCAACGGTCTGACCCTGTCGCATGGTGTTGAACCCGACAATTGACACGCGGTCGCCGGGGCGCAAAGCATTGATAAAAGCATTTGCAGCCTGACGAATCAGACCAACATCGTCGCGAGTTGAGCCGGACGTATCCAGCAGCAGAGCGATTTCAAATGGCGCTTCTGTCGTAGCGAAGTTTGCAATCTTCTGGAGTTGACCGTTTTCAAACAGCAGGAAATTCTCGGCGCGCAAGCCGGGCACGGGCCGTCCGGCGCTGTTGGTAACCACTGCAGGTACCGAGACCAACTGCGTTTCGACACGCACCACATCGCCTTCATCGACTTCTTCCGACCCTGGCTCCTCGGAAGTCTTAGCAGAAGACTGGGCCTCCTCCTTGGTTGCCCTCCGTGGGCGCTGTTTTTTGCTCTCCTGGCCGTTGAGCTGCCCACCGGAAACGGCCCACGGGCATAAGTACATTGACCCCAAAACGAAAGCAAATGCCAACGCTGCATATCTTAGAAAGAATCGCATCGATTTGATTCGTCCGCCGATGAAGGTAACGGATTACTGGGGAGACCAATTAGTGGACCTGGCTGGAAAACTATAACTGGGAAACCGCCAGACTGCAAAATTAGAATCGCGGAGCGTCCCGCCGAGATGGCGGGAAACGCTCAAGCTGTCGTGTTCACTC
Source organism: Pyrinomonadaceae bacterium (assembly GCA_036560225.1). Classification (GTDB taxonomy): domain Bacteria; phylum Acidobacteriota; class Blastocatellia; order Pyrinomonadales; family Pyrinomonadaceae; genus PSRF01. The sequence continues at coordinate 3,157 of DATBRN010000410.1, read as the reverse complement.
ACCCTTAAGTATGCCGAGCAACTTGCTCGCGCCTTGTTGCGCTTGTTGCGCTTGGCCCGAGCGAGACGCCCGGGGGCAGCTTTGCACAAAAAACTCCAAATCCCACCCACGGCAGTGAGTGGATCGTTAAAATCCTATCTACTCGAAAACGGGTTGCTATGATGTTGCTGAATCCCACCAACGGCAGTTGGTGGATGTTTCAGATCCTCTCTCAAAGTGGGCCATACAGAACAATAACACCTGCGGAATTAGCGGTTTCAAGAAGGACGAAGAGTTTTGTAGAAACGATCTTAACCATCCACCAACTGCCGTTGGTGGTATTTTGGACCCTCCGGCTTGAAACTCGTTGTAGAGAGGATCTGAACATTATCCACCTACTGCCGTAGGTGGGATTTGGACTTTCTGTGCGAAGCCTTCGCCGGAGGTGAATGGCCATGCAATATTCTTACGTGCGATCCACCATGACGGAATCAGACTACTTCTTGATGGTCTATCGTTCCCCAGCATTGCGACAAAAAACCCTCCATCTCAGGAATTACCCGACTGGCCTTGCCTTCCTGACCGGTATAGAATTACGCCATGCCACGTGATCCCATCACGTTAGAAGCAGAAGCCCAGCAGGTGCTTGACGAACTTTGGACTGAAAAGCTGATCCCTTTTGCGCTGAATGTCGGGAAGATAACCAAAGAACCTAGCGAGTACACGATCCATTTTTACGATAGCCGTATACGGACTGCGAGCGTTCCCGTAACGGAGGGTAAATCGTTTAAGGATCAGGTTCGAGTCGCTGTCCTGGATCGCGTCGAAAGGATCAGTGGCCCGTTGAAGAAGCCTACGAAAAAAGATTCTGACTGACCTCTCAAGGTATTTGATGAAACGATCAGCGGGGGCAAGCCCACCTTCCCGACCCTGAGGTTGTTAATCTTGTGCTCACCTTGACAGCCTTGTAGCCTTCTCTTAGCATGACCACGCAACTTGCCATGAGTTATAGTTACTCTGGCAATGTCACGATGTTGTTTGAAGCGGACGTGCCGCAGAGAATTTCATCGGACGGGCATTCCCGCCCCTTAAATATTTTAGGTGGGAAAAGATTGGAGTCCGTCCTGCCTGTTAGAGTGACAGACAGCACGGTCTGTCTTACAGTAGGCACGTACGTCAATGGTAGACGGCTTCCCTTACAAGGAAGAGGTTGGGGGTTCGAGTCCCTCCGTGCCTACCAAAATACAGAGGTCAGATGTCAGAGATCAGACGTCAGCTTTCCTGCATCTGATATCTAACAGTTTGGGTTGAAATGCGGAGTCGTAGTTCAGTTGGTTAGAACGCCGGCCTGTCACGTCGGAGGTCGCGGGTTCGAGTCCCGTCGGCTCCGCCATTTTAGAGCGGTTGCCTTTCAGGTTGATGAAGGGCAACCGCTTTTAGATTTTCATCGAGCAAAACCCTGTGTTTGACGAATTCGCCAAAGCGCTATGACCGCGGCGACAGTCTAAGCAGGCGAAAAGCCCAAACACATAGACTTGCTGCGGCAAGGGTGATGAGAATGAAGATCGGCTCAGTTGCAAGGCGCGGCCCTTCCATTATGATCCGTACGATATGCGCCAACGTCATCAACCCAAACACCACGCCCGTAGTCCAGAGATAAGCCCTCATTGGATTGACCTCCTTGAAGACGGTTATCCGCCTAGCCTTCAACTGAAAAAACGGCACGTCTTATATCATTAATCCATAGACGTTTGATAGCCAAGTTTAACAGCGACTGGTATCAAGTAGCTTTGAACTTTCGCTCGCGTATTCATAAACTGCTGTCGATGATTTCAGTTGACGAAGCCATCCGGATTGTTACCGAGCAAACAGGTTCTCTAATCTCTGAACGCATTCCGCTTGCTCAGGCGCGCGGTTGCTACCTGGCTGAGGATGTGGTTGCCGATTCTGATCTACCACCATTCGATCGCTCCCAGATGGATGGCTATGCGGTGCGCGCGAGCGACCTACAGACTGTACCTGCTAGGCTTAAACTCGTTGGTGAATCGGCCGCCGGACGCGGCTGGCATAACGTGATGAAGGCCGGCGAGGCAGTTAGGATCATGACCGGAGCGCCCGTTCCCACAGGCGCAGACAGCGTGCAACAGGTGGAGCTCACCCGCGAGCTTGGCATAGTCAATGGTTTTGCGGAAGTTGAAATTATCGAGCCTGTATCACCCGGGCGATCGATCGTCACGCGCGGGAGTGAAATAAAAGGCGGTGAGACTGTGCTACGCGCCGGAGAGCAGATAACCGCTGCGGCGATGGCCGTCCTTGCGTCTTTTGGTTACTCGCAGATCAATGTGGGGAAGCGCCCGCGCGTGGCGGTGCTGGCAACCGGAAGTGAACTAGTAGCCATAGACCAAAAACCCGGCCAGGATCAGATTCGCGATTCGAATAATTTTTCAATCAGCGCTTATGCAGAACTGGCTGGAGCGAACGTCGAGATGCTTCCGCTGGCTGGCGACGACACGGCGTTGTTGAAACGGCAGGTTACCGAGGCGGCTGAGCGAAACGATGTCATTGTCACTTCAGGAGGTGTTTCTGTCGGTGTCTATGATTTTACTAAGCCGGCTTTGAAGGAACTCAACGCCGAGATCTTCTTTGAACGCGTGGCGTTGCGGCCAGGCAAGCCGACCGTCTTTGCGCGTTTGCCAAATGGAGCGCTCTTCTTTGGTTTGCCTGGGAATCCAGTTTCAGTTTCAGTCACTTTCAATCTTTTCGCCCGCACAGCGCTACTCTTAATGCAGGGAGCGACGGAAACTACATTAGCTGGGGAGTGGGCCCTTCTTGCTCGCGGCGTCAAAGGTGCTGTTGCGCGGGAGAGCTATCTTCCCGCCCGCCTCAATACTACCGAAGAAGGAATTCTGACGGCTGAGCCATTGAAATGGGGAGGCTCATCGGATTTTGTTGGGTTTGTCAGGGCTACTGCGTTGATAATCGTGCCGCAAGGCACAGGCTTGCTTGAAACGGGAACGAAAGTACGGGTGGTCCATCTTCCCGTGTGACCTATTGATTAAGGGAAATCTACCAACCGCATGGAGATCCTTGAATGATCGAAACTGAACGAAAAAAATGGAGCCCCGGCGCGCACGAACGTAAGGTGGAAAACCTCTATTCCGGCGGCATTGAAAACTAC
>DATBRN010000409.1:0-8790 GCA_036560225.1 Pyrinomonadaceae bacterium | reverse complement strand
GCTTCATCACAAGCCAAGTATGCTAACTTGAACTCACCGTCTAGTATTACCAGCGGCTCATTCGCAATCGGACGCCTGTCCCTAATCAGGAGCGTTGGGCCCCTCTCGATGAAAAACAAATCGCTCTGCACGTACGACTTTTCCCAGCTTTTTATTGCTTTTGACAGTTCTGTTACATGGCATTGCTGTACGGTGGGATTGCGATTCTCCGGTTCAAAGAAATAAGCCAGATTGAACACGACCTCCGGCTCGAGCGGATAAACGTAATGATAAGCTGAATAGGGAACCAACTCACCGAAACCGAACCTCCCATTTTCATTGAAGTTTGGGCTGAAGCGATCGATGCGAATGATGCTGGAGCCTACAGGTGGGTGTAGATGAGTAATAAGGGGAATCAAGCTCGTGACTTGATCATAGTCAGCGGCCGATTCGCCGGGAAAGCCCCATAGGATATTGTAGAGAACCCTCATATCCAACTCGGCACACCACTTTAGTAGCTGGATATTCTGCAACGCTGTAACACCTTTTTTCATGAGCCTGAGAACGTTGTCACTCAAGCTTTCGATTCCGGGCTGGATTGTCTTAACACCCGCCTCGTCCAGCAGTTTAAGCTGATCTTTTCTAACGTTGGACTTCACTTCGTAAAATAGTCTGAAACCATGTTTTCTTTCCGCCAGGACCTTCAAAAAGGACTTGAAGTACTTCATGTCGAGAATGTTGTCTACGACATTGACGTCGCAACCCGGATATTTGTCGGTAAGGTAGATTAGTTCGTCAAGTGCCCTCTGTGCGGACTTACTCCGATAAGTCATTGTGGTCCCATTCAGGCCACAGAACGTGCAATGCTGTTTTTCCCCCCACCAACAACCGCGCGAAGTTTCAAACAGCAGAATAGGGTCCGTCGATAGCTTTATCGAGGATTCCCTCAGTTGCTCGAAGTAATCGTCGTAGTCGGGCATGGGAACGGTATCAAGATCCCGTATCATAACGGTGTTTTGATGACACTGGCCGGTAACCGGCAAAGATGCACGTTGACGGGTAAAGATCCCTTGCACGTTCCCAATTCTTCCCGAGGCCAGGATAGACCGAACGATTTCGGGAAACACCACCTCTCCTTCACCAGAGACCACTGCGTCGACAAATTCAAACTGGCGCAACGTTTCAGCACCCATGGGACCTTCACAATTGGAACCCCCAAAGATGATGAAGGTATCCGGCAAACGGGACTTGATGAGTTTCGCTAGTGACAACGATGCCAGGTGCTGTTCAAATATACTGGTGAAACCGATGATGCGAGGCATGTAAGCAAGTACTTCTTCAAGACACGCACCCAGAAACTCATTTACTCTACCTCTCACTAACGGGATGCTCTGCGATAGCTCGTCAAGAAACGACTTGCTGTAGATCGGCTTATCCGGTATATCGGGTTCAAACGCACTCAGAACCTCACTAACATAGTCTTGAAAGCTGTCTTTGCGCTCGCGAAACAAAGAGTCAGAAAAAATCCACTCTCCGACAAGGTGCTCAGGGTAAGTCTTGGTGTAAATGGTGTTGTATGCTTCCTCGCCGCATAGCTCGGCGAATCGCAGGTGGAAGTTCAAGACTTTGGAAGAGATACCTACTCTGGTTAAAGCGGCTTTCAAGATACCCAAACCTAATGGGGGTGCTAACAGGTTAGCGAAGGGCATATTGATAAGGAGCACGTCATGCATGGTGGCGGTGTGCCGGATCGCAGACTGAGATTCAGTTGCTTGTAGTGAATCGGAAGTTGGAATTCGATTGACCGCGTAAATCCATTAGCGGGCAGTTGCAGTCGCTTAGGGTTCCGCAGCCGTCAATGAAACTGGGCCGCCGAAGTATATTTCCTTGATGATGCCTTTTCAAGATGTTTTGCCGGCCGCGGTGATTGGGTGGCTCGCGTCACCGTTACTCGCTATAGCTAACTTTTCATCCAGTGGTGGCCTGAGTTAGGAAAGGGCAGGGAAGGAAACCATTTTCCATATCACATTTCACATTTCTCATTTTTCATCTTGCCGAGCCACTATTAAGAAACTGGGGTTTTCAATGACAAATGTGAAATGTGAAATGTGATATGGAAAATGGTTTTTCTCGTCTATCCGTAGGGACAACACTCTACGGAATGGTTCGCTCGGTACTGCTCACCAATTCTCGGAAACGCGGATCGGATCGCAAGGCCTCTAACCGTGGATCAACGCGGACGAAGGTAAATCCGACAGCATGCTCGCGTTCAGCCCGTGTCAGCCAGCGAAGAGCATAGTCGAAGTCGCCGAGCGAGCAATAGATCACCGCGATCTCATAAGCCGAAACCCACTGCTGTGCCCGTCGCGCCAGAATCTCCTCAAGAATGACGCGAGCTTCTTCGTGTCTACCAATTGCAGCTAGTACCTGGGCCCGTTTTGCGTGCGTGGTTGGTGTCTCACCAGCAAAGACTCGTTCCTGTTCGAACGCCGCTAGAGCTTCATTCTGCATTCCTTTTTTCTCAAAGGCCCAACGCAGCACCGTATGAGCAGAAACCGCTCCGGAATCCAGTTCCAGTGCTTTGCGACATTGTTCAATGGTCTCGTCATAGCGGCCTGCCAGAAACAGGACGTTTGCGACCGCTGTCGCTAGCACCGGTGACTGTGGTGAGATCTCGCGTGCACGTTCAATCTCCGCGAAAGCTTCTTCATGACGACCCATCGCCGATAGACTGTAGGCGTACCAGCGATGAGCCACCTGAATTCCCGGCTTCAACATAATGGCTTTTCGCAACTCCCGCTCGGCCGCTTCCCAATCGCGATCGTAGTGAAGCTCCACGAAACCCAGTGAAGCATGCGCTTCCGCCAATTCCGGATCAGCGGCAACGGCCCGCAAGGCAGACTCCTTTGCGCGCTGCCAGGCCCCAGCAGGCGGAGGTTCAATAAACCAGTTAAGGAGAGCATAGCAATCGGCTAGCTCCGAGTGGGCAAGAGCAAAATTAGGATCGAGTTCCACCGCACGTGTCAACCGTTCAATAGCCTGCCGCATCCCTTCCGCCGAACGCCGGGTCGCGTAGTAGCGACCGGCTGTGTATAGCTGGCGTGCTTCTTCGCTGCCGCCAGGCTGCGTGTCCGGCGCAGGGCAGGGCACCGGCGAGGTTATCGACGTTCCCACTGGCCCCTGCGAATCCAGACTTCCGATCAGTGATCGATAATGGTGAGCTGCGGCCCGCGCCGCCGGAGCTCGCGCCGGCATTGGCTGCCGGCGTTCAGCCGGGTTCCTTGTCTTAGTTAACAATTCTGCAAAAGCGGGCTCTGATCGGAGCGGGTCAAGCTGTGGTTCCACTCCCAGCCAAACAAGCCAGCCCTCGTTAATGTTGTACGACTCTTCCAGGAGTGCCAACGCTTGTTCATATTCGCCAAGGTGGATATGGATTAGAGCGCGATGGTATGGAGACACATACAAACTCGCAGACATCTCATTGAGTCGGTCGAGCGTCTTGCGCGCATCTTCGGTGCGTCCGGCCGCTGCGTAAGCTGCGCCTAACACGGCAACAAAAAATTGTCCGCTACCGGATAGTGAAAGAGCCTTTTCAGCCGTTCTAACTGCTTCATCACCCCGGCCTACGTGTCGCAAGGCCCATGAGTAGGCGCCGAGTCCGTAGGCAAAGTCGGGCGCCGTTTCCAACATGTTCTGAGAGGTGGTGAGCGACTCCTGGAAGCGACCCGCCTGGTAGTAGCACCAAGCCAAGCTCTGCATGATGCTAGGCGAGAGTGGATCCAGTTCCCGCGCGCGCAGCATTTCTTTGATGGCGTCGTCAAAGCGTCCAATCATCAACAGGTGAAACCCGTACCAGTGATGTCCCGTGGAGTAATTTGGATTAATCTCAATCGCGTGACGATGATGTCCTTCCGCAACCGCCCAGTCGAAGTCGTGACATACGGTGGCAAAACCCAATGCGCTATAGGCCTCAGCGGAAGCTGGATCCAGATCAGCTGCCTTCGTCGCCGCATCTTTGGCGGCGGCTGAACATTCATCAAACGACTTAATCCCAAAGACGCCGAGCCAGTTGTAATAATCTGCAATGCCGGTGTAGGCGAGTGCATACTCAGGATCGAGTTTAATCGCGTGGTTGTAACACTCGAGCGCCTTGGCCAGTCCGGATTCGGTATAACTGTTCCAGTAATAACGCCCGCGCAGATAGGATTCAAATGCTTCAACGCTGTCAGTGCCGCGCTTGGACAGTTGGTGTTGCTCGTCTCGAGTCAGTTGCGGAAGAAGCGCGTTTGTTACCTGTTCCGAAATCGAATCTTCGATTTGCAGAACATCGGTTGAATCTTCATCGAACTGTTGCGACCACGTCGTCGATCCTTCCCTGACATTCCAGAGCTGGGCCGTAACCTGTAAGCGATCGCCGACGCGACACAAACTGCCATCAACAATATAGTTGACGCTCAAATCGCGACCAGCAAGAAGTGGATCGATATCGGCGCTCCGGTAACGCAGTACGCTGCTAGTCGGACGAACAATCAGACGCTGCATGTTGCTCAGACGAGTGATCAGAGCATCGGAAAGCCCAACGCCGAGATACTCATCGCCCGTGTTCTCAACAGGTGAACCAAGGATCCTGAAAGGCAGAACCGCAATGGATTCCAGACCTGAAAGCGAACGCGCGGGTAGCGTAGGCAGGGCGCCAAGGCGGTGATTCAATCTGCGGAGCAAGTCATTGAAACGAGGGTGACCATGCAACGGGTCTAACTCCGGATCGACGCCAATCCAAAGGACCTTTGCATCCTTCGTTTCAAAGGCCCGTTCCAAGAGGTCGAGTGCTTCTTCCATTCGCCCGAGACCGCAATATACCAACGCCAAATGGTAAGGCGAGATATGGCGAAGGCTCGCAATTGAATCCATCTCCAGTAACGCGGCCTCGGCCGCCTCAATGTTACCGGCTACCGCGTTAGCTGCACCCAGTCTGCCCAGAGTGCTCGAAGACTTGCCCATCAATTCGACGCATTTTTGTGCGTTGGCAATCGCTTCGTCATGCCGGCCCATGCGGCTCAGCAGAAAACTTGATCCGTAAAGCATCATCAGGTTCTGCGGTTCAGCTGCCAGCGTTTCCTGACACGCCACCCACGCTTCGTCCACCCGCCGGGCATGATAGAAACACCAAACAACGGTGAAGCGCGAGATGATAGCCAGCGGATCCAGGTCGCGCGCGAGATGCGCTTCGCGCAGCGACTCAGTAAAACGACCCTCCATCGCCAACTGCAAAGCGTAATAGATCCGCGCCGGAGAGTAGTTTGGATTGAGTTCAATGGCGTGAAGCAACTGGCGCTCGGCGCTCGCCCAGGCGAAATCGCGACAGAGGATGGCCTGGCCCACTGCGGCGTAGCCCTCGGCCAGGGTTGGATCCAGGGCCACGGCGGTTGACGCGGCTTCGTAAGCCGCAGCTGAGCATTCGGCGAAGGGCAACACCGTAAACGAACCCAGCCAGTTGTAGTAAGCTGCTATTCCGGCATAGGCGAGGGCATAGTTTGGGTCGATCGCGATCGCTTGGTGATAGCAGACGATAGCCCTTGCAAAACCATCTTCTGTGAAGGTGTTCCAGTAGAAGCGTCCGCGCAGATAAGCCTCGTGCGCTTGCGGATCGTTCGTGCCTCGTTTTGCCAGTCTGATGCGCTCGTCGCCAGTTAGTTGGGGAATGATGGCTTCAGCGACATGCGACGATATAGCATCTTCCAGGCTCAGCATGTCGATAAAGTTTTCGTCAAACTGCCCGGCCCACATCGCTGTCCCGTCGCGCACACTTAGCAACTGAATAGTCACCCGGATGCGATCCTGAGCGCGTCTCACTCGGCCGTCGAGTACGAAAGCAACTCCCAATTCGCGACCGGCTATCAATGGATCAGAATCGTCTCCATAGCGCAGGACGTTGCTGGTCGCGCGCACGGCAAAGCGACGCACGGCGCTGAGTCTGGTTATCAGCGCGTCTGCAAGGCCGGTTCCAAGGTAGTCGGGTCCAGTGTCGGTACGCTCGAGATCCAGCACCTTCAGTGGCAGTACCGCGAGCGAATTCTCAGTGGCAATCGGCTGCGAGCGGCGACTTGGGCCTTCCGGTGAATTCGGCAAAACCGAAATCGGCGCCCCTTCGAGATAGCGCAAGATGTCGTCACGCAACTGCTGGGCAGACTGGTAGCGCCACTCAGGCTCCTTTCTCAGTGCCCTCATAACTATGCTGTCCAGTGCCCCGGAAAGATCACGACGCAACGACTCAAGGGTTGCGCTTCGCGTCGAATAGACCTGCTTAAGCGTCGTCGCTTCGTCGTCAGTCGAAGCAAACTTAGGCAAGAGATCTTCGGGGCGCGTGATGATGAAACTCGGAGGCGCTGGAGCTTCTTCGCAAATCACGCGCGCAATCTCATGGGGAGCGCGATTGCTCAAACGATATGGCCGATGCCCGGTCAGTAACTCGTACAACAAAACGCCCAGTGAATAGACGTCGGTTGTGGGTGACGTCGGGGCGCCCTGCACTTGTTCAGGCGAAGCGTATTCGGGTGTCATCAGCCGCATTGCGGTCGCGGTGGGATCGCGGGTGATATCACCGGCCAGGTCGGGATTAAGGAGCTTGGCGATGCCGAAATCGAGGAGCTTTGGCACCCCTTCTGATGTAACCAGGACGTTAGATGGTTTTATGTCTCGATGAACCACTTGTTTCTGGTGCGCGTAATGGAGAGCATCGCAGATAGGCGTGAAAAGTTTAAGACGCTCGGCAATGCTCAATTGGTGTTCATCGGAGTAGTTATACAAAGGCTGCCCCTCGATGTATTCCATGACGAAATAGGGCAGTCCATCCTCAGTGGTGCCTCCGTCCAGGAGTCGCGCGATGTGTGGATGATCCAGCGCCGCCAGGATTTGGCGTTCGGTGCGGAAGCGGCGGAGGATGAAATCGGTGTCCATGCCACGTTTGACCAGCTTGATCGCCACGCGCTTGTTGAATTCTTTGTCGACGCGTATTGCCTCATACACTGCACCCATACCGCCGCGTCCAACCTCGCGTTCGATTCGATAGGCGCCCAACCGCCGCCCGATCATGGGATCCTCGTCCCCATCCACGTCGGCGATTGCGTCAAGCGAGGCGAGTGCACCCAATTCTGTTTCAACGTAAGGAGGTTCTTCCAGCAGGTTGCCGGCGCTCTCGTGTTGCGATAGCAAATTCTCGACGTCGCTCTTTAAGGACGCGTCGTCGGCGCACACTTCTGACAAGTATCGACTGCGTTCTTCAGGCACAAGATCGAGCGCCGCCTGAAAAATCGTTTCAACTTGTTGCCAGCGTTCGGGGGTCATAAAAAGCGATGGCGTTAGATTAAGTTGGTTATCGATTGGTAAGGATAAATCCTGTCGGGACTACCCTGTTGTTCTGAAGTTACTTCTTTTGCATTTCACCATAGAGCCAGGCCTTGGCCATCCGCCAATGACGTTTTATGGTGGTAGGAGTGACGCCCATCACGTCTGCTGTCTCTTCGATTGAAAGGCCGCCGAAATACCGCAGTTCTACTATGCGAGCTTTTTGCGGATCGAGATCCGCCAAGGCTTTGAGCGCATCGTCGAGTGCAATCAGTTCAGCGCTACGCTCGACGGCTCGATCAATGTCTTCATCCAGGGAGAGCTTTTGAAATTCCTGACCACGCTTTTCCGCACTATGCTTTCGAGCATGGTCGACTAGCAAGCGGCGCATGATCTGGGCGGCAACGCCGAAAAAGTGCGCCCGGTTCTGCCAGTTTACCCGCGTCTGATCCACCAGTCGCAGGTATGCCTCGTGCACCAGGGCAGTCGGCTGCAAGGTGTGATCGGGACGCTCGCGACGCAAGTAATTCGCTGCAAGTCTGCGCAGTTCATCGTAAATTACGGGTAGTAAAAGATCAACCGCATCTCTGTCACCGTTTGATAGTTCGATGAGTAACTTGGTGACGCTTTCGGTTGGCTGCTGGCTCAAACGGTTATCAGTTTCCTCAATCGTCAAGAGTGAGTGCTGGAACTTAGTATAAGGCAGACTCGTCCGAGAGTCGCGCACACGATTGCAGGTTCGGAGACGAGCCTCAATCTCGCTAAGGTTGTGGGGTGGCACTCCGTGGCCACCCCTTGGTTGAGTCTTAACATCTTGTTAGATGACATCGCAACGAAGGGGCGGTCACGGAGTGCCGTCCCCTACAATCGTGTCAGGTTCGACGGTGGCGGCGGAGGCTGAAAATCCCCGGATTACAGGCCCAAATCCCTGAGCTGCTGGAAAAAGAAAAAATCTTTCTCAGTGGTGGCCCTTTTTGCCAGGCTTCTGCGCGTTAGCATAGTGAACACAGTTTTTGGGCACTTTAGAGCAGCGGTTGGCAAGGCCTAACTTAGGCCAACACGCCAGCTGTTGGAGAGGTTGACGAAATGCAAACGCATACAGCAATCATCGAAAAGAATTCTCGATTTATACAGAACAATCCGTCGGGGGGCGCGATTGGACACCTGATAACCAGGCTATTTGGCTGCTGGCACAAGGAAATGAGTAGACCCTTTTCCAGCCAGGGCCAAACCTACCGCAGTTGTCTCCGTTGCGGTGCGCGGCGACAGTTCAATTTGGGGCGCTGGGAAATGCAAGGGCGCTTCTACTATCGCCGGCCAAGTACTACGACCTACTTTCGACCGCTCAGCAGCGTTTCAGCGCGCTAGTGATCCAGGAGGCAGACGGCAGGAGCAGACGGCAGGAGCAGACGGCAGGAGCAGTCGGCAGAAAAACTCATTTTCCATTTGTCATTTCACATTTTTCAT
>DATBRN010000408.1:0-14165 GCA_036560225.1 Pyrinomonadaceae bacterium | reverse complement strand
GAAGGTGGGCTTGCCCCCGCTGGGTTTGCTGGCACTCACCTGTAAATTTTACGCTTTAGCTCCTTTGCTCTGACCTTTTTCAGTGTCGCGGTCGATTAGTTTCGAGAAGCGACTCTCCTTGCCACCTTTCGTCTCATCCTGGTAGAGAAAAGCCAGATTGTTGCTTTCAAAGGCTTCGAAGAATTCTTCCCACGTAATCGTTTCCAGCGTGTCCTCTCCGCTATAGCCCGGATAGTCGATCCTTAACAATCCACCGCCATCGCCTTTGTCGGTACCTTTCACTCTGGCAGGATGCCCACCGCGCTCTTCAACCCATTGCCTAATCTTTTCGTGGTCAGTCGTGACTTCTGCTTCTGTCGACATAAGAATTTCCTCCCGTAAAAATAAGTTGAAACGTCTACCGGTCCTCTTCGCGCTTTCGTTGCTTTACTCGTCTATCGTTCAGCGACAAGGACAAGTCTTCATCGGTCAGGTTATGACGCTTGTGGTCGCCAAACGCCCCACCCACCTCGTTGCTCGGCGGAATGGGAGCGTAACTGTCGCGCGCACGTGCTTCCTTCTGGCCCTCAGAAGCTAACCCGCGCTTTCTTGATTGCTGTTCGCTCATGACTTCTCCTTCCATTCTTGCCATACTTGAAAAGTTCATCAGAAAGTTAAAAAGCGTTGATGAGAGTTTTGGTAGCAAAGTTCATTCCATTTTGGTCCGCTTCTATCCGGAGACGGGTCAGTCAATGTGGAACTGAAACTGCCTTGAGGTAAAGGAGTATGGCCAAGCCGCGCGGGATGGCAAAGAAAATGGAGCCCTGGTGGCTGAGGGACGCCACGGAGACGTGTCCTGCATGCAGTCAGTCGTATGCATATCACACGGAAGTTCGTTGCATGGATTGTGACGGACCGCTGTGTCCGATCTGTGTTCAGGTGACCACAACTTTCGAATTCTCCTGCCCGGAATGCTTCGCGGGCGCCGACACGCGGCAACACAAAAATTTGGCAAGTGAGGTTTCTGAGTGATGGCCGCGCGTGCGATCTGGAAAGGTGAGCTGAAAATCGGTTCCGCAAAGGTGCCGGTCAAGTTGTATTCGGGTGTGGTGGACCGCACCGTCCGTTTTCACATTCTTGACGACAAGCACTTGATGCGGGTGAAACAACACATGGTGAACCCCGACTCAGGCGACGAAGTCGCGAGCGAGGAGATTCAAAAGGGTTACGAGATTGAGCCGGGCAGGTTTGTGATTCTCACTGAAGAAGACCTGAAGGGCTTGGAACCCGAGCCTTCACGCGAGATTGAGATCACGGAGTTTGTCCCGCCAGACGCAATCAGCCAGCAGTGGTACGAAAGGCCCTATTACCTGGCGCCGGATGGAGACGCGAAGGCATATTTCGCCCTGGAGGAGGCTTTGAAAAACCGTGACCGCGAAGGCATAGCCCACTGGGTCATGCGGAATAAAGCTTATGTCGGTGCGCTTCGTGCCGAGGGCGACCATCTGCTTCTCTTCACGCTCCGTAACGCTGAAGAAGTCATTTCCGCGCGCGACTTGCCGAAACCAGCAGGACGCGCGCCGACGCAGAAGGAATTGAACATGGCCAAGCAACTCGTCGAGCTCCTGGAAGGAGACTTTGTTCCTGCGGATTATAAGGACGAATATCGCGAGCGAGTGATGGAGTTCATCGAGAAAAAGGCAAAGGGCAAAGCGCCCAGGCTGCATGCCGTTAAGACAAAGCGCAAGCCTTCGTCACTCGACAGCGTGCTCGAGAAGAGTTTGCGGGCACTGAAAAAGGAGAAACGCGCTGCCTAAGAAAACTGCCAAGACAAGCGCGAAACCGCGCGCAAGGAAGAAATACAGTGGCGAAGAGAACGGGGACCAGTCGGGACCACGTCCTTTTTGGTCGGGCACGCTTACCTTTGGACTCGTCAGTGTGCCGGTGAACCTGTTCCCAGCGACCAGGACTAACCGCGCGCCATTGCGCATGCTGAGTCCTGAGGGCGAACCGCTATCGCGCAAATATTATTCTGAGAAGACTGAACGCGATCTTGATGCGGATGAGATGGTGCGTGGCTACGAAGTCGATAAAGGAAAATATGTAGTCGTCACCGATGAAGAGTTGGATCGGCTTGCGCCTGAAAAATCGCGGGACATTGATCTGAAGACTTTCGTTCCGGAAGAAACAATTCCGCCAGTGTATTTTGAGCGCGGCTACTTCCTGACACCCGCTGCCGGCTCTGAAAAGGCGTATAAACTACTGGCTGAGACGATGGAGAAGAATGGCAAGGCGGGAGTAGCCACCTTCGTGATGAGAGGGAAAGAGTACCTGGTCGCGATATTCTCAGAACACGGAATCCTGCGCGCCGAGACGATGCGCTTTGCCGACGAACTGCGCTCACCTGAGGATGTGGGCCTCCCCAAGAAAAAACCGAAAGTTCCCACGGCAACCGTTAAGAAGTTTGAAAAGCTAATCAGCAGCCGAGCAAAGAAGCAGTTATCGCCGCAACGGCTTAAGGACGAACAGACGGAACGACTGCTCAAGCTCGTCAAGAAAAAGAGCGCGCAGCGCAAGAACGTAGTGAGAGTCGAGACCGAGGAACGGGAGCCCGGAAAGGTAATCGATCTGGTTGCGGTACTGAAGAAGAGTTTGGCCGGCAAAGGTTAGTCAAATCTATGTTAATGCTGCGCGAGAAATTTTTGACCTTTGACGCTGCGTACCAGCCTGCGTTAGCAGGCGGAAGCATAAAGCCTGGGGTGGAGCGTAGCGGAACCCCAGGTTGATCGACGCAGACAAGACGATAGGAGCCCGCGAGTGGGCGACAGAGCTTTCAAACGCGGTGGCTGTCGCCCGCTACCGCGGGCTGCGGTTTTTTTGCAATTGATTGTCCTGGGGTTCCGCTCCGCTCCACCCCAGGCTTTATGCTGCCGACAGCTTCGCTGGCTAGATTAGATAGTCACACGTTTTTGAAGTAAGGCTCTGGCCTTAGCGCGACTACGAGCTGAAGCTTGGACTCGAACTACATCTTGGGAAGGTAATCTCGCGTGGCCTCTCTTTGGAAACTAGGCGGACAATCGTGGAAAGATCTAGCGAAGCACGTCTGGGCTGATATCGGCAAAGATGACATCTTCGGTCGCGCCGCGCAGTTGTCTTACTACTTTCTGCTGGCGCTGTTTCCACTGCTGCTGTTTCTGATGTCTGTGATTGGCTTGATCATGGGGTCGGGAACCGGGCTGCGGCACAGCCTGTTTGACTATCTCGGCAAAGTTCTGCCTAGTTCCGCTTCACAGTTAGTCAGCAACACCATCTTCGAAGTCAGCGACGCCAGCGGTGGCGGTAAAATTTCGTTCGGCATTCTCGCGGCTCTCTGGGCAGCCTCCAACGGCATGGGAGCCATTAGTGAATCTCTTAATGTCGCCTATCACGTTAAGGAAAGCCGGCCATGGTGGAAGCAACGCCTGATTGCTATTGGTCTGACTCTTGCGCTCGCAGTACTGATCATCTCGGCCCTGGTGATAGTTCTCTATGGCGGCAGGATCGCTGACGGCCTTGCGAACCGCTACGCGCTAGGAGGCACTTTCACGCTGGTCTGGAAAATTCTGCAATGGCCGATTGTGCTCTTCTTTTTGTTCCTGGCGTTCGCTTTGATTTACTACTGGGCGCCGGATCTTAAGGATCAGAATTGGCGCTGGATTACTCCCGGTTCAGTTGTTGCTGTCGTCCTCTGGCTCATGGTTTCATTTGGATTTCGACTCTATCTCCATTTCTTTGATTCCTACAGTAAGACCTACGGCTCGCTGGGAGCGGTTATCATCCTGATGCTTTGGTTCTATTTCACCGGAACAGCAATTTTGATTGGCGGGGAAGTCAATTCCGACATCGAAGCTGCTGCGGCACGTGAGGGCGGTCCTGCGGCTCAGGAAAAGGGAGAGAAGTCGCCGTGAAACACGGGTCATTGTGTAATGAGGGTCAGTACCACCTCGCGGTAGCGGGTGGGTGAGCGATCCATAGCTCGC
This sequence comes from Pyrinomonadaceae bacterium, assembly GCA_036560225.1. Lineage (GTDB taxonomy): Bacteria > Acidobacteriota > Blastocatellia > Pyrinomonadales > Pyrinomonadaceae > PSRF01. The sequence continues at coordinate 10,167 of DATBRN010000408.1, read as the reverse complement.
CTCGGAGTGGCGATGAGGTCAGTACCACCTCGCGGTAGCGGGTGGGTGAGCGATCCATAGCTCGCCTCGGAGTTGACAAAAATGACGGGGAAGCAACTTTGAGTTGCTTCCCCGTTTGTTATGGCCGTGGGGTGGTCGCAAGCCATTAGTGGCAAGGGACTGAGCCCTGGCTGCAGTTAGAAGAGAAACTTCACTGCGAGTTGCACGTTGCGGCGTTCGAGGTTGCCGCTGGTAAAGACACCACGTTGCGCCGGAATAAAGCTTGGCGTCGGGTTGCCCGCAGCGTCAGTGAAGCCGCTGATGTCCAGCGAGCCAGGTACGATGAACAGATTCGAGTGATTGAAGACATTGAACGCTTCAAGGCGAAGCTGCATGCTGTACCTCTCGCTGAACCTCACGCGCTTGTAGAGGCCCATGTCCGCATTCCAGTAGCCGGGACCGCGAAACGCATTGCGCTTCGACATCGCGGCTGGAAATGGTCCAACTACGCCATTGCCGGCGAGTGGATTGAAGAACGGATTCGCCGCCGGCAATTGGAGAAAGCTGAACGAGTTTGCACCTACTGACTGCGAACTGCCCGACCCCGAAGAACTGATAGAGCCAGTGCTCGGCACGTAACGCGGGCAAGCGCCACTGCTGGCGGTTGTACAGTCATAGACGGTGAAAGGATTACCAGTACGTGCAGAAATGATGCCGGTCAGCGCAAAGCCGCCGAGCACGTTCCTGACAAGACTGCTGTCTGCGTTTTTGAAGAATGGGACTTCGTAGTTGAAACTGGTTACAAAGCGGTGACGCGCATCGAAATCCGCGTAGCCGTAATCAAATTTCGGATCGAACGGATCCAGCAAGCCCAGAGTGCCGTTAGCATTCGAGTCGCTGAATGTCGAGCTTAGATTGTCCCTTGCCGTCGACAATGTGTATCGAGCGGTGAACTGCAGGCCCTTGTTACGGAAGTTGTTGCTTGCGATCCCTATAACGAGAGCATTGTAGTTCGAGAAACCGTTGTTGGCGCGTGTGTTGATGTTGGTGTACTGGCCATTGAGGCGCGATGAAGTACCGCCTGTTGGCGTGGTCGCTGGGCTACCGAGATAGGCCAGCCCGGAGCCGCTGCGGTTGATGTTCTCGAGTGAATAGAGCGAGCGTCCCGCCGAACCGGAGTACTCAATTGAGGCAACGGTTCCCTGCCCGAATTCGCGCTCGAAAGCAGCGCTCCAGAAGTGGGAGTATGCATTGACGATATCTTCGCGTACATGGCGCAAACTTGCGGCAGGTATACGAACCGTCGTGCCGCTGCCAGCCAACGGTCCCGCGTTGTCACGCGAAATCGCAAGCGAAGGTACATCGACGCCGGCCGTAAGCGCTATTACCGTTTGCGCCGGCGGGTTCTGGATAACGTTGAAAGTGACGTTGCCGAAGTTGCGTTCGTAGGCGATGCCATAACCGCCACGAAGCGAAGTCCTGCCGTCGCCGAAGATGTCCCAGGCGAAGCCGACCCGCGGAGCAAAGTTGTTTCGGTCGGGCTTCCATAAGCTGCCGATGGCGCTGTTTTTCGCAATCTGGACGCTGCCGTTACGGATGCGTTCCTGCAACGTATTGCCGGAGCCAAAGTAGAAATTGGAATCGAGCTCGGGGTTCTTGTTGTGTTGTACACCGTAGTATTCGTAACGCAGACCAAGATTCAACGTTACGGTCGGACGAATGCGCCAAGCGTCATTAAAATAAGCGGCCCATTCGTTGTAGACATTACTGCGGCTAAATGACGGCGAACTGAGCGGAGTGGTCACGAAGTCTCCTGGAAAGCCACCCTGAGGATCAACTGCGCCCTGAAACTTCACGAGTCGCCCTGCTACCAGGTTGTTATAGGCCTGGACATTGGTAACTCCGAGTGTCTGCACCGAATTAAGGAAGGCGCCGAACGTTCGGTTCTGTTGGATGTTGAAATACTGTCCACCGAAGCGAAACTGGTGATGGCCCTTCAGAAAATTCATGTCCTGATAAATCTGAATCTGGTTGCTTGGACCGTTGGCCGGAATCGCGAGGCCAGGGCCAAAGGGCAGGTAACCTGGAAACGCGACATTCACCGGCGTGTTCTGATCGACGTTGACCGCGACGGTCTCATTCATGTAGAGCGTGGGACCTGGCGGTTGTTCCGCGAGTGGGTTGCCGGTGTTGACGCGGTTGAAGGCCAGCTTCGTCGCTGACACGAGGTTCGGGGAAAGCGTGTGCGTCAGCGATGCCAGGAAGTTTTGATTGTACGCCGTCGTGCCGGTGTTGAAGCCTTGATAAGGACTGTTTGCTCCGGTGCCCGGCAGCGTGATGTTGTCCTGCAGTGCGTAGCGACCATAGATCTGAGTCTTGTCGCTCACAATCCAGTCGACGCGCGTTACCGTTGAAGTGTCGTTCTGTGGGAAACCGCCACCGAGATCAGTTGGAACGGAATAAGCAACTTCCTGAAACGCCGGAGTGTTACCGGGTACACCAGTGATTCCAAGTTCGGCGGCCGTGCGTATTCTTCCGGTGGTCCGTGCGGCGAGTGTGTAGGCGCTGAAGAAATCTCGTGTCGCCGGCGCTGACAGACTGATCAACTCAGGCGTCGGCACGAAAGCGAGCAACTCACCCTGACTGCGAACTCGCGTCCATTCGGTGCTGTTGAAGAAGAATAGTTTGTCTTTAATCACTCGTCCGCCGAACGAGTATCCAAACTGGTTGCGCGTAAAAACTCCGCGTGGCACGCTGAACGCATTGTTAGCGAAGCCATTCGAAGCCAGCCTCGACAGCCTGTTGAAGGCGTAAGCCGAACCGTGGAAATCATTGGCGCCTCCGCGCGTCGCCACATTGATGATGCCACCGGTAGCGCGGCCATACTCCGATGAGAAGTTGCTCGTGATAACCCGGAACTCCTGTACCGAGTCGAGTGGGACGTTCTGGCCCACGATTGCCTGGTAAGAGTCATTGTTGTCGGCGCCGTCGAGCAGCACATTGGTACTGGCGGCGCGCTGGCCATTCAACGATGCGCCTGCACCGCGCCAGGTGGCGGTACCTTGAGTGCCGTTTTGCGACGTGCTGGGATCGTCGGTCGTGGCGTTGCCTGACAACTGGACCAGGTTGTACGGATTGCGCGTTACTGTCGGCAATTCGCGAATCTGCGTTCCGCTAACTACGTCCGATAACTCCTGAGTCTGCGTGTTGACTTCAACTCCTGCGTTGTCGACTACGTCAACTGTCTCGGTACTTAAAGCAGAAACGGATAACGCGGTGTCAACCGATGCCTTTGCGCCAACCGTTACTTGCACTTTCTGCGTGGACTTGGCGAAGTTTGCCGCTTGCACGGTGAGCTCGTAGATGCCGGGCTGCAAATTAGTGATCGAATAGACGCCGTCCTCATTGGTCGTTGCGGTGCGTTGGGCTCCGGTCTCTACAGACTTGAGGTTGATGGCCGCGCCGGCAACAACCGCCCCATTCGGGTCGCTGACTTTGCCTGTGATCTGGCCCGTCTCGCTTTGGGCCAGAGCACTGCCAGCCATAACGGCAATAGCAAACAGGACGGACAGAAATGTGAGTCCGCCGGCCGTAGCTGATTGTCTTAAATTGGTCTTACTCATCGTAATTCCTTTCTTGAACTGGTTCCGTGATCGAAACACTGTCTGGTCGTGATGTCTTTACAGAAATGGTCACACGACGAAGGGGAGCCTCTCAGTTCATGTCCTCAGGCCTGATCAGTTGGAATCAAGCACGCTCGTTTAGAAACCGAACTTGTCCGCTGGTGCGGCGGGCCATAAGGGTCCTATCTAAACGCGTATGAGCTCTTCGAGAGCCACGGTCCTGATTCTCCGAGAACTCGGAAGGCGGCCTCAGGATCACGCAGTGCAAAGGTGCAACGCTCGTGCCCAATGGCCCACACCCATAAAAGGCCAACTCGTCACTCAACTCGGCCAACTCGGAGCAGGCACGCTTAGGCCACGTTGCGGAATTTGAATTCTGAGTAAGATGAGGTTGCAGTTCTTGGATTTAGGTAATCAGAAATCTCTTCAGTTGTCGGTTGAGGTTCAAATTTTCGTTCGGATAATTTTGAAGTGAGGTCAGTTTGGAACCAGCAGGATCGAGCACTACTGAACCGAGCGCGGTAGCGCCGAATGCTAGCGTCAACGTTGGCTTCAATACCATGGCTGCACTCCAGGCATCCCTTCGGTTGTCGAAATCATCGCCTAAGTTGAGTGTAGCATCCGGCGCTACCGCGCTCGGTTCTGTATTGCTTCGTTCATCGCAGTGTCATGTCTATTGGTGTGTGACATGCCAAAAAACAAAATCACCCAGCCCCGGATGGACTGGGTGATTGCAGTAATGGCAAGCGCCGGCTAAGTGCTGGTCAAGCCTGCCGACCTATGCGTGCCGGTGATCCTCGATTTTGAGAGTTTCAACCAGGGGGTAAATGTTGGAGAAACCTCCCGGATTGATGTTGTAGTGTTTAATCTTGGAATTCAGCGTAGTTACTTTCAGGTTTAATAGTTTGGCTGCTTTGACTTGATGACCGCCTGTTTGGAAGAGCGCGCGCTTAATAAGATCAATCTCGAAGCGACTCACCTCATCATAGAAGTCGAGCCCGTCCACAATGCTGAGCGTGTTAATTTCAGCAACGCAGTGAAGCTCGCTAAGAAGTCTGAGCACAAGCTCTTTCAAAGTCGCTATGTTGCTGGGAGACGATTCGCTGTTCTGATCTGGTGGGGCGGCGGTACTTTCCAGTTCTTCGCGTTCCCAGGTTGCGGTTGAATTCATATGCTCCTCCATGTGCTATTCCTTATTCTCATTGTTCTTCGTTAGTTGATTGTTGCTCAATAATCACTCTTGCCTGCCAGATTCATTTGACCATCCCCCTTGCGTTCCTTCCGTAGGGCTTTGATCTGTTCTCCACAAACATGCTCAATCTTTAGCGAATTAAGATGGCTCGTATTTTCGTCCTTCCCGTCATTGGGTAATAGCCAGTTTCCATCATCGCCTTTTATGACGTGGCCAAGCTCATGTAATAACATCAAGACCCGAGCCTCTTGTGTGTTTGGTTCGAACGTCCCGATCTGATGCAGTGACGGACTGGCTAGCGAAACGTGACTTCGATAGAACGGACCGTTGGCGTTGATGGTCACTCTATCGAACAACCTATATTCCGTACGGGTCACAGCGTTGCGAAAGTTGGTCGTGCCACCTGACATCTGTATTCCTATCGACGTCGGGATGAAGTCTTTTTGCACTTTGCCAAAGAGTTGCTTGAAGACTCCCACCGAGAGTGCGGGTCCGCCAAAGAAATGGCTGCATCCATTGGCACCGCTCAGAATTCGCAGAGCCTTGAGATAGGCTGCACTCAACTCATGGTCCCTGGACATTAGCGGCGATACCTCTGCAGTTGGTAATTCAACCGGGTTCGCCTCGGCATCGGTCTTGACATCGACTTCAGAAGCTGGCGCCTGTTCACCCGGGGAAGCAGTTTTCGAAACCCCGGGCCCATTGGCTTTCGCCGAAACCAAACCGACAGTAAGCAAAGCTATAACCATCAAATACTCGCGCCGCCTCATTAGAGCACCTCCTGCCGGAATCAAAAGGAGTTTGGCCAAGTGTCGCGAACTTGGCTCGGAATCGAGCAGTGGGACCTCATTTTTCTAGTGGGCTAGCTTCCAAACACAAACTGAAGTTTGCGCGCTGAATGACAGGGCAACTTATACCCTTAGCGTTTACGGGGCAGTCAGCTTTTGTGACAGAACGGCAGAGGCTTGTGACTAGGAGGCTTGAGGCGGTGATAACCGCGGCAAGGTATTGGCCAGGGAAGTTTGGCTAAGGGAGTTTACCCAGGGCTTCCTGCAGCTTATCGCGATGGTTGCGAGAGAGGGTCAATTGGGTGCCGTCTTGCAGAATGACGCGGTATTCTCCGTGGAACCAGGGTTGTAGCTCCCGGATGAAATCGAGGCGCACTATGGAGGAGCGATGAATGCGGACAAATTTCTTCGGGTCAAGTTGCGCTTCGAGGCTGCTGATCGTTTCCCTCAGCAGGTGAGATCTCTTGCCGCTGTGCACTGAGACATAGTTCCCCTCGGCTTCGATCCAGTCGATCTCAGCGGTCTCCAGGAAGTAGATGCGCCCGCCGGTTTTGATTACCAGCCGTTCGAGATATTCCTTACCCGACTTCAATTCTTCAAGCAGGGCCAGAATGCGCTGGTCCACCGTTCGGCCGCCGTTTCGGTCTCGGATGATTTGCGCCTTGGCGCGTTCCCATGAAATATCGAAGCGTTCCTGATCGAATGGCTTTAATAGGTAGTCGAGTGCCTGAACCTCAAATGCGCGAACGGCATATTGGTCGTAAGCGGTGACAAAAATGACATGAGGCATTTCTTCCTTGTCAAGAGAGTCCAGCACCTCGAAGCCTCCCAGCTCAGGCATCTGCACATCGAGAAAAACCAGCTCGGGTGAGTGAGCGCGGATTGCTTCAAGGGCTTCCTGGCCATTGCTGGACTCCCCAACAATTACCACGTGCGGGTCGCCGGCGAGCATCTCCCGCAACATCGAGCGCGCGAGCGGCTCGTCGTCGACCAGGAGTACGCGAATGAGGGGAGAATCGGTCATTGCTTCTTCCTTGCTAAAGCTCCCGCAATCTGAGGTTTCGGGATACCCGGATGCTGTTACAAAACCTGCATCAGGGGGCGTATCAGTAGCAAAAAACTTTGAGTTTTCGATTAGATCGAAGGCCTGAGGCAACGGAAATAAAACTCGGTAGGCTACTCGATTTCTGATTGGCTGGGAGCGACGCCGTCTTTATGAAAAGGTATTTCCAGGGTCACTATCAACCCCCCATCGGGGTTGTTTCTCAGGTCGAAGAGATGAGCCGCCCCATATAAGCGTTTCAGCCGAGTTTCGGTATTAGCCAGCCCCAGACCCTTCTTAAGTAGATACTCGGATGTCCGATGTTGGGAAAGGCCCGGTCCGTTGTCTCGAACTTGAATACGAAGGGCACCATTGTGTTGTTTCGCTTCAATTTCGATCAGGCCGGGGGTGGAGCGAGGTGCAATTCCGTGGCGAATAGCATTCTCGACTATCGGCTGCAAAATGAGATTAGGAACCTTCGCGTCAAGAGTCTGTTCGGCGAGATCCATGTGGGTCACCAGCCGATTCTGGAAGCGGATACGTTCAATCTCCAGATAACAACTGAGAAACTCCATCTCCTTTTGCAACGTCACTTCCGGCGAGCCAGAGTTTTCCAGAGTGAGACGCAGAAAGTCGCCCAGGCGGGTAATCATCTTCCGGGCTGACTCGATGTCCATGGTAAGTAGCGCGGATATTGAATGGAGGGTGTTGAAGAGGAAATGAGGATGAAGCTGCATTTTTAGCGCCTGTAGCTGGGCCTGAGAGAGTTGCGCTTCAAGTTGCAAGGTTCTTAGCTGACCTTCCCGATAGCGGCGGTAGTAACTGAATGCATAACTCGTCAGCGCGATCAGCATGTATATGCCAATGCCCTCACTGAAGTTTGCGACGACAAACCTTCCCATATTTGTGAACGAGAATGGTTTGCCTGCGCGGTAGCCCCAGTAAAGCCACAGAAGTATGTGTCCGAGAGCCGTGAGGAATACGCTAAGCAGGATGCTGATCGGCACATGAAGCAGTGAACTGCGAATCCAATTGTTTCGTTCGATGGGCAGTCGGGCGGAGGCCCAGAGTACGAGCGGCGTGGCCAGCGCCCAGAGGTACGACCAGGTCATCTGCAAGTAGAGCGAGTCAGTGAAGAGCATCGGACGCTCTGAGCGATAGGAGGTGAAGTAGCCCTGGAGCGTAAAAACGAGGCCGATGAATGTCCAGACTCCCCAGATGAGTCCAAGACGCGCCCAGCGACGTTGCCGGACTTTTATGGGAGATCCATTGCCCTCGAGATCTTGAAATGCTTCTTCAGTCATGCGTGCAAGTTGTTTTGCTAAACCCGGTTACTTTTATTGGTCAGAGAGAGAGTTCCTGCTTGATAGTAAACCTCTGGTGCGAGGCGAACGCAACTGGGAAGCGACCAGTTGGTTGCCTTAGCTGTCCGGATAGTTTCCTGGTTTCGCGAACAAGATTGAAGAACCGGTGCGAAGGACGGAGTCACGTTTCACAAATGCCCACCCGCTTACGCCAGGCTTCGCCCGCGCCCAGGCTCGCGATTCTACAAGTAAGGACTAAAGGTAGATTGGGCGAACTACTCCATTAAGCCATCCCGAGCGTTTGAACAATCAGTTTGTGATGAACTGGCCGCGAGCGCTGGCCAAACGGCCTGTCGCAAATGTAAAGCAAACTGTTAGTTTGCGTTGTTGCCGAACACGCTAGACCCAACCTTGGATTCAAAGAATAAACAATCTTTTCGATCAATGTATTTTTCGATCCCGCCGCCCCACTGTTGAATTGTTCAACGTTTCATTTCCGCTGGGAGTCACCGCCGCTGCCGAAACAGCAGGTGGACCGTATTCCAATCACCAATGAGAGTAGTGGCCCTCAACCTCAGGAGAACAACCATGTCCTACAACTTTCGCGATCAACGCACATCTTTGAATCGAACCAAATTGGTTGGCGCGGCGCATTCACTGGCATTGTTGGTGCTGGTTTTATTCGGAGCACCCATCATTTCGCGGGCCCAATCCGCCGTAGGTGTCAATGACGGCCACGGCAAGGAATGGATGCAGCTTACGGCGACTGCGGGGGTGAGCTGGAACGCGACGGCTCAAGTCTGTCCGCAAGACCGTGCGAATGCCTGCGTCGGTCCCATTGCGGGAAGGAACGTCAACGATTGGATATGGGCGACTGATTCTCAGGTGTTGCAACTCTTCAGCTACTTTGATCCGGACATCTTGAGCAGCCGTTCCGTTGAAGGGTTGGCCCATTTCGGAACCGCGCAATCATTTCTGTCCGCATTTCAGCCGACACAATCATTTTGCATTACCTATGCGTGCGGCGCATTTGGGGCAGGATGGACGGCAAGCAAGGATGACGCCGGCTTGCCAATTATTGGTTCTGTGAGCTGGGGTACTACTCCCGTCTCTGCTAATGGCAGTTTCAGTGTTGCTGCTACCGCGAGTCCAGATGAGGAGCTGAGCACACGCGGCGTCTGGCTCTGGCGCGCTACAGGGCCGGGACCTTACGCGTACGATGACGTTGGTCAGGTCGCATCGCCTGCAGGAGGAACCGCGGTCGCGAGTGTTCTTGACAACGACTGGATTGCAGGTGTTCGCGCAATACCCACGAACGTCACGCTTGCGCAAAATTCGTCGAACCATTCTGGAGTTACTCTGGATGCTAGTGACGGTTCGGTGGATGTGGCGTCTGCTACATCTGCGGGAACCTACACGCTGAGTTACCGCATGTGTGATATTGGCAACCCATCGAGCTGCGATGACGCGACAGTAACGGTCGTGGTCAAACCTTACGTGGTCGACGCGGTGAACGATTCGGGCTGGGCGTCGCCATCTACTGGCGGTACTGCTGTCGCTACCGTTTTGGCGAACGATACACTGACAGGCACCCGAGCCACGACTTCGAATGTAACTCTGTCGCTCATCTCGGTATCGCCATCCGACGCCGGAGTCACGCTCGACACTGCTGATGGTTCCGTCGACGTTGCCCGCGGCACTCCTTTAGGCAACTACGAGGTGGTGTATCAGATCTGCGACAACACCAGTTTCGCCAATTGCGATCAGGCCACGGCGTCCATCGCAGTCAGAAATTACGTAATCGATGCAGTCAACGAATCGGCGAGGATCTCCTCCAAGACAGGAGGCACAGCGATCGCGAGCGTCCTGGCGAACGACACATTCAATGGGTTAAGGGCGACAACGGCGACCGTTCAGCTGTCAGAAGTCTCGCCGCCCATCCGGGGCATCACGCTGAATCTTTCGACTGGCGCGGTTACGGTGGCGCCGAAAACGCCTTCAGGACTCTACAATCTCATTTATGGAATCTGCGAGATCGCGAGTCCAAGCAACTGCGACACCGCAACGGTAACGCTCGACCTCAGCGGAGGTGGCGGTGGTCATTAGCGCGGACGATTGATGTTCGCGACGACACGGATTCGTTTCCGTGTGCTAAGAGAAAAGGCTGCTGGATTTGATTCCAGCAGCCCTTTCTTTTGAGATACTAGGAAGTCTCCTAATCTGCTTTTCTCTGGCCACC
>DATBRN010000407.1:0-28303 GCA_036560225.1 Pyrinomonadaceae bacterium | reverse complement strand
GGTAGCAAGTTTGAAGTGATCTCGCGTGAGTCGATGCTGCTTTCAAACAATGTCCTTCTGGTGGTGGCTGCGGGCTCGGTGTTGTTGGGCACTCTCTATCCGCTAATCATAGACGCGCTTGGTATGGGCAAGCTTTCGGTTGGTCCTCCGTACTTCAATAGCGTCTTTGCGCCGCTAATGGTGCCCGCTGTGTTCCTGATGGGGATAGGGCCGATTGCCCGCTGGAAAAAAGCGAGTCTGCCGGAGCTGGTCGTTCGCTTGCGGTGGGCTTTCCTGGCGAGCGTGGCCACAGCATTAATTCTTCCTTTTGTCTTGGGACAGTGGAAGCCTCTTGCCAGTCTCGGATTGATGCTAGCGCTGTGGATCGTAATTACGGTCTTTCTCAATATCTGGGATCGCGTCAAAACCACGTCCGGACAATTGAGTGTCTGGCGAAAACTGGCAACGCAAACTCGTAGTTACTACGGCATGCACTTGGCCCATCTCGGAGTCGCGGTTTTCATAGTCGGAGTGACAATCGTCACTGGCTACCAATCTGAGCAGGATGTGCGGATGGACGTTGGGGACACGGTGAATGCCGGCGGATATACTTTTCGCTTTAATGGTGTAACTAGAGCTACCGGACCTAACTACGAAGCAGCGCGTGCCGACATTGAGGTCAGCAAAAACGGTAACCTCATTAACAAGATGTACCCGGAGAAGCGGAGCTACTTCGCCCGGGGTAATGTGATGACGGAAACCGCGATCGATAGTGGCTTGTTTCGAGACCTATATATCTCTCTCGGTGAACCGATTGACGGTCGCGCCTGGAGCGTGCGGGTCTATTACAAACCCTTTGTCTCGTGGATTTGGGGTGGTGCAGTTTTGATGGCTATGGGCGGTGGCTTGGCACTCAGTGATCGTCGCTATGCACTCGCAGCCCGGAAGCAACGTGAGGCACTCGCGCAAAAGAGCCAACAACCCGTTCCCGCTGTAGCCATGGCAGCCAAGGAAGTATGAGCAGATATGTAATACCGCTTGTTCTTTTCGTGGTGCTGGTGGTGTTTCTCGCCATCGGCCTGGGACGCGATCCGCACGAAGTTCCTTCCCCGTTGATCAACAAGCCCGCGCCAGCATTTCGGCTGGCACAGCTCAAGGATCCGTCCAAAACGTTTTCTGCGGAGGAGATGAAGGGCAAAGTTTGGGTTCTGAACGTCTGGGCTTCATGGTGTTTTTCATGTCGCGACGAACATCCATTCCTGCTTGAATACGCGCGATCCGGAGCATTGCCGATTTACGGACTAAACTCGAAAGACAGGCGCGAGGACGCTCTCGCCTGGCTGGGAGAGTTGGGTGATCCTTATGTGTTGAGCGTATCTGACCTGGATGGCCGGGTAGGAATTGACTATGGAGTTTATGGCGCGCCGGAAACTTACCTGATTGATCGAAGCGGCGTCATTCGCTTCAAGCAGATCGGTCCGGTGACTCCCGATATCTGGTCTACAAAAATTCTTCCTTTGGCTAAAGAACTAAACAAGTGAGGCCACAGTAAACCCAAGTTTGAATACACTCCCCGTAAACCTAAACCGACTCCTTTGAACTTTACCGATTAGTAACGCCCTTTATTGGATTCCACGCCTTAAGCAATCAGTATGAAATACACAGCGCTATTACTACTATTACTTTTCTCTTGCCTCTCGCTCCGCGTCGTTGCAAAAGAAGCACAACCCGTGGCGGCCGATCCGGTTTTGGAAGAGCGCCTGATGAAGCTCTCCAAAGAGTTGCGCTGCCTTGTCTGCCAAAACGAAACCCTCGCGGACTCGCAAGCTGACCTCGCGGAAGATCTGCGCGGTCAAATTCGCGAGCAGATGAAAGCCGGCAAGAGCGACAAGGAGATCATCGGCTATCTTACTGACCGCTACGGAAAGTTCATTCTCTACAAACCACCAGTTGATCCAACTACGTATTTGCTCTGGTTTGGGCCGTTTGTTTTTCTGCTCGCGGGCCTTGCCTTTCTGTTTCGCTACTTGAAGCAGCGCCGCGAATTGATAACTGAACAGCCGCTCTCAGCAGACGAGCGCAGACGCGCCGAAGCACTCCTGAAAGCTGCAAGCAGGAAAGAGATAGCATGATACTTTTTTGGCTGATATGCGCTGGCCTGGTCGGCATAGCCCTGGCGTTTGTCCTTCCCACTCTGTTCGAGCGCGCACCAAAAACCACGAGTGAGGACGAGAAGAAGGAGGCGAACCTCGATGTCTATCGCGATCAGCTTTCGGAGTTGGAGGCGGATTTACGAAACGGAATCATCAGTCAGGAACAGTACCAGCAAGATCGAGACGAAATAGAACGACGTCTTCTCGACGACGTCTCGACTGGAGACAAGGAATCTAAAAAGCAGCCTCAACCCGCTTTCAATCTAAACGCGGCCTACGCAGTTGCGCTTGGAATCCCTGCTCTCGCAGTCATCCTGTATCTCTTCCTGGGGAATTCTGCAGCTTTGTCGGGCGCTTCCACAGCGACTAACCCACAGCCATCAACCAGCGACCCTACTGCCAGCGGGCAGATGAGCCAGCAGCAGATCGAAGCTAACGTGGCCGCGCTCGCAAAGCGATTGGAACAGAATCCCAGCGACGCTGAAGGATGGATCATGCTCGGGCGCTCCTACACGACTCTGGAGAAATATAGCGACGCGAGTAATGCCTATGCGAAAGCGGCCGTGCTGAAACCCGATGATGTCGACCTGCTGACCGACTTCGCTTTTGTCCTGGCTATGGCCAACGGCCGCCAACTCCAGGGCGAACCATTCGAGCTGGTCAAGAAGGCTTTGCGTATCGATCCGCAAAATGCGAAAGCCCTCGAGCTCGCAGGCAGCGCTGAATATCAGGCGAAGAACTACAAACAAGCGATCGATTACTGGCAAAAAGCGTTAGATAAGGCGCCGGCAGGTTCGGAATTGGCTGCGACCATTTCACAAAATATCAACGACGCAAAGGCCTTAGCAGGTACGAGCGCCAAATAGAATTCAGGTTAGAATGAACGCGCGTACGTTCACAATGAGGAGATGGTAGATGGCAGAGACAAAAAGAAAGGCTGTTGATTGCAGGGAGTATCCAAGCGAGATTGGCTGCACGCTGAGGATCGAAGGCACAGAGGAGGAAGTGCTCGAGGCAGCAACGCAACACGCGGTGACGGCGCATGGTCACACAAACAGCCCGGAATTGCGCGAGCAGCTACGAGCGCTGATTAAGGACGCTGATGAATAAAGCCACCAAGAAGTAATCCTGGAACACAATGACACGAGAGAACTTGCTGTTCGCCATTATTGGTCTGCTGTTTGGCTTCATCGTTGGTTTTCTCTTTGCCAGCACTGCAAGTCAGCGCTACGGACCCACTCCACCCTCTGCCTCATCGAGCGGGCAGATGCCCTCCGATCACCCGCCCATTGGTTCAAATGCCGCCGGGCAAAATCCCGCTGGCATGCAAGCGGAAGTTGCGGCTTCGCTTGAAAAGGCCAGAAACGAACCGAAAAATTTTGACGCGCAGATAAAGGCTGCAGAACTCTATTACCAGATCCAACGATACGATTCGGCGATTGAGTATCTGCTAAAGGCTAACCAGCTAAAGCCTGACGATTATCAAACTGTGGTGGCGCTTGGACTTGTAAACCTCGATGCGGGTCACTTCGATGTCTCCGAGAAATGGTATCGAGCGGCGCTAGCGAAAAAGAGTGACGATGTACCTACACTTGCCGGGTTAGCAGCAGCGACACTCGGGAAAGGCGATACGAAGGCAGCGGAGCAAGCAATCGCCAACCTCGAGAAAGTTGATCCAACCAGTCAGGATCTGCCGCAGTTTAAGGAGAAGTTGGCCAGCTTAAAGGCGGGCGACAAATCGAAGTAGGCTTTTAGGGAGGTTGAAAGCAGAGATTTTCCATGAGTACTGATGCAGTTTGAATCCGACGGTGTGACTGAGAGTGGTCGCTGCCGACTGAGGACTCAACTTGGCAGAGACTCACGCTTGTGGCAACGCACTCCACATCAGTACCGAGAGCGGTAGCGACCGGCCAAAGATTCAACGTTTGTATCCGGCTTCAATACCTGCTCCGACCACTGAGCTCTTGAAACTAAGGTTGAGTGTTGGGCCGGTCGCTACCGCTCTCGGTACTGATGTGGAGCGATCTCGCCATGGCTTCTTCTACCGCAAGGCATGGCGAATCAGACTCGGAAGGCAAACTGCATCAGTATGTTTTCCATATATCATTTGACATTTTTCAATTTGTCATCTTTTTAGCTTCTTTATCGCGAGCAACAACGTGACGCTGGCGGACGAGTAAAATTGAAAATGAGAAATGTCAAATGATATATGGAAAATCTCTGCTTTTTGCCTTAGCTAGCGCCAGTGAGACGTTTACGGGGAGATAGTCATCCGGACCACACTCGACAGCGGAATTCTTTGGATCTTTCCCTCTTTACCCACCACTACCACCTGACCATTTTCAACAGTGACACGGCGCACGGTGCTCATGTAGCGGTCGACGAGCGTTCCGTCAGCGGTCTCAATTACGAGTCGTGGACCAGTGTCTTCGGGTTCCTGACTGGCAGGTGGCTGTTCAGCCTTGCGACTAGTTGCGGATCTCGCTGTGGTTCTTCTGGTTGGACGCCTTCCCTTGGCTGCAGTCTTACCTTCCTTGGCTGTGGTAGTAGTCTCAGGCTCTGAATTAGCCGCTGGGGGTTTGTTCTCTGCCTCGCTTTTCGTCGCGGTCTCTTCAGCCTTCTCCGGCTCGGCAGGACGCGTTCGCCGAGGTGCAGGACGACGCGGCCGCGTGTTTCTTGCTGTACGCTTAGTAGGTGTCGCTTTGGGTTCTGGCGATTCAACCGGCGTTGGCTCCGGCGTCGGCGTCTCAGCAACCTCAGTCCGGGGTTCCTCGATTGTCGCTCCCACCGACGACACTCGCCTCCCTCCTGTTCCAGTGGCTATTGCAGTATGCGCTGGTTGGATCGCGTCCTCGTGCTCCGCGAGCGGCCCTGAGGTTATCGGTGCAAACGACCCGGCGAAGCGAATTCGATAAACTGCATCATCGTCGTTGGGTGTGCGACCTTCGACTCGCAGAATCAAGTCTTCCTGCACCCGAACATAGATACTTTTAGTAATCCGGCCAGAGCTCCCTGCATAAAGCGTGAACTTCAGGAGCGGCCGCAGACCGGAGAAGGTGAAGACATCTATATCACCGTTGAGATTCCGGCTTTCAATATCAATCGTGAGATCCCCGGGTGTAGCGGTAAACGCGTAAAAATGATCGGTGAGTCGCGCGTCGCCAAGATCTCGCGCCGCTATCGTTCCGACAACTTCACTAGTGCGAACAGGTGATGGCCAAGCCACATCGGTCGACTGTGCCAATGCGTGACCGGCTAAAGAAGCAAGGACGATAGCGACCGAGCAAGCCGCGCGTGCAAGTATTCTGGTTGTCACAAGAATCTGCATTGAAAACAACTTAGCTAGCAAAAGGGATTAACTCGAACTCAACAGGTCTGACGTACACTTTTCAAACTGGGAATCTAAGAATATCAGATTTGCAATGGAGTTCGCATGCACTTCTCAGCCTGGATGTCGTGGCCGCAACGACTTTTGATGCAGCTTGTCTCCCGCTGGTGGTATCCTCCAACCATGTTCGTTAGGTTATCAGTAATTCTTCTCCTCGCTATCATCAGCTTTCCGACCATTGACGCGAAGGCGCAAGCGTGGACCACAAAGCTCGATAAGACAGTTCGCTTCTATCAAACCACCGACCTTGGTGTGTTACTTGTGGGCACGGAGAAATCGCTTTACGCCGTTGACAGCGAGACAGGCGAAACGCTTTGGCGACGCAAGGATGTTTCACTGGATGAAACGGACGTGGCTCCGGTGCCGGCCTCGGATCTGCTTCTGCTCAGCTTTGAAAAGGGTGAACGGACCCGCGTTGAAGCAGTTGATCTCCTCAGTGGCGACACCGTTTGGAAAAGCAACAAGATTCGTGGCGCCGTGATGCAGATGGCGGTCGACCCAGTCGCAAACTTGTTGGCCGTCGTCCTTGCCAAAGACGCGCAGGGACATGCAGATGATGGTTTCAAACGTCATCCCCTCTTGCACGTGCTGGATCTCGCTTCCGGCAACGAGATTTGGAAATTTGAAGCGGGCGAGACGGAAATGATGCCCTCGCGCTGGCCTGCGGATGGAAACGGTGAGGTTAACTACACGTTGGACAATTATTACCCACCGGTATTCCTTGATGGACGGCTCTATCTTTTCTACGAGGGTTTGACGTCCTTCGATGCGCGCACCGGCAAGGCGCGGCTGCGTGAGCGCTATCGGGTTAACGAAGGAGGCCTCGCATTGACGGAAGCAGCACCAATATTCGACGACGCTTTCATCTACACTTCCGGCCGCGGCCACGTTCGAGCAATCTCGCGCGAAACCGGCGACACTGAGTGGGAAGCGAAAGACCTGGGTTTGAGTCCGGAGATGATCTTGGTTGGCCAGGTTTTGTATGTTCGAACTGGCGGCCAGTTCACACGGCTCAAGGACGGTGAAACAGTCGAGCGCGGATCTTATGGAGTGAGCGCCATAGACGTTCGAAGCGGAAAAGTGCTATGGCGTTACAAGGGAGCGGACAAAGGAATCACTAATCTAGTGCTGCCTAATCCTTCCACCATCATCATCGCGGATCGCGACGACCTCATCGTGATCGATTCGCAGACCGGCAAGCGTCGCACGCGCGTCAAGCACGAGATTAAGCGAGCTTCGTTTGGCGTTTTAAATGAACGTGGCGAAGTAGTGGTGGGCGGCCAATCGGAGATTGCGGCGTTCGAGGTGGCGAGTGGTCGCGAGGTATGGCGTGCGCGTCATACGCCTCCCGGCCGTGGCATATTCCGAACATTAGCTGCGGTTGCTGCGCGTGCCGCATCACTTTATTTTCGTTATGGCGGCACCGCGGTTACTGCTTTTCGTGGTGTACAGCTCGCCCGCACTGTAGGAAGTTTGAGTTGGTCAGGTTTGACGGCACGCGCCTCAGCCTCAAATCTACAGGCGCTGGCTACGAGTTCCGCTCGCAACTACGCAAGATCTTACGCCGCCGCTCGCTTCAGACAGTTTGGCGTGGTTTCTCGAGTACGAGGTGGCGCCGGAAGCTTGGGCAACCTGTCCACGCGTGACTCTTCAGTTCCCTCGCCTTCTGATCTGATACGTCGCCGCACCAATGATGTGGACGAACGGCTGCTGGATCGACTTGATCCTGCGCACCAACTGGAGCGACTCTCGCGCTTTCTGTGGCACCGGGATCGCCTTGCTGCGTTGCGGGGAAACTGGATGTACTTCTACACAGACCTCAAGACTCGTGGTGGAAACGGACTTGCCGGCGTCAACATTCACACTGGGCAGACTGCGCGCGAAATCAGGTTGCGCGACCTGGATGAGCGATTCATTACAGACGAAGCGCTGGGGCTGATGTTTGTCTCAAACGGCAATCGAATGGTCGCATACCAGATTAATAGCTAACCGCCAAGCCGCCAAGGTATTTTTGTAGGGGCGGCACTCCGTGGCCGCCCCTCTTCACCTTCTCAGTCACTTTGGAGGGATTTGTATTAAACGAAGGGGTGGCCCCCCTACAAACAGGTTACAGCGGCAACCTGAGGCGCGCTTCGCAACCGCGCAGACCGTGGCGGTTCTCGAGTGTTAATGTACCGCCGTGCGCTTCCGCAATCTGGCGCGAAAGCACGAGCCCAATGCCGGACCCTTTTGCCTTGGTGGTAAAGAATGGAACGAAGAGATTGGCGGTGTTTGCGAGGCCAGGTCCCTCGTCACTGATCCAGACCTCAACCTGCCCGTTATTTTGACTCCACCCAACACGCACGCCGCCCTTAGTCTCCATCGAAGCATCGACGGCATTGCGCACCAGGTTAATCAGCAACTGTTCCAACTGCACGTCGTCCCCATTAATCATCAGCTCTGGACCAGCAACGACGTTCACCCGCAAGCGCGTTTCGAGACTGGCGACGCGCCGTACCAGTGCGCCGATATTCAGCGGCTCAAAGCGCGGCTGCGGCAAGCGCGTCAGTTTCGAATACGACTCAACGAAACGCGCCAGCGAATCTGCCCGCGAAGAAATAACTTTCAAACCACGCTCCATGTCGTCGTCCCAATCCGCCGGACGCGGTTGACGAACCAGCAAATCTGCAAGACTACCAGCAACCGATTTGATGGGGGCCAGCGAGTTGTTGAGCTCATGGCCCAGCACGCGTAGGAGGCGCTGCCAGGCAATACGTTCTTCTTCCCGCAACGTTTGACTGAGGTCAGTTAATACGAGCAACTGATGCTGTGCGCCGCGTTCGCGAAAAGTGCTGTGGCGAATGTCCCACCTGCCCACACCCCCGGGAAAGACCATCTGCATCGTGTGCGGGTCTTCGCCTTCCTGACGATCGAGACACGCGGCCAGCCCGAGCTCGACGCTCGTGCGTCCCAGCAGTCTAGCTGCCGGCTGGGCCAGCAATCTTTCGCCAGCCCGATTCACCAGTCGCAAACGTCGTTCACCATCAAACGCAAAGACCGCTACGTCGATTTCCGCCATTACCGTGCGCAATAACGCAGTTGCCTCAAGCGCTCCCAGTCTCTGTTCGCGCAGGGTTTGCCCGAGGTCGTTGACTTCCAACATCACTTCGCCGAGCGCGTCGCCCTCTGTCGCTCGTCTTCCGCGAATGGAATAGTCGCCCTCGCGAATAGCAGCGAGAATATTTGAGAGCGTTTGCAGCGGCCGAACGATTCGCTGCTTGAGGTTGAAGGCGATGCCCAGCCAAATGAGTACGAGGAAAAGATCGACCGTCCACTGCACGCGCGCCGTGTAGTCGTCGTACCAGAGCAGAACAGCGCACAGAATTACGGCGGGAAAACCAGCGGCCAGGGCGAGGAACGTTACGCGTCGCTCGAATTTCATTCGACCGCCACGCTTGAGCGCGGGGTCGAGGCTCGGAATTGTGGAGGCGTTCTTTGGCAGTTTAGCGGGAGTGCTCACGCCGCTATGATAACCCATACTTTTGCAACCGCCGGTAGAGCGCACTGCGACTCAAGCCTAACGCTTCAGCGGCGCGATTAGCGTTGCCTTCAAAGCGCGCGAGGGCTTTAGTTATCAACAGACGCTCGGCTTCCTCAAGGCTCATTTCTTCCAGACGTGACGCCAGACGACCATCGGGCGTTGCCTGCAACGCCAGATCAAAGGCTGTCACCACGCTGCTGGAACTCATCAACAAGGCCCGCTCAACCACGTGATCCAATTCGCGTACATTGCCTGGCCATGAGTGCTCACGCAAAGCGTCAAGGGCCTGCGGCGTAAAGCTCATGGGCCCTCGCCGGTATCGCTCGCTGTGTTGCCGAAGGAAGTGTTCGGCGAGGGCCGTAATGTCTTCGCGCCGATCGCGTAGTGGCGGTAGGTGAATCTCAACCGTGTTCAGACGGAACAGGAGGTCCTGCCGGAATTTGCCCTGCGCCACCTCGGCATTCAAATCAGCATTGGTTGCCGACAACAAGCGCACATCAACTTTGCGAGTCTTAGATGATCCGACGCGTTCGAATTCGCCGGTTTCCAAAACACGCAGGAGTTTTGGCTGCAGGTTAAGCGGTACGTTCGCGATTTCGTCGAGAAACAGCGTGCCGCCATCAGCCAGCTCAAAACGTCCGACTCGATCCACCTTCGCGTCAGTAAATGCGCCCCGTACATGCCCAAATAGTTCGCTTTCGAAAACACCTTCGGCCAACGCACCGGCATTGAGCGACACCAGAGGCTTTGCGGCTCGAGACGAGGTCATGTGCACGGCATTCGCGATTACGCCCTTCCCCGTACCGTTCTCTCCGGTGATGAGTATGTTTGCATCGGCTGGTCCCATTCGCTCGACGAGTTTTAGAACCGACTTCATCGCCTGCGACTCAGCAACGATCCGAGGCAACGTCGCCGCAGCCTCGGCCGCGTTGTCGCGCAGTGCAAGGTTCTCCGCCTCCAAACGCTGCTCCCGCCGTAGTGCTCCGGCCAGCTCAATTTGCGTACGCACCACAGCCAGCAGCCGCGCGTTATCCCAGGGCTTTTGAATGAAATCGCGCGCGCCACGCCGCATCGCTTCCACTGCCAGATCGACGCTTCCCCAAGCCGTCATTACCACGACGGGCAAGGTCGGATCAATCGCTTGAATTCTGGTCAGCAGATCCAATCCCTCGCTGCCTGACGTCGTGTCGCGTGCGTAATTGAGATCCATGAGGACCACGTCGAGTTCCTGGGAATTCACTACTTCCAGCACACCTTCGGGCGAAGATGCTGTCTGGATCTCATGGCGGTTACCTTTTAGGAGCAGACGCAACGCCGCCAGTACATCCGTTTGATCGTCGGCAATCAGAATTCTAGACATCTGCAGGTTCTAAAGTCAGAGTGGCTATGAGGCTACCACAAACCACTCTGGAATTGTTCACCCGGGTTCCGGCTTGCCACCGCCTCACATTGCGAATTACGCCCCCCTATTCGTAACGCAGCGCCTTCAATGGATCGAGACGCGTGGCGCGTCGCGCCGGAATGTAACACGCGACAAAAGCGACAAATGCAAGAAGCACCGTCACCGCAGCAAACGTCAGCGGATCCTTTGCAGTCACGCCAAAAAGCAGGCTCGCAATTACACGCGTTAACGCGACGGCGCCGACCAGGCCTATAGCCAACCCGAGTAATACCAGTTTGAATCCCTGCGAAACAATCAGCTGCAAGACGTCGCGAGTTTGAGCCCCCAGCGCCATTCGGATGCCGATCTCATTTGTGCGCTGTGCCACTGAGTAGCTCATTACGCCGTACAACCCAACGACTGTCAGGATCAAAGCAACCGACGCGAAGATCACCAGCAACGTAGTGTTGAAACGAGGCGCGGCTACCGTCGCGGAGATGTATTCATCCATCGTCTTCACACTAAAAACGGGTAACTCCGGATCCATCGAATGGACCTCATTCTGGACAGCCGTTATCAAGCTGTGCGGATCGTTGGTAGTTCTGACTATCAGTGTCATCTGATTGAAAGGAACTTGCGCTGCCGGTACGAAGTAGCCCGCCCTCAATTCGGAACTGAGGTTCCGGTTTCTGACGTCAGACACCAGGCCGACGATTTCTCGCATTTTAGGTTTATCTGTATAAGTTGAAATTCCCGGTCTGATCCGTTTGCCGATCACGTCTTCATTGGGAAAGAATTTTCGCGCGAAGGCTTGATTGACAATAATTACAGCGGGCGCGTCTTTGTTGTCGCGCTCATTGAAGTCTCGACCTTTCAATATCGAGACACCGAGGGTCTTAAAATAACCGGGTTCGATTGAGAAAAAGTCGGACGAAGGCTGATCGCCTTTTGCCACAGGCCGGCCTTCCGTCTCAAACGAGATACTGAACATGTCGCCACTCAACGGCAGTGGAATGACGGAACCTGCTGAGCGAACACCCGGAAGAGATTCAATCCGCGTAACCAGGTCGTGGTAAAACCTTGCCTGCTTATCGGTCGGGTATCTAACGTCAGGTATTCCCACGACGAAAGTCAAAAGATTTTGTGACTCGAAGCCGGGATTAACTTGTCGCAGGCGCCAGAGACTCTGGATTAACAATCCAGCCCCAACTAACAATACGACGGCGATCGCAAGCTCGCTCACTATAAGTACTCCCCGAGTCCGATTGCGTCGCGCGCTTTCTCCGGCCCGCCCACCTTCCTTCAACGATTCCGTCAATTCCGTCTTCGAAGAATGCAGCGCCGGTACTAACCCAAAAACGAGTCCTGTGAACACAGAAACCAGCAACGTAAATCCGAGCACGCGCCAATCCAGTCCGACCTGCAATGCGCGAGGTATGTTCTCTTTGCCAAGGGTTACCAACAAATCCGACCACCAAACGGCCAGCACTAGTCCCAGCGCTCCGCCCGCCAGTGAAAGCAGGACGCTTTCAGTGAGCAACTGCCGCACAACCCGTAACCGGCTGGCACCCAGGGCGGAGCGAATCGCCATTTCCTTGTGGCGCGTCATTGCCCGGGCCAGCAGCAAATTCGCTACATTGGCGCAGGCAATTAAAAGCACACAGCCAACGGCGCCAAGCAGTATTAGTAAGGCCGGCCGAACGGCGGCCACCAAAGCTTCCAGCGTCGGTTCGACCTTGGTGCTCTTATGCAAATTCTTGTCAGGGTATTGCTGTTCGAGGCGAGCGCTAATTGAAGTCATCTCGGCCTGGGCTTGCTCCTTCGAAACGCCTGGCTTGAGACGCCCGATCACAGCCATATAATGGGCGCCACGCTCTTCGGTGATCGGATCTTCCCCTTCCCTATCCAACGCAACCGTGGTCCACAAGTCGACCGGGTCGTTTTGGACAGGAAACTGAAACGTGCCGGGCATGACGCCAACGATCGTATAGTTCTTGCCATCGAGCACGACCGATTGATTCACAACGTTCGGATCGGAGTTGAAACGTTTCTGAAATAGCCCCTGGCTTAGGATAACTACCCGGCCACCTTCTCCTGGCTTATCTTCATCCGGCAGAAAGCCACGTCCAATTACGGGCGAAACGCCTAGCAACGGAAATAGATCCGCATTTACCACTGCGCCTTGAAGCCGTGTGGACTCGCCGCGCCCGGTAATGATGAAATCGCCGGTGTGATACGAGGCCATGCGTTCGAACACGTGGTTTTGTTCTCGCCAGTCCACAAAGTTCGGATATGAAGAAGAACCTCGCACGTAGCCGCGCACCGAATCGGTTTCCCAAACGTTCATTAATTGGTCAGAATTTGCGAACGGCAGCGGGCGCAACAACACCGCATTCACGACGCTGAAGATGGCGGTGTTTGCGCCAATTCCTAACGCGAGCGCGATTGTGGCGACGATACTGATGCTCGGCGCCTTGAGTAACATTCGCATTCCATAACGGACGTCTTGCCAAAAGTTTTCCATCGTCTGTCTCCCTTGGTCAGATTACAAGTTCAGCTATTCATCGGGTCACACCGCGTCGAGGAAACTACTTGCCGTTTAGAATTGGCGCTTGTGCCACGGCCGCGGCGGACAAGTCCGCTATCTAAACGACGCACGTCATTGCGTCATTACTCATAAATCAG
Organism: Pyrinomonadaceae bacterium; assembly: GCA_036560225.1. GTDB lineage: Bacteria > Acidobacteriota > Blastocatellia > Pyrinomonadales > Pyrinomonadaceae > PSRF01. The sequence continues at coordinate 15,197 of DATBRN010000407.1, read as the reverse complement.
TGCTACCATCGGATCCACCTTTGTCGCCCGTCTCGCCGGTAGGTAACAGGCGACAAACGCCACCATGATCAGTAGCGCAGCCAGCCCTGCGTATGTCACCGGATCCGTCGGGCTTACCCCATAGACCAGCCCGGCCATCAATCGTGTTAGTGCAAAGGCTGCTGCTAACCCGATTACGACTCCGAGCAAGGCCAAGGTCATTCCTTTTTTCAGTACGAGGCCAAGTATGTCGTGCCTCTGTGCGCCCAGTGCCATCCGTACGCCTATCTCCTGCGTGTGCTGCACGACGAAATAGGCCAGCACGCCATAAACCCCGAGGGTCGCGAGTAGAAGCGCCAGCGCGGCGAATATCGTCAGTAGTATCATGCCCATACGACGGGAGGCAGTCTCCTCGCCCAGCACCGCGGCCATCGTGCGAACATCTGAGATGGGTTGTTCCGGATCGACTTGATGAATCTCATTGCGCACCGCGGCAACCAAACTCAACGGATCCACCGAAGTGCGAATGACCAGGTCGCGTGGAGCGTAATAAGCAAACTCGGAGGTCTGCTGATACGGAAAGTACATTTCCGGCTTGACCGGCTCATCGACTCCCATTTGCCGCACATCGCCGGCAATTCCAACAATCGTCACCCACGGCACTTCGTTGTCGTCGGGGTCACCCAACTTAAAGCGTTTTCCGATTGGGTTTTCGCCGGGCCAATACTGTCGCGCCATGGTTTCGTTAACGATGGCAACAGGAATGGATTTTTCGTTGTCACTGTCATCAAAGGAGCGTCCTTGCTGGATGGGTATTCCCATCGTCTTGAGGTAATCGACACTGATCTGTCGATGATTGGCGTCGTACGCAAGTCCTCCCGCCCTCGCCTGCTCCACCGTGCGCCCTTCGACCCAAAAACCGCTTGTGCCGCCTTTGATTGCCAACGGTACTGAGGTCGAATAACCAGCCGCGCTGACACCTGGTAAAGAGCGTACACGTTCCAATACTTGCTTATAGAAAGCGGTGCGCTGAGGAGATTCGTTGTACTTGCTGCGAGGCAGGACTGTCCGCATTGTCAAAACGCTTTCTGCTTTCAGTCCCGAATACTGGTCGCGCAGCTTCAGGAAAGTCTGAATCAGCAATCCGGCGCCCACGAGCAAGACAAGCGCCAAAGCAACTTCGGCCACCACCATCGCGCTACGGAGCCGGTTCCCGCCAGCGTTCAACCCTGAACGGCCACCACCCTGCTTCAGGGCTTCGCTTAGATCGATTCTTGACGCTTGAAAAGCCGGAGCTAAACCGAAGATGACGGCAGTCAACAACGTCACCAGCACTGTGAAGGCGAGCACGTTCGGATCAAGACTCAGTTTGATGGAAAGAGCCAGGCCGTCTGGAATCAATCGTTGTAGAAATGCGAAGCTCCACGAAGCGAGCAACAAACCGACCAGCGAGCCGACAGATGCCAGAAGCAAACTCTCCACCAGCAACTGTCGCAGTATGCGTATTCGGCTCGCACCAAGCGCAGTCCGCACGGCCATCTCTCTGCGACGACTGGCCGCGCGCGATAGCAAGAGATTGGCGATGTTTGCGCAGGCAATCAGCAGCACAAAGCCAACTGCAACCAGCAACATGAGCAGTGGCCGGCGCACATCGCCGGCTAACTCGTCTCGCAGTGGAATTACAAAAGCGCCGAGCCGGCCCGCCTCGTCCGCGTGGTCCCGCGCAATCCTTTGCGCAATCGTGTGAATGTCCACGTTCGCTTGCGCAAAGGTCACGTTGGGCTTCAGGCGCGCGATTACTTTCAGGTAGTGACGAGTGCGCGACGCCAAACCTTCGGACGTAAAAGCTATTGGCACCCATACATCGATGTGGCTGTCCAAATACTGAAAGCCTGGCGGCATTACGCCTATGACCGAATACTTTTCACCATCGAGTAGTAGTTCACGTCCGACAATGTTGCGGTCTCCGCCATATCGTTGTTGCCAGAGACCATAATTAATCATGACAACTTTGTTTGCTCCGGGCTTGTCCTCTTCGGGCAGGATGACACGGCCCAGTGCGGGCTTGACCCCGACCAAAGGAAAAAAATTGGCACTTACGCCGAAGGCCTCGACCTTCTGCGGCTCGCCGTCACCGGTCAAGTTGAAGCTGCGAAAGTCTGTTGCCGCCATGTCCTCAAAGACATGGTTCTGGCTTTTCCAATCCGCGTAATTAGCGGGTGCGGGTGTGTTGCGAGGGAATCCGGCGAAAGACGCGTCTTCCCAAACCATCGCCAACCGATCTGCATCGGCAAAGGGCAGCGGCCGGAGCAAGACTGCGTTGACCACGCTAAAGATGGCGGTGTTAGCGCCAATCCCCAGCGCGAGAGTAATTACCGCGATAGCGGTGAAGCCAGGATGCTTCAGCAGACTTCTGATTCCGTACTTAATTTCCTTGAATAATGTTTCCACGATTGATCTCCTGCCCAACAGAATTGTTGCAGGTAAGTTAGGGCTCCAAAAACATTAAGCTTTCACTCGTAGCGCAACGCTACAAGTGGATCCACTTTCGTCGCGCGACGTGCCGGCATGTAGCAAGCCAACAACGCCACAAACAACAGGGTGGTGAGTACGAACGCAAAGGTCGTGACGTCGGTGGTCTGGACTTCAAACAGCAAGCTCCGAAGCAGCCGCATCAGCCCAAGCGCTGCTAACACGCCAATTGCCATTCCGCCAAACGCAAGTCCGAGTCCTTGTCTGAACACCATCTTCAGAATGTCGAAAGGCTGAGCGCCCAGGGCCATTCGTACACCGATGTAATGTGTTTGTTGGCTGACGGAATAGGAAACAACGCCATAAATACCGACCGACGCGAGCAACAGGGCAACTCCCGCAAAGATGCTGATAAGCAGGGCCGGGAAACGCCTCATGAAGGCGGCGGGTGAATCAGCGATCAACTGCTCCATGGCGTTAACATTGAAAATCGCCACGTCAGGATCGAGGCTGCGAGCTTCGTTGCGAATGGCGGCGGCCAAAGCCGTAGGATTTGAGTTTGTCCGCACTACCAGGTTTGTAAAAACCGAAGGAGCCTGGCGGTAGGGATAGTACAAAACCGGTCTGATTGCCTCGTCCAGTCCGGAGATCTTTACGTCTCCGACTACCCCGATGATCAAGTCGGGTGGCGCCTGGAAACTTACATATTTGATCTTGTGTCCGATGGGATTGCGGCCGGCAAAAATTCGGTCGGCCACCGTCTTGCCAATAATGACGACACCCTGTGTATCCGCTTTATCACGTTCATCGAACATACGTCCTGCGATCAGCGGAACACCGAGCGTCTGAAAATAACTCTCGTCAACGACGCGGATGTTGGCCTCAGTCTCCTGCCCGGGCGTGGGAACGGGATCGCCCTCGACAAGGAATCGGGTCGTATTTCCACCCTGGAGCGGCAGATTGCTTACAGTGCCGGTGCCGATCACGCCCGGTAGGGACTGAACACGCTCCTTTAGTTGTTGGTGGAATCCGATCTGGGTGGGGGGGTCAGTGTACTTGCCGGTCGGCAAAACGACCGTCATCGTCAAAACGTTCTGAGGATTGAATCCGATATTTGTCTGCAACAAACGCAACAGGCTTTTCATCATCAATCCCGCTCCCACCAGCAGAACCACAGCTAATGCAATCTCCGACATAACAAATGCGCTTCGGAGGCGGTGCCCCGCTCCGCCGGATGCACTTCGACCACCCTCTTTTAGGACTTCGTTAAGATCCAGCCGCGACGACTGAAGCGCTGGAGCCAGGCCGAACACTATCCCGGTGAGCAGCGAAAGCCCGAAAGAGAAGCCAAGAATGCGTGCGTCAAGGTGCAACGATTTGAGGAAAGGCAATCCGTTGAGTTGGCTCTCCGGTAGAGCCGCAACAAGGGCATCAACGCCCCAATAGGCAATCAGCAAACCCAACACTCCACCAGCGAGTGAAAGCAGCACCGATTCCGTCAGCATTTGCCGGATCACGCGCCAGCGGCTGGCGCCTAGCGCCGAGCGAATGGCGATCTCCTTCTGTCGTGACAATGACCGGGTAAGCAGGAGACTGGCAACGTTGGCGCACGCAATCAACAATACAAATGCGACGGCCGTAAGCAAGACCAACAGTATCGGTTTGACGTTCCCCACAAATTGTTCCTGCAAGCGGACGAGTCGAAGTCCTGTTCCTGCGTGCGACTGGTTGTGTTGTTGCTCAATGCGCTTGGCGATAACGCTCAACTCTGTCTGGGCTTGTCCCAGGCTGACGCTTGGCTTGAGTCGCCCGATGAGATTGGTTCCATGCATGAATCGCCGCGTTAACTGGGCTTCGCTGGGTTGATAAGGAAGCCAAAGATCGGCCCTTCTAGTCGCAAACTGAAAAGTGGCAGGAAGCACACCGATGACTGTGTAGCTGTCTCCATTGATCGTAAGCGGCTGGCCCAGGATTGCAGCGTCACCACCAAATTTGCGCTGCCACATGCCATAGGTAAGCACCGTTACTCGCGGAGATCCCGGCTTGTCTTCGCCGGGCTGAAATGTGCGCCCGATGACCGGCTCGACACCTAGCACGGAAAAGAAATTGGCTGTGGCAGCGGGACTAAAGATCCGTTCCGGTTCGCCGCGTCCGGTCAAGATCCCGCCGCCTCCGGTATAGCCGGCAATGTCCATGACTCCATTTTGTTGGTAGTCCTGATAATCCGGATAAGAGAATTCGCGCTGGGGAAAGTCCTGCTGCGGCCTGGTTTCCCAAAGGTGATAGAGCTGCTCAGGCGATCGAAAAGGCAGGCCGCGCAGTAACGCCGCGTCAACGACAGTAAAGATGGCGGTGCTCCCACCGATTCCCAAAGCGAGCGTAATCACAGCAGCCGCCATGAAGCCCGGCTTCTTCAGCAAGGTACGAACGGCATAACGCAAGTCCTGCAGTAGTTTGTGCATCTCAGTTCCTCCCCGTCACAATCTAGAAACTTGGTTCTAAACTCGAGCCGGTGAAAATAGGAGACCGTTTAAAATTGGCAGCGGTACCTTTTCACCGTTCCGTTTAGAAAGGGCACTTGTGCCCCGCCGCGGGCGGACAAGTCCGCTCTCTAAACGGAGAGACGCTGGCGGACAAGTCCGCTATCTAAACAACTCATCTCACTCTTATGATCATTCGTATCTAAGCGCTACCAATGGATCGACGCGTGACGCCTTGCGGGCCGGCAGATAGCCAGCCAGCGCCGCCACCAGGGTCAGCAACGTTACAGCTGTTAGTAGTGTTAAGGGATCACTCGGTCTAAGGCCGAAAAGCTGATTGGAAATCAATTGAGCCGCGGCCCAGGAGGCGGGCAAACCGACCGCCAGCCCAAGTACGACGAGCAGCAAGCTTTCCTTAAGCACCATCCAAACAATGTCGCGGCGTTCTGCGCCAAGCGCCATGCGAATACCAATTTCATTTGTGCGACGAACAACGGCATGGACCATGATTCCATATAGGCCAACACAGGAGAGCAGCAATCCTAACAATCCAAAAAAGCTGACCAGTTGGGTGATCAATCTTTCCTGCTTAAGATTTTCGTCGGTCTGTATGCGCAGGCTCGTTACATTCAGGACTGGAAGCTTGTCGTCGACTTGCGCGATCGCTGCGCGTACCTCGGCCGAAAGATTCAGAGGATCTCCCTCTGTGCGCAACTCGAAGACGTTGGCAAAGGCCTGCTGGTCCTGTACCTGAAGGATGGGACGAAAGACTGCCCTTTTAGCTTTCTCTTTTGCGCTATCGTACTTCGCATCGCCAATCACGCCGACAATTTCGAAGTCATCCTTGTCCGAATCCGCTTCAAAGGTTAGGCGCCGGCCGATTGGGTTTTGATCATGAAAGAAAGCCTGCGCGAATGCCTGGTTAACTACCGCTACACGGGCCGAAGTTGGGGTGTCTTGTAATCCGATTTCACGGCCCATTAACAGCGGCACGCCGAGAGTTTCGGTGAAGTCTGGGCCAATAAAAATGTCGGCTACATTCATGTTTTCGGAAGGATTAGGAGTATATCCACGAACTAAAACGGTGCTGCTGGTACTGGTTCCCGACATGGGGCTGTAACTGGCCAGAGTGGCGGACCGAACATTGGGTAGGGCGCTTAGGCGGTCATAGATTTGACGATAGACGCCACTCAGTTGGTCGACCTTGTAACCAGCTAGTCGGGGATCGACATTGGCGAGCAACACATTGTCGCGATTGAAACCAAGCTCTTCTTGTTGAAGATTAATCAGGCTACGAGCAAACAGCCCCGCCCCTACCAACAAGATAAGGGAGACGGCCACCTGCGCTATTACCAACGCGGAGCCCAGGTTGAAACGCCGCTTTCTACCATGCGCAAATTTTTCTTTCAGAGCTGAGGTTAGATCGATGCGGGTGGTTCGAAGGGCAGGCGCGATGCCGAATAGCACGCCGGACACAAGCGAGATCCCAAGAGTGAACAGCAACACCCATAGATCGGGCTTAACATCCAAAGGTGAACTTCCGGCCAACCGGCTGACCAATATGCTGACTCCCCACTGGGCAAGTAGTACGCCGGCCACACCTCCGATAATCGCCAGCAGCAAACTCTCGGTAAGTAGTTGACGGATTAATCGCCCGCGGGTTGCGCCCAACGCCTGACGCAGGGAAATCTCCGCTTGTCTTACTGCAGCGCGTGACAACAAAAGATTGCCCACATTGGCGCAGGCAATCAAAAGAACCAGCGCCACTATCACCATCAGCATCCGCAGCGCCTGCGAATAGAAAAAGCGTAAACCCGAAATTCCGCGACCGCCCGGAGACAGGGTGACGTAGCTCTTTTGAATGGCCAGGCGACGCTCCTCAGTCAGCTGGCTGCCCAACTGTTCAGTCAGAAATTGCCGCAATTCCACGTTGGCGGCTGCCTGTGCCTGCTCGATGTGAATGCCTGGCTTTAACCTGCCAATCAAATTCAGCCAGTAGACATTCTTATCGTCGAGAGACGACTTACGCAGTTCGATCTGCGGCTGAAATGCCAGCGGTAGCCAAAAATCGGGTGAGCGGCGCACGCGCATGCCAAAAAATTCAGGCGGCATCACACCAACAATCGTGAAAGCCGTTCCGTTAAGCAGGATATTCCTACCTACAATCTGTGGATCGGCGTTTAGCTTCTGCTTCCAGTACCCGTTGCTGATAACGGTCGCCGGCTGCGCGCTAGGAGAATCGTCTTCATTTGTAAGGACTCGTCCCCGCATCGCGTTGACACCGAGGACTGCAAAGTAGTTTCCAGATACGAGATGCCCCGATGCTCGTTGTGCTGCCTCACCTGATGGCGTATCCGCTCGCCTCACGCTAACGCGGCTTTCGCCGCTGCGAAACGCACTGAGTTCCTGGAACGATTGATCCTGTTCGCGAAAGTATCGGTAGGCCGCGTGGGAAAACAGGTTCCAGGATCCCCCCTCGAAGTCGTTATCTGACACCCGTGTTCCCTCACTCGGCGAGTCGTTGAACAGAACCAACTCTTCCGGTTTGGGTACCGGCAACGGTTTCAGAATCACGGCGTTGATTAAGGTGAAGATGGCCGTGTTGGCGCCGATGCCCAATGCCAGGATTACGAGTGCCACTACTGAAAAAGCCGGTCGCTTCAGTAAGGCACGCCAGCTATAACGAATGTCCTTCAGCACCGAATCAAACATGTTCTCCTCCAAAAACCCTCAGATCGTGACGCCTACTCGTATCTGAGCGAAACGACCGGATCCACTCTGGTCGCCCGCCTCCCCGGGACATAGCAAGCAACTAACGCAACAACCGTCAGCAACACCGCGATAGCGGCAAACGTCGCCGGATCAGTCGGCTCAACACCAAACAGCATCGTCGCCATCAACCGCGTCAGCCCAAACGCTCCTACTAACCCCAGGACGACCCCGATCATCGCCAGCATCATTCCCTGCCCTATGACCATTCGGAAAACATCTCGCGGCTGCGCCCCAATAGCCATGCGAATGCCAATCTCATGAGTGCGTTGCGTGACCGAGTAGGACATAACGCCGTAAATTCCAACGATCGCCAAAACCAAAGCAATGCCAGCAAAGATACTGAGCAACGTCAGATTCAAGCGTTCAGGCGCCACCGACTCCGCTCGAATCTGGTCCATCGTGCGAATGCTGTAGATCGGTTGATCTGGATCGATCGCCTTAACCTGCTGCCGTACTGCAGCAATCAACTGGTTTGGATCGCCCGCTGCTTTGAGAATCACAGTCATGCCGTTGCTGGGAATTTGTGCGAACGGAAAATATCCCTGCACTCGCTTCGAATCCTGACTAAGACCTTCCATCTTCACGCGGCCCACCACGCCTTGAACCGTAAGCGTGGGTGCATCAGCGCTCGGCCCCAGCCTGATTCGCTTTCCAACCGGATCCTCATTGGGCCAGTAGCGCCGCGCAAACTCATCATCGATTACGATCGCGTTAAGCGCTGCAATCTGTCTTTGGTTTTCGTCGAGCTTGCTGAGATCCTTGCCAACCAAGGCCGATCGATCGTCGTGGTCGTTGAAAAAACGCCCTCGTCTCAAGGGTATGCTCATTGCCCTAAAATAGTCGGGCGTCACGAGGCAGGCTTCCATGAGCGGTGTCTGCTCACGCGGTGGTGGCGGCTGACCATCAATTACAAACGACGTCTGCCAGCCGTTGTTACCGAGCGGCAATCCTGACGCAGCAGCAGTGGCTTCAACGCCGGGCAAGCTGCGAAGATTCTCGAGCAGACGCTTATAAAACTCTTCCCGCTGCTCGTTAGTCGAGTATTTCTTCTGTGGCAACGCGACAGTGAAGCTGGTGAGATGATCGTAAGAGAAACCTGGATCGACCTTTTGCAAGCGGTAGAAACTGCGAATCATCAAGCCCGCTCCGATCAACAACACCAGCGTGGTCGCCACTTCCACGACTACCAGCGAACTGCGCAACCAGTGCTTGCCTGATGTGCCGCGACCAGTTTCTTTCAAGGTCTCATGGACATCGACGATACCTGCCTGAAGCGCAGGAACCAGTCCGAATAGAACCCCGGTTATCACCGACAGTCCGATTGTGAATGCCAAGACTCGCCAGTCGAGTCCTATCTCTCGTGAACGTGGAATAGCATCCGGACTTATGTAAAGAATTAGTTTGATACCCCATTGCGCAATCAACATTCCGAGCGTGCCGCCAATCAATGCCAGCAAAATACTCTCGGTAAGCAATTGCCGCGCGATACGCCAGCGTCCTGCGCCCATGGCCGCGCGAATGGCCATCTCTTTTTGCCGGGATTGAGCGCGGGCCAAGAGTAAATTTGCGATATTCGCGCAGGCGATCAGCAGCACAAATGCTACGGCCGCAAACAAAACCCAAAGCGCCCGGCGAATGTCGCCAACGAAGATTTCGAGTAGCGGTCGTACGCCGACTCCATTACCCGCATTCGAATTCTGATACTGCTTCTCCAGGTTTGCGCCAATCATGTCCATTTCAGCCTTCGCTTGCGCAAAACTTACACCCGGTTTAAGGCGCGCGACTCCGTACAGGCCTGGATGATTGCCGCGCTGCTGCCAACTTGCCTCTCCGGAGAGTTGACCGACCGGGACCCACATCTCGGCACGACTGGGAAACTGAAAGCCCTGCGGCATTATTCCGACTACCGTATAGCTCTTCCCATTTAGCGTAAGCTGTTGATTGAGAATGCTCGCTTGCCCGCCAAACCGCCGTTGCCACAATGGGTAACTCAAGACAACCACGGGCGCGGCCCCCGGCTTGTCTTCATCGTTCGTATACAAACGTCCCAGCGCCGGATTGACGCGCAACGCTGCAAATAGATCGGCGGACATCTGGGCAGTAATAATGCGTTCGGCCTCGCCGGCGCCGGTGAGGTTGTAACTACCTCGGTTGTAAACGCCAATTTTCTCGAAGACCTTATTTTGGTTGCGCCAGTCGGTGAAATTCGGATACGAGACCGAAATTTCATCCATCGTTTTGCTAGTCTCGTTGAGAAATACCAAACGTTCCGAGTCCTCATAGGGCAACGGCCGCAGCAACACCGCATCAACAACGCTGAAGATTGCAGTGTTGGCGCCGATACCGAGGGCAAGAGCAAGAATCACCACTAAAGTAATTCCAGGGCTCTTAAGCAGCATGCGGATTCCATAGCGCAGGTCTTGCCAGATTTTTTGCATCGTCTTTCTCCCTATCTCGTCGTACTGTCTCCGTCGCTATTCTGATCGAGTGTCCTTCTCATCGAATTGTGTCCAAAAAACTGGTTTAGAATTGACACTTGTGTCTTTTCGGCCGTTCCGTTTAGAAAGGGCACTTGTGCCCCGCCGCGGCGGACAAGTCCGCTTTCTAAACGGAAAAGTTTTTTTCTTCACTCATAACGCAGCGCTACTAATGGATCGACTTTCGTCGCGCGCCGCGCCGGTACGTAACAAGCGAGCAGCGCAACAAGGACCAGCACCGCCGAGACCGCCAAAAACGTCGGCGTGTCAGTCGGCTTAACTCCGAACAGCAAAGTGCTAAGCAATCGAGTCAGCGCGAATGCGCCCGCCAATCCAATAACAACTCCAATCATTGTGAGCGCCATCCCATTTCTAATGATCAGCGTGAGCACATCCGTCGCGCGCGCGCCTAGTGCCATACGAATGCCAATTTCCTGAGTACGTTGCGTGACGGCGTAGGACATAACGCCGTAGATCCCAACCGCCGCCAAAACCAACGCCAATCCGGCGAAGATTGCGAGCAGCAACATATTGAAGCGACGGGCGTCAAACGATGCCGCCGACACCTCGCTCATTGTTTTCACCTTACTGACGGGAAGTTGCGAATCGACTTTCCAGATTTGCCGCTTTACTAGCTGGGCCAGCGTAGCTGGTTCCGACTGGCTACGGGCAATGAATGTCATCCAGCGCTTCCATGGTGAGATCTGCGTATACGGAGAATAGAGTGTCGGTTCATCCGGTAAGTCGAGGCCGAAGTGCTTGACGTCACCAACGACACCCACAATCGTTATCCAATGAACTTCCGGATCGCGCGCCCAACGAACGCGCTTCCCAAGCGGGTCTTCGTTAGGAAAATACTGGCGTACGGTTGCGTCATTGGCGATGCCCACTAATGGCGCCTTCCCTGCAAAGTCTTGAGCGTTAAAATCGCGTCCCGCGCGCAGGGGAATCTTCATGACGCGAAAGTAGTCTCCCATCACGCTGCGCGTTTGTAAGCTTGGCTCGTCACCGGGCGCGATCGGCGGACGGCCATCGATCAAGAAATCGTGATCGAGAGCGTCTCCGCTTAGCGGCAGTTCGCTGATCATTGCCGCTTGCACGCCCGGCAATGAATTAATGGCCGCCAGCGTCTGCGTGCGAAAACGTGTCTGTTCCGCGACTTCTTTGTAGCGGGCCTCAGGAAGCTCAACGCGCATCGTCAAGAGATGATCCGGGTTGAACCCCGGCTCCACTGAACGCAAGTTCCAAAACGTCTTGATTAGCAAGCCTGCGCCAATCAGCAAGACAAGTGCGATAGCAAGTTCGGCTACAACAAACATGCTGCGTAAACGCTGACGTGCTCCGCCCGCGGTCGCACTTCGTCCCCCTTCCTTCAAGGACTCGGCGATATGGCGTCGTGAAGCGGTCCAAGCCGGCAGGAGACCGAAGATGATTCCGGTCAACATTGAAACGCCAAACGTGAAGAGAAGTACGCGCGCGTCTACGCCAATCTCATGCAAGCGGGGCAGATTCTCCGGCTGAAGCGTGACCAGCAAACTGGTTCCCCAAATCGCCAGCAGCACCGCAATGGCACCGCCTGCCAGGGAAACCAACACACTCTCAGTCAGAAGCTGTCGGATTAAGCGCCAACGACCCGCGCCCAGTGCTGTGCGAATCACAAACTCGCGTTCACGCTCAGCGGCGCGTGCCAGCAACAGGTTGGCGAAATTCGCGCACGCGATCAGCAACACCAAACTTACTGCGGCAAATAAGACGAGCAGAGATTGCCGAGACTGGCCGACGATGCGCTCATGCAAAGGAATTAGAATTGTATTTCGGGTTTTGTTGTCTGCCGGATATTGGGCCGCGAGGTTCTTATCAATCACCTGCATCTCTGCGCGCGCTTGTTCGAGGTTCATGCCTGGAGCGAGACGTCCGTAGGTGCGGAGGAAGTGGACCCCGCGAAAATTCGCCGCCAGCGGATTTGATACGTGTACGGGAGTCCAAACCTCAGTGTTGTCCCGTGGAGAAGCGAAGCGCTCGGGCATCACTCCAATAATTGTGTAAACGTTACCGCTTAGAGGAATAGTCTTGCCGACGATCTCAGGATCACCGCCGAACTGTTGCAGCCAGAGGGCGTGACTTAGCACCGTGACATATGGAGCTCCTGCCTTGTCATCTTCTGTCGTGATGACGCGACCGCGCTCCGGCTGCACACCCAGTGTTTGAAAATAGCCACCCGTAACTTGACCAACCTGAAACTGAACGGGTTCTTTGCCGGCGGTGTAATCAAGCGGCTGCTTAACTTCTCCACCAAAACTGCTGAACGCGCGGCTTTGCTTTTCGAGATCGGCCAGGTCCGGCGCCGACTGATTTGAACGGAAGCTCACTAACCGGGCCGGCTCCTGATAGCCCAACGGTTTTAGAAGTACAGCATTTATGACGCTGAAGATGGCGGTGTTCACGCCGATTCCCAGCGCCAGAGTTAGCACTGCGACCGCCGTGAAACCCGGCCGCTTCAACAGGCTCCTCATTCCATACCGAATATCCTTAAATAGTATTTCCATCGCTTCTAATCCTTCTGCAGCTTCTGGATCTGAGATCTCAGATTTCAGATCTCAGATCAGAGCCTTCCTCATTCATATCTGAGCGCCACGAGCGGATCGACTTTTGTTGCTCGGAGCGCCGGAACGAAGGAGGCAAGCAGCGCCACCACCGTGAGCAAAAAGGCCACAACTGCGAAAGTCACAGGATCGGTCGGGCTTACGCCGTAGAGCATCTTGGCAAGCAGACGAGTTAGGCCCAGCCCAGCGACAAGACCCAGGCCCACTCCCGCGACGGCCATCTTCATTCCGTGATTAAGGACGAGACTCAGAACGTCCTTGCGTTGCGCACCCAACGCGAGGCGAATTCCGAGTTCGTGTGTACGCTGGCCCACGAGATACGAAATCACGCCGTAGAGTCCAAGACTCGCCAGCAGCAACGCGACGACGGCAAAAGCATCGAGCAGGATCATGGAGAAGCGCCGATCTGCCAGCGTGCCCGCGATGATTTCATTCATCGTTTGTGGCCTGGAGATCACATTCTGATTGTTCTGGCTTTGAACGACGCTGCGGATCGAATCGAACGGTGCAGTTGGTCCATCGAAACGCGCCACCACACCGAGCCCGGTAGTACTTCCCGCCATCGCGTTGTCTGGAAACTGCCTGAATGGCTCGTAAAGCTGAGCCTGAAGCGTCTGCTCTTCGTCCGCATCGATACTCCACTGTTTTACATGTCCGACTACCCCGATGATCTCTTGCGGGTCCTGGCCATCCTGGACTATTCGCTTGCCAAGGGGATTTGCAGCGCCGAAGTGTTTGCGAGCAAAGACCTCGTCAATCACCACGACTGGCTGAGATCGTTCATCATCGTGAGCACTGAAGAAGCGGCCCTGCTTGAGCGGAATTCCCATCGCGGTCAGATAGCCAGGCTCAACCCGGTAGACTAGCGCCATGGACATTTCGCTCTGACTAGCAGGTTTCGGTTGGCCTTCCACCCAGAAGAAGAGATCGTCTTCTCCAGCCAGTGGGATTCCGCCGGCGGAGAATGATACCGCGCGGACACCGGGCGTCGAACTCATCCGATCACTGAGTTCGCGCAAGTTAGCGCGAATCGCCGCCGGGCTGGCTGAACTCATTGAAGGAGAGAGGCTAAGGCCGAAGGTCAACACATTGTCGGGACGAAATCCCGGATCAACGTTCCACAGGGCGCTGAGGCTGCGAATCATCAATCCCGCTCCGATCAATAGGACCAACGCCAAGGCCATTTCGACCGCGACGAGTACACCCTGTGCGCGACCGCGTGCGCTGCTCGCCCCGCGCCCACCTTCCTTGAGCGTTTCAGATAGACGCCATTGCGAAGTCTTTAACGCCGGTGCGAGGCCCGACAAGATTCCGGTGAATAGTGAAATAACGAGACTGAAAATTAAGACCCGTGTATCCACGCCGACTTCTGTTGCGCGAGGCACCGTGGTAGGCAGCACGCCAAGCGCGGCTTTAGTACCCCAGGTTGCGAGCAACAACCCGAGCCCGCCCCCAAGAAGTGCCATCACCATGCTCTCTGTCAGAGATTGCCGGAGTAACCGCCACCTGCCCGCCCCTAACGCGGCGCGTATGGCAAATTCGCGAGTCCGGCTGGTAGAGCGCGCGAGGAACAAGTTGCTGACATTGACACACGCGATCAGCAACACGAACCCGACCGCGCCGAGCAACATCCAAAGCACCGGCCCAATGTCGCCAATAACTCTTGCCTTAAGCGCGGCGACTGTCGCGCCGTTGCCTCGGTTGGTCTCGGGGTAGGCGACCGCGAGGTCCCGCATCACTCTGTTGAGATCGGCGGAGCCCTGCTCGATGCTCACGCCGGGTTTCAGTCGTCCTATTCCATGAATTCCCAAAGCTGCGCTGCGGTTCCGCAGCGCGGGATTGTTCCACTGGCCGATCGGCACATAAACGTCGGTAGTGCGCCAGAAACTAAAGTTCGCTGGGAGCACACCCACAATGGTGTAACTCTTGTCATCAAGCGTTAGGCTTTTTCCTATGACATCCTGCGCCGCGCCAAACTTGCGCTGCCAAAGGCTCCCGCTGATTACAACCACCGGTGCCGCCCCGGGTTCATCTTCTCCCGGTGCAAAGGTTCGCCCCAGGGCAGGCGTGACGCCGAGTACAGCGAACAAGTCTGAAGAGACGAGCCTGGCGCTGACGCGCTCGGCTTCACCTGTTCCAATCAGGCTGTAGCCAAACGCACGCGAGATCGCGATGGCTGTAAAGGTGCGGTTCTCTTTTTGCAGATCGCGAAAATTCGGATAGGGGATGGCACCCGTTTCAAAATTTGGCTTGCTTTGGTCGATGGTCACGAGCTGCTGCGGCTGAAGAAATGGCAGCGGCCTAAGCAGCACGCCATTGATCACCGAAAAGAGCGCTACGTTCGCGCCGATACCCAGTGCGAGCGTCAACACAACTACGGAAGTGAAGCCAGGATTCTTCAGTAACATACGCAG
>DATBRN010000406.1:0-6049 GCA_036560225.1 Pyrinomonadaceae bacterium | reverse complement strand
CCGCCGACGGAATGGAGATCGAATTCCGCAGCGACTTGAACGATAAGATCATCGAAGTTGTTGGCAAAAAGGGATTGACCCATTCAGACGTGGCGCGGCTCGCTCATACCTCACGCACTCGCGTGACCGCCATTCTGAACCACAACACCCACGACATTTCAACGGACCTCATGCTGCGTGTATTGGGCTCGCTAGGTGTGCAAGCGAAACTCCAATTCAAGAGCGCCGCCTGATGTTTACGCGGCGGCTCAATCATTGCGATTTCGATCAAGAGTAACTCTAAACGTTGAATGTAAGGACGCAGATGAATCATTGCCAACCCAGACGTTGAAATTTTCCGCCTCCTGCACCCAATCTCTTGCTGCAGCGCTCCAATAACGCAGTTCTTCCGGACCGAGCCTGAAGCGAACGGTTTTTGTCTCTCCAGCGGCGAGAGCTGCCTTCAAGCATAGTTGGTCAATCTATGCTAAGGGCTCACTTTGGCGGTGTCATGCGCGTCATGCTCGGACGGACCCTTACGTAAGAGCGCAGAGGTTCGGTCGCCGTTCGAGGCAAAGTCTTCCTGGAGATTCCGGTTCCCGAAGTACTCCGAACAGTGTTACAAGAGTCACGGGATGATCACTCACCTGGGAACGTTCGACGTCGAAAATTACGGGGACTTGCTGTACCCGATTATCTTTCGGCATCTACTAAAAAGACGTGACACGAGTTTGCAGGTTCGCCATTACTCTCCAACGGCTGGCGAGGCGCCACAGCAGGCTGGTTTTGAAACCCATTCCCTGGGAACTTTGTTTGAGGGTAGCGCAGAGCCGCGCACCCTCGTTGTTGGCGGCGGAGACATCCTCCGCACTGACTGGGACGTAGTCGCCAGTCACTACGGCACAAACTCGCGTGTTTCTTACGACGGGCTGCGGCGTTCAATCGGGAGGCTCAACGCCTTCGACTATTTGTTGCGCCGGAAGATCGCGCATTTGGATCCCGCCGGCTTTTATGCCGATCGTTTCCGCGACCGCTGGATGAATTACCCCGCAGCCGGACCTTTTCTGATCGACACTGATAACCTGCCGGTGGGCAGTTCGGTCTCCTACCTCTCCTGCGGCGTGCCGCATGAATTCAATCCCGTTGAAAGAAGCCGCGTCAAAACTATTTTGGATCAAGCGCGGTTCATCTATTTGCGCGATGAACAATCCGCCGAAAAACTCAGGCGCGCCGGAGTGGAACGTGCAATACATGTTGCTCCCGACCTCGCTGTCACACTAAGCGATCAATTTGACCAGGAAGAGCAAGTCAGCCGCGGACAAGAGATCCTTTCTCGGTTCGGCTTTGACAAAGGCCGTTCTTTCCTCTGCTTTCAGTGCAAACCGTTTCCCGGTTTTGATGAAGAGGAGATCATCAAGCAACTGAGGCGTTATCAAGAAGGAACCGATTCAGCGGTGGTCCTCCTGCCAATCGGTTTCTGCCACGGCGATCATGAATTCTTACAGAGTTTGGCGCGGCGTTCCGGCGGGGCTCTGAAACATGCGAGGGCTTGTTCAATCGTTGACATTATGGGCATCATCGCGGCGAGCGATCTGTTTGTCGGTACCAGTCTGCACGGGAATATCACGGCCTTGTCGTTCGGCGTGCCACACCTGTTGGGACCTCTGCCGGTGGATAAGGCCAGCGGCTTCTTGGACGTCATGAATTTGCCACCGGAACTGAAGCTGCGCTCGTGGTCTGAGCTCAATGACCGAATAGATTTGGCCTTAGGATTAAGTCGCGCTTTCTTTTCAGAACGCGCGAAGGACGCAAAGGCAAGAGTTTATCAAGTGGTGGATAAACTCCTTTCTAATTGTCTCAATTAGTATGATCGATCTTACAACGCTTAGCCCTCGGGCATTGTCGACCCAGCCTTATCGTTGGGCTTTTGTCGATGGATTGTTTTCGCCCAATGATTCCCGGGCTCTCGTGGAAACCTTTCCTCGCGACCATTTCAAGACGGTCGAGGGTTACGACGGCGAGAAGGGTTACCAGTATGAGGCGAGGTCGCTCATTGCGATGGGCGCGGACGTTCCCACACGCGCACAGTTTCTGAATCCTGTCTGGCAACGCCTGGCTGAAGATTTATTGTCACCCGCTTATCGCGAGGCGATGTCGCACCTGACTGGAGTCGGACTCGCACACTTGCCGATTGAGGCCAACGTCTTTCACTACGGCCGCAGGGCATGGCTGGGACCGCATGTGGACCTGCCTGACAAGGTGGTGACTCATGTCTTCTACTTCAACGAGGTTTGGGATGAGAACGACGGTGGCTGCTTAACTATTCTGCGCGCAGGCGACATGACTCAAGTCGTGAAAGTCATCCCGCCGCTTGTTGGCAACTCGGTAGTGGTGGTGCGTGCGGATGATTCCTGGCATGCAGTCTCGCGCGTGCGTGAAAAGTGCCGTACCTCGCGGCGCAGCTTGACCGTCACCTTCTATCGTCCGGGGTCACTAAGTACCTTGTGGCCCGCAGACGATGTCACTCCTCTGCATGATTACAACGGCGAGCGTTTGGCGTTGGGTCGATTGCTGCGAAAGAGTTGGCGTCGGCTTAAGGGTCGCTGACGGACCAGGGGTGGACTAATTTGGCGTGCGGGCGCTGCCCATTATTTGAAATGCGGCTCGCTCCATTGCTGGCCGCGTGTTCGATGATCACTCGCTCGTAGAAGTCAACCAACAACGGCAAAACCACACGCGGCGTAAAGAGTTGTTCGTACTTTTTCCGCGCGGCCTGACCCATCCGCAGACGCAGATCAGCGTCCGCGGCCAGTCGAGACATTGCCGCAGCCAATGCTTTCATATCGTCTGGCGGGACAAGAATTCCCATGTCGTCCTCGACAATATCGGGCACGCCTCCGACTGCGGTGGCGATGATTGGTTTCGCATGCGACATCGCTTCGATGATCGCATTAGGCGTGCCTTCGGTCAGTGAAGGAAGGACGAAAACGTCAATACCGTGCATGAATTGACTTCTCTCCTTAAGACTTCTGTAGACTCCAACCAGGTGACATTTTTCTGCCAGGCCAAGGCTGCGACTAACGTCAAGGATCTCGTTTCGTTGTGATCCATCGCCCGCGATTTTTAGTTCAGTCTCCAATTGTACTTGATGTGCGATGCGAAAAGCTTCGATTAGCTTCAGTGGCCCTTTCAGATGTTCGAGGCGCGCCGCGAAACCGAAAGTAACACGCTCCGAAGCGACACTCGATGCCGACGCGCCATTATGGTCTTGCGTGATGAGCGGAAGCACATGGGTCCGAGGAAGTTGCGGTATCACTCGGCGGAGTTCCTGCGCAAGCCCGGGCGACAAGGCCGCAACGCCCGTACAAAGCGGCAGCACGGAGACAAAGCGCTCGTACACTTCCTCAAAACCGGGCGGATGAAACGGAATGCCGGCTTCCTGATAGACGACGGGAATTCCGGTGTCGTGCGCAGCGCGGATCAGCATCACTGCGCCAGGATCGGGTGTCACGACATGGACGAGGTCAGGTGGATTGCGTCGGAGGTATTCACAGCACGCGCCGTGGTAACGTTGTACAAGATCGAAAACGATTTTGCGCGAGTTGGAACGAATGAGGCTGCTGGCTGGTGCCCATGCACGCATAGCGCGAATCGCGAACTTTCGGCCAGCGGCAAGTGAAGCGCTGAAGGTTGTGGAAGCGAGCGTGTCCAGAGGTACATCGGCAGCCCGGAGACGTGCAGCTAATGGATCGTTGTTGGCCGGAGGATGTAGAAGCAAAACGCTCGCCGAGTAACCAGTGGCTTTCAGCTCGAGTGCGTACGTAACCACGATCTCATCGGCTCCGCTCAGGGGTCCCGCGAAACTATTTTTGCAGAAAAGGATTTTCATCGCTCCCGGGGCCATCGCCTATATTCCTTCCGCGCGCCAATAAGTTTCTAAGCCGCTTCTCAAAGATCGTAAGGTGGAGAGGCTGAGAATACTTCTACTCACGCTGAGAGGATACATGCGTGTTCCCGCAAGTGTGACGCGGGCTGACTCAAAAATCTGGCCGGCTTTCAACTGCGAAGCTGCCGCCCAGACCAACTGTTGGGAGGCATGTGCGGCAAAATCGCGCGAAACTTTGCGTCGTCGGGCGGCGCCCGCTGCAATCGCTCGCGGCAGTCGAAGCCACTTATCTCTGTGCAAACGACACGCTAAGCGATGCAGCTTTTCTTCGTGCGATGTGAACTGTCCTGACAGCGGTGTGCTCTGCCGCCAGACTGCCACAGCCTTGTCGGTCGCGATCACAGAATACGTTTCCGCGATTCGCACCCAGAGATCCCAATCTTCGACGCCAGGAGCTTCCTCTTCCAGCAGGCCGAGACGAGTCAGGCAGGCACGGCGGAAAACGACGGTTGGGCAGGGAACAAAATTCCAACATAACAGTTCCCAGAAAATATCGCCTTGCGGAAACTGTGCCGGATAGGAGGCGCCCATCGCGTGGCCCTGATCGTCTCCATACAAAGCCTTGCCGTAAATCATCCCGGCGTCCGGCCGGGATTCAAGCAATTCCACCTGCGCGTCCAGGGAACCGGGGAGGCGCAGGTCATCATCGTCGAGGAAGGTGATGTAGGGCGAGGCGCTGGCGATCAGACCGACATTACGTGCAGCCCCAACCCCAAGTCTCCGCTTCAGACGTATGCACTGAACGTCAACCAATGCATCACAGACTTCCGGGGTTTGATCTTCGGAAGCGTCATCAACGACAACGATCTGTGCGTCGCGCCCCGCGCCCCGCGCGCTCTCGACAGCGCGTGGTAGCAGCGAGCAACGGTTGCGAGTGGCAATAATGATGCTAACCTTTGGCATCAAGTTGTAATAAGTTCGTAAAGGAAGAGCCGTCACTTAACAGGGGCGGGAGTGGATGCGCGATGATCCTTGAATCGCGCCAGTTGCCTCAACGCGCTGCGACATAGTACTCGTAAATGCGTCGGACGCGCAGCCCAGAACGGACTCAGCCGCAAAGCAATTAGGAAATTTGACGCTGCGAACCGAAAGGCTCCATGCGGCAACTCTTCCGCAGCGCGCCAACTCAAGGTGTCCGCGACACGACGTCTGGTACGCCGACGAACAGCCCGTCGCTGAGTTGTGGGAGCATCCTGCGCTCGCGGCAGTGAAAAAAGACGCGCCTGATGTTTGACCGCGGCGCGCATGTGTCGTCCGAGAGCAGAAGAACCTTGTCCTGACCCTGGCGAGGCAACTCGATAGACGCAGACCGGAGTGGGATCCACCAGAATGGGACGCACCTCCGCGATGCGCGTCCACATGTCCCAATCATCAATGCCTGCGAGCCGGCGATTGAAGATACCGACTTCCAGAAAGCACTCCTTCCGTACAACGATCGACCCCGGTATCAGGTGCAGATCCAACTCCAACACCTTCCAGAAAAAATCTCCGCTCTTCCCGCGCGGGATCGCCACTTCCCCGGTTGGAACGCAGTGCTGATCGGCGAGCATCACACCGCCTGCAACGAAGCCCGCCTCCGGCTGCGCCGCCAGCAAAGAGACTTGGTAGTCCAACGATCCGGGCAGTCGCAGATCGTCGTCATCGAGAAATGCTATGAAATCACCGGAACTCTCGAGCAACCCGACGTTCCTGGCTCCAGCCACGCCTTGATTATGATCGAGTCGTACATATTTTATGTCGCGCAAAGGGGCGCACACCCTCGCTGTATCATCCGACGAGGCGTCATCAACGACGATAACTTCGACGTCGCCACCTGCGCGCTGCGCGCTCTCAACAGCTCGCGGCAGTAAATGCGGGCGGTTGAAAGTGGGGATGATCAGGCTGACCTTATTCATAGATCGCTGAGAGGGATTGCGCCGTTAATCCAGTTTGCCAATTTCCAATCAAGTACTGTACAGCGGTTAAGATAACTGTTAAGAGACCTGGTGCCCCCGCAGGGATTCGAACCCCGAACCAACAGATTATGAGTCTGCTGCTCTAACCGTTGAGCTACAGGGGCATAATTATTTCAGGATTGCCTGGAGATTCTAGCGGAAATCTCAGCGTGCACCAAAATCTGTCTGT
>DATBRN010000405.1:0-9374 GCA_036560225.1 Pyrinomonadaceae bacterium | reverse complement strand
TCCATTCATTGAAATCGTACACGGCACATGAAGCAAACAAGATTCTCTGCCGAGAAGGTCAGTTCTGGCTTGAAGACTACTTCGATCGATACATTCGAAACGAAGAGCACTTTCAGAACACCGTGAAATATATTGAGAATAATCCGGTTAAGGCTGGATTGTGCGCGAAAGCTAGTGATTGGCCCTTTAGCAGCGCTTGGTTTAAGAAGCACTCGCCAGAATAAGATTTGGTTAACGGAGATAGCTCGTGGTCTGATAGATCGTTAATGGCTCAGAATTGTTCGCGCTGTGCGCTCAGTGCGGGCGAGACGCCCGCGGTCCCAG
This sequence comes from Pyrinomonadaceae bacterium, assembly GCA_036560225.1. Classification (GTDB taxonomy): domain Bacteria; phylum Acidobacteriota; class Blastocatellia; order Pyrinomonadales; family Pyrinomonadaceae; genus PSRF01. The sequence goes on along the minus strand of DATBRN010000405.1, from coordinate 9,050 downwards.
TGTATGCGTGGCGCGTTCCTGGAACGGGGAGTGGAGATGGGTCCGTTGTTCGCGCTGCGCGCTCAGTGCGGGCGAGACGCCCGCGGTCCCAGTGTACGCGTGGCGCTTTTCCCGATCTCTGATCTCTGACCTCTGACCTTTGATCTTGCGCTTCAAACCCTTCCTGATCTATTTCAAAACTTAATGGAACCTTACGCTCCCAAACTCGTGGAGTAGGCGGAGGGTGAAGGTGTTATGCGAAAAACAATCACGACGTCACGCGGTAAGGGCTTTACGCTGATCGAACTTTTGATCGTGATCGCGATTATTGGAATCCTCGTAGGAGTAGGGATTCCGCTTTACAAGAGCAGCATACGCAAAGCCAACGAAGCAGCGGCAGTTGGCACTCTTAACAGCATTCGAGTCGCACAAGCCAAGTATGTAATCGACCATAAGGGACAATACGGTACCTTCAGAGAGTTATTTGAGGAAGGATATCTTGATAAGCGATTCAACTACGACCAGCCACACGAGCGCGGGTATATATTCATAATCACGCTAGTCCCTAAATCTGAAGGCAGAGCAGCAACTTTCAGCGTGAACGCCAACCCAGAACAGTCGGAAGGTATTGGCGCAACCGGGAAGAATTTCTATTACATGGACCCTGAGAGTGGTATCTGCTTCAGCAAAGAAGGACCGGCAACCGCCGCCAGCGAAACACTTTAAAGGAAACCAGAGATCAGAGGTCAGAGGTTAGAAGTCAGAGAGTGGCTTTTCTTCCGTTTAGAGAGGGCACTTGTGCCCCGACCGGCGGACAAGTCCGCTCTCTAAACGAAAGGTATTTGTCTCTCTGACCTCTGATCTCTGTCCTCTGACTTTGCCTGTCTTCGGATCCCAGCCGTCAAATCCACCGAGGACTTCGTTCACAGTTATCCTTTTGGCGCTGATCTTGGTGAGCTGCCGCGCCCACGCCACACGAGCGCGCGGCGTCGCGCCCGGTCCAGTGCTGTCAAACTCCGCGTAGCGCACGGTCTTTTCCCGTTCCGGAGAATTCCAGTTATTCCAGCCTGCGGGACGAACCACTTCTGACATCTCAGTCTGCAGGAAAATGACGCTTGCAAAAGGCCGCCAGGGCCGGCCCAGGTAAGTTCTCACAGCAGGAGATTCGCCGGTGATTTTGCAATTCGAAAATACAAAACCGAACGGTTGTTCCAGCGGCGTCGAGGCTGCGGTGATATAACCATCTTTCAGGCAATGCAGGTGACAACGCTCAAAGAATGCCGTTGCGCCGCCGAAAACAAAATCCACGTGGCCGCTTATGTAACAACCTTCGAAATACTGGCGTCCACGGTTCAGGAGAATCGTGTCCTGCCATCCGAGGAAACGGCAGTTGCGAAAGACGGCGCGATCACCATCAATACGGATCGCAAGGGCCTGACCCACTGGCCCGGCTGAATTCTCGAACGTGATGTTCTCAGCGGTGAAATCATCAGCGTCGATCACCGTGCTGGGTGTTCGGAAGGTGCCTATTGGTTTGCCATCCTTACCGATGAGATTGGCGTGCAAGTCAAATGTGAGAACAGTCTTTTCCGCGTCTTCTCCAATGAGGCGAACAAAACGCTTCTCATGCTGCACATAAATTAGTTCCTTATAGATACCTGGCTTAACCAGGATGATCGCCGGATTGTCAGGACGAGTTGTTTGCGGCACTGCATTAACTGCATCCTGGACGGTTTTGTACTGCCCACTCCCGTCGGCGGCGACAATAACTCTCGTCTGGCCCACTACGTGAGCTACGCCGGAGAGACAGAATAGAAGGATGAAGGATATAGGAGAAGGATGAAGGATGAAGAACGACGCGGGGACGGAGCGACGCAGGCTGAGTACTGACGCGCGGACAGGGCTACGCACGGTGAATACTGACGCGGGGACGGGGCGACACGGAGACACTGAGATGCCTGAACCAAGTTCTGTTTCTTCTCCGTGTCTCCGTGTCACCCGGCTTTGCCCCAAAAGTCCGAAATCCCACCCACGGCAGTTGGTGGATAGTTCAGATCCTTTCTACAAAGGAGTCACCTGAAGAAGGCTCCGAATCCCACCAACGGAAGTTGGTGGATTGTTCAGATACTTTCTACAGCTCGTGCGTAAACTACGTGAGCAGAATGCTGTTTGAAATGCTCGACTGAATGCGTTAGACAGGATCTGAACCATCCACCCACGGCAGTTGGTGGGATTTAAGAAGTTCTTTTCCCGGTCTCCTTGTAGAAAGGATCTGAACTATCCACCAACTGCTGTTGGTGGGATTTCGGACTTTTGAGGCAAAGCAGTGTCCACCCCGTCCCCACTCACTCTTCATCCTTCATCCTTTTGTTTTCATCCTTCATGCTTTAATGAGGTTCAACGAGATAAAGATCCCGTCCCGCGCGTTCTACTACCAACGTGTCGGGGTCGGAATCGTAGTCCTCACGGCGAAACTCGCGATGGTCCATGAAGCCCAGGTTCACCCGCGCGCAGGTAGCCTCATCGAGCGCCGAAGCCATCGTGATCCGAAAACGAGGAATCACGCGACCATTCTCATCACGTTGTCCAGCATAAGAAACGTGCGCGAGATGGGCAGCAACGGCCAGGTTCGCCTGGAGTTCTGTTGAAAGTGCGACCATCTCACGCACCCGGTCGAGCGGCGCGTAGCCATACTTCTCGATTAAGAGTCCGTGTGTTTCTGAAATCGCGCGCAAGTGCGGCGCATAGATTATTAGCTCGCCGCCGTCCGCGATGATTCCCCCAAGCTTGTAGCTGGCTTTGCCACCAACCCAAAGCTCATCGTAGTGCTCATCCAGCAGAGCAACTACTCTTTTGTATTTGCGTCCCGTGTATTTGATATGTACCTGGCGGCTCACTTCAGCCGCACGTCGGAACGCTTCGCGCACGTCGCCGGCGAAGAGCGCATGAGTGCGTAGGCGGTTGTCGTCGTCGCGAGTCACAACCGAGTTGAGTGAGATGATGTCAGCGGACACGAGCTCTGCGGCAGCTTCGATCATGTGACGCGTGGGCGTCTCGACTCGTCCAATAACGTTTTCAATAGAAGCCAGCGCTCCGAGCCAGTGAGTCGCGTGGGTAAGGTCCGGACCGGCCACGCCAGGGAAAAAGTATTTCGCGCCGCCCGCGAAGCCCGCAACCTCGTGCGGCACGGTGGCGCCAAAAACGAGCACAGTGTCGTAAATACCTGGGCTCAACAGACGATTGAGATTTACCTGTACTGCTTCGGTTATCAACCCACCGGTTATTTCGCTTACGCGAGCAGCACTCAGCTCACCGATCGTCACCAGTTCCTCGGGACTATTCCACTGGTGATCGTAGATCTGACCCAATCCCGGGGCTGAGCTTCCTTCGTTCAAGCCAATCTTCGCCCGCTTCTCTTCCTCAGTCATGGGCATATGCGTGCCCTGTGCAACCAGCGCATCAAATTGCGCGATGTTGCGTTCGGCCAATATCTCGGCTGCAAAAGGAAAGAGAACGTTCGTATTGTCGTCACGAGTTTTGTCGGAGATGATCGCGAGCACGCGCGCGTCCGGACCTATTGTTAATAAGGCCTGCTCGACAATCGCGCGCAACTCAGCGTCCGAAAGATCAAGATCCGGATCGCCTCTGCCGACGATTAATGGTGCGACTTGGGTACTCATGAATAAGAACTCGGGGGAAAGGGTAAGAGGGGGACGAGGTAAGAGGGAAACGGGGTAAGAGGGTAACTGGGTAAGAGGGTAACTGGGTAAGAGGGTAACGGGATAACCATTACCCTTTTCCCCTTTTTACCCATTACCCTTTCCCCTTTTACCCATTACACTTTACCCATTAACCTTTACCGCCTTCCGCCTTAGCGCTGGATGCGCGCCGAAGCACCTTTCGCGAAAGCACGCACCTCCTCCACCGTAGCCATCGTCGTGTCGCCGGGAAAGGTCGTCAATAGCGCGCCGTGGGCCCAACCCAGTTTGAGCGCCTCCTCGGGCGGCTCGCCGGCGAGCAAGCCGTAGATGAATCCAGAAGCAAAACCATCTCCGCCACCGACGCGATCGAGTACCGTGAGTTCGACTGTCGGTGAAGCAAAGGTCTCACCGTTCATCCACGCTACCGCAGCCCAGCTGTGCCGGTTCGTGCTATGTACCTCGCGAAGCGTCGTGGCAACAATCTTGACCTGCTGATGTTTCGCTACGACCTGATCGATCATGGCAAAGAAGGTACTGGGATCGAGTTTTGATTGTGCGGCAACTTCCGGGCCTGGTATGCCCAGTCCTTTTTGCAAGTCCTCCTCGTTGCCGACTAAGACATCGACGTTCTCGAGAATGCGCCCGATGACATTGACCGCGCGGCTTTCGCCTCCGGAAACCCTCCAAAGCTTCTCACGAAAGTTTAAGTCGAAGGACGTCACGGCGCCAGAAGCCTTCGCTGCTTTCATTCCCTCGATAATCAGTTCGGCGGCTGTCTCCGACAGCGATGCGAAGATGCCACCGCTATGAAACCAGCGCACGCCCCCCGCGAAGATCTCGTTCCAGTCAAAGTCTCCGGGCTTCAACTGCGCCCCGGCTTCGTTACAACGATTGTAGAAAACGATAGGCGCACGCACGCCGTGTCCGCGATCGCTGTAAACTGCAGCGATGTTTGGACCATTCACGCCGTTGTGCTGGAACCGTTTATAAAAAGGCTTGACGCCCATCGAGCGCACGCCCTGAGCGACCAGGTCGCCGATCGGGTAGTCAACCATCGCCGTGACAATGCCGGTTTGCAGACGGAAGCAATCAGCGAGATTGGCAGCCGTGTTGAACTCGCCACCGCTGACATGTATCTCACATTGGGTCGCTTTCCGAAATGGAACAATCCCTGGGTCGATGCGGTGAACCAGTGCGCCAATTGAAATAAAATCCAAAGCACCAGTTGGCGGAATATTCAGGACGTCTTTCAATCCACTCTCCTCATGTTGTAGGGGTGGCACTCCGTGGCTACCCCAAAATGACTTAATTGCACCGTTTAGAAAGGGCACTTGTGCCCCACCGTGCGGCGGCAGACAAGTCTGCTTTCTAAACGGATGACTTAAAACACAACTGCGGCGGCCAGGGAGTGCCGCCCTACAATTTTTCCCGATCACACTCCGCCGAAGGCTGAGAAGCCGCCGTCAACCGGTACAACGACGCCAGTCACAAATGACGACGCGGGCGAGAGTAGCCACAACACTGTGCTCAGCAGATCTTCGGGTTCGCCAAAGCGCCGCATCGGTGTGTGGTCTATGATGCTTTGGCCGCGCGCAGTCAACTTTCCTGTTTCTTTGTCGGTCAACAGAAAACGGTTTTGCTCAGTTAAGAAAAACCCCGGAGCAATAGCATTGACACGAATACGAGGCGAGTATTCCTGCGCCAGGTGAACCGCCAACCAATAGGTGAAACTATTTACCGCTGCTTTCGCGGCCGAGTAGCTCAACACACGAGTCAAGGGGCGAAACGCGCTCATCGAAGAGACGTTCAGAATAGAGCCCTCTCCCTTTTCCACCATCCGCTTACCAAAAACCTGACTCGGCAGAAGAGTCCCCTGAAAATTGAGATCGAATACAAAGCGAAGGGCTTCTTCCGGTATGTTGAAGAACGAAAGATCAGAACTCGTAGTCGCTTGCGGATGGTTTCCCCCCGCTCCATTGACAAGACAATCTACCCGCCCAAATTCTTTGAGGACCACTTCGGCGGCGCGTTCCAGACTGTCTTTTTCCAGGACGTCTCCTTCAATGACTATAGCCTTGCCCGAACCAGACATTTCTGAAAGCAAGGCAGTGGCCTTTTCCCGGTTACGAGCGAGCACGGCAACATTTGCACCACAGCCGATAAGTGCCGCGGTCATCACGCGACCCAGGATGCCGGTCCCACCTGTTATCACCACGGAGCGCCCGGTGAAATCGTTCATCTTGCTAAGGTCTGGAAGATTCATTTCGCTTGTCACGGCTCGAAGGGTTCTGGAAGCTCTCAACCAGTTACTTCAGCATTAACTTTCAATAACCCGCGAAGCGGGTGACAGCCTCGCTTCGCGGGCTAACTTTCTCGATGTGGACGCGATAATTCATCCCAAAATCACCCGAGGAATAACGGTTTCAGATGCCGCTCAAATAGATTCTCGGTGACGTTCTTCGCCACTGTCGCTTCACACACTTCCAGCATTCCCAGATAACGTTGTCCCATTTTAGCTGCCACTTTATAACCTACGTGAATAAGTTGCCGCAGACTCGGATTGTAATCTTTGCATGTTTGATCGTGCCGCAGAGCGGAAACGAATTGTTCACTGGTCCACGCCCTCACTCTTTCTCTTGACGGCAACTTCGCTGAGTCAATATCAATGACTGTCGCATAAGGAGCGCAGAGCTCTTCAATGTGATCGAGCGCTTCAACATAAATCTCTATCGCCATTTTGAGACCTTCGCCGCCGCTCTCCGCCAGCCCAATAACTTCTTCCAGCCAGTTAGTTCCGGCGGTCTTTACGTGGATGCCGGCGCCAGTTCGTGCCAAGGCCCGGCGTATAGAGCCGTAAATGGAAAACTTATCACTTCCGGAATGGACACTGAGCTTCAGATTGTCAGGAAGTTCATACTTGCTAACGGCATGAGCAATTACCGCCAGATCCTCGTTGAACTCCTTCTCAAACTGACCAACGTCGCCGACATAATCAACTCCTTTGTTGAAGCGACCAGTAAACTTTGGCGCGATAGTTTGCGCCGGAATCTTTTCGTCCGCAATAGCAGCAAGGATGACCAGGAGTTCCGGTGGAGTCTGCGGGCTGTCGGTCTCGTCCATCGAAACTTCCGTTATGAAATTGCCTGTACTCCTGGCAGTAGCGATATGCCGGTAGAGTTCTCCAGCCTCTCGAACAGCCTTCAGATACTTGCCCGCTATCTTTTCAATATCTCCTCGCGTCGTCGACACAACCTCCCCGACGCCCGAGATCTCAAGAGTTCCTACGAGATCGGAATGACGATCGACGAAAGCCTTGACCGCACTAGTTTCGGCAGGTTGCCCAATGGCGTCCGCTACATCGAGAGTATAGAAGTCGGAAGTTTCAATAAACGGATCCACCGTATCCAGACGAATATGATCGGCATCAACATGAAAGGGCCGGGTCCAATCCAGTTCTCTGACAGCGGCCTCCGCCGCCGCCCGGACGCTCGGCGGCTTGGAACCCACAATTGCATGTTCGCGATACGACTTGTTCCAGACGGGAACAACTTCAACTCCTCGGGCTGCTACCTGCATGCATGCCCGAAGCTGTGCCTTCGCTTGGTGTGCAAATCGATCACCTACGCCGAAGGAATATTTCTCCAATTTCAAACCGTTATTCATTATTTCAACACCTCCCGTTTAGAGAGCAGACTTGTCTGCCGCGTCGGGCTGAAACTCAATTATCGCCTTTCTTTGCGCTCGGGCGCACAAGTGCGCTCTCTAAACGGTCATTAACCATGGATAAACATGAACGTGGATGGCGAGGTATTTCATCTGCGCTCCACGCCTTTACTGTCAACCAGCTTGCCATTGATGCGAACATTGCGCAGTTTCAGACCTTCAACATTTCTCACAATGCTGGGCTCTTCGACATTCTCGAAGATGCAGTCTTCAAGGCTCAGGTTGAAAATCGGAGCGCGCTTGAACCCTTGCACGTCAAGAGCATACTTGCTTTTTCCGCTTCTCAAGTTACTCACGGCAAAGTTGCGCACCACCGGGGTGAATTTGCCCTTGTCGCCCTCTTCATAATTGAAATCAATAGTGACCGCGGCATGAGCGACCTGGCCCACCTGGATGTTCCGAAAATAAAGATCTTCCAGCAGTCCACCGCGCATGGCGTTATTCTTAACGCGCAAACCATGATCAAGATTCGGGCTGTCGAGCCGGCAATTCTCCGCAAAGAGGTTGCGCACGCCGCCGGAAATTTCGCTGCCAACAGTGATACCGCCGTGACCATCCTTCATCTCACAACCCTGGATGATGATGTTTTGCGATGGCGCGTTTAGCCTACGGCCGTCCGCGTTACGCCCGGACTTGACGGCAATGCAATCATCTCCCGTATCAAAGTAGCAGTCCTTAATAAGCACGTCAGTGCAGGACTCCGGGTCGCAGCCATCATTGTTTGGCCCATGGCTGCTGATTTTTACGCGCTGCACCGTCACGTTTTGGCAGAGGACCGAATGAATTTCCCACATGGGCGAATTCCGTATTGTCACTCCCTCAATAAGCACGTTCTTGCAGCGATATGGTTGAATAAACTGCGGTCGGAGGTAGTGTCCCTCACCGAAGACTCTTTCGTTCACAGGCACGCCACGCTCGATCATGTCCACGACTATCGCTCTCGCTTTTCGCTGATTCGGATCGCCGTCTTTCCAACCATACTGAGGGCGCCCGTTCCATGGCCACCAGGCCAGAGCGTTTGATTGCCCATCTAGAGTTCCACCTCCGGTAATGGCGATGTTCTCACGCTCGAAGGCATAGATGAACGGCGAGTAGTTCATCAACTCCATCCCTTCCCAGCGAGTGAAAACAACGGGTAGATACCGGTGTGGGTCCTGCTGAAACTTGATAGTCGCGCCTGAACTCACGTGGAGATTAATGTTACTTTGCAGGTGAATAGGTCCAGCTTGACCGTCTTTTCGCCTTTTCAAACTATCAGTTAACCGCTTAACTTTTGCCCCGAAAAACTTGCCTGAACAATGCAGTACTAGCTTGTTCCAGGCTGTTGAACCTTCAGCTTGAAGTTTTAGGCCGGTTATTAAAAGAAAGCGTCCCGCTTGGGCAGATGCCGCAAAAAGCCTGGCCGCGGTTAACCTGCTAAGAGAACCAGCGAATTGCAGCTTCGTGGCCGGCTGCTAAATGCCTTTCGCGTGCTGCGCCGCATAGTAATTCACGAACTGCTTATCGTCAAGCTTTGTTTATTCGCACTTCAGCCCCTGAAATCTTCCTGCCACCGGCACCTTGCAAAGGCGCACTGAGCGGTGGGGGTGCCGTCGTTCCCCGGGTAACCAGATACGTTCGAACCCGCACCTCTTCACCTGACCCCGC
>DATBRN010000404.1:0-24977 GCA_036560225.1 Pyrinomonadaceae bacterium | reverse complement strand
CCACGACAGGCCATACTTGTCTTTAAGCCAGCCGCACTGTACCTCCTCTCCACCGGCGGAAAGCTTCGACCAGAACTCGTCTACTTCTTCCTGCGTTTTGCAGTTCACTACGAACGAGACGGCTTCGGTGAATTTGAAATGAGGGCCGCCATTCAGTGCCACGAACTCTTGACCTTCGAGTTGGAATGAAATTGTCATCACTGAACCCTTTGGTCTTCCAGAGGCCGCTGCGCTCCCTTCATCATATCGGGTAATGGCTCCAATCTTAGAGTCCTTGAAAATCGACACATAAAAGTTCACTGCCTCTTCGGCGTTGTCGTTGAACCACAAGAATGGGGTAATTTTTTGCATGTTGTCTCCTCATAATTTTTCGTAACCTGAAGAAGTTGCTTACGCCCCACCAAGGTTTCAGCGGAAACGGAAGTTATAGCCACGGGACCAACCATCAAACCGCAACTACTTTGTTGGAGAGTCGTTACCGGTCGCGGTTCTGTCTGGAGTCCTTCCTTTTTTGTTCGTCGAACGTCAATGCTTGCTTAATGTAGTAGCGAAGTGCGGTCTTGTTTATGTCCTTGGGAGTCTTGAGCTTGACATGTTTCGAGACCTTGCCGACCCCTTGCAACAAGCCATATTTGTCGGCGAATTCTGCACCACGCGAAAAAGAAAATGTGATGTCTTTTTTAGTCGGACTGATGACCGCAATTATGCGGTTTCTCTTGTAAACTGGAATGCCATAGCTGATCAATTCCTGCGCGTCTGGAGCCATTTCACGCATAATTTGCCGCAGCATCGTTACGATATCCTGGTATTCGGGTAACACTTTTCTTTTGACGAAATCGTCTACCGTCATTGTGTAAATTCCTTCGCCGGACTGTCGAAATTATGGTGTTTCATCTCGACGCCTCCTTGCCGAATCTCAACAAATCACCTGCAAATCAAGAAAACTCTCAAATTGCGTGACTCCACCAGTAAGTCGAACGGCGAGTGCCAGGATCGACACCCCGCCGGGAAAATAATTTAACATGAAGATCGTCCCAAACGACTGACGGGTCCGCCCCTGATAACTCGGATTAGGGCCGGCTCGTCGCAGTCTTTTCTCACGCGTGTTTGTTTCTATTGCGCAGACTTGCTGGTAAATCCGCGTCCCCCCATGAAATCAAAAAGAAACGGGCAGCCGCAAAGCTGCCCGTTTCTTCATTATCACTGCCTGGCGCTGGTACTACATTTACTCTGCCGAAGTCTTCAATAATTAATCATAACGCGAATAACTCTTCACCATCACGCCTGGTTTCCACCCATAAATGAGAAATGTTGACAGACGGGTTTAGGGATTCAACATCTTCTCGGCATTTGTGAGATGTGCTCTTGCCGAGGCCCAGTTCCTTTGCGTTCTCTCATTTCTGTCGGCTTCAGTAAAGACGCCGCTATTCGTAATCGTAGTCTTCCACCATTGTGCCGCCGCAGTATCATCTTGAAGTACTGCAGCGACTTCCTGTCTGAAGATCTCGTCGTTGGGGTTATGACGGACAAACGAGGACAGGGTGTTATTCAAATCAGTTTTCAAGCTATTAAGCTTCCGATCATACTCGTCATAGTCCATGCCACCTTCCGCTGCATCCTGAAAGCGTTTGAGATCTGTGAGAATCTGCGTTGCTGCCGCTTCGCTTTTAGAGTCTTGCTCAACTCCAACTTGTCGTGACTGTTCGATGGCTGGCGTGTCGGAAGTTGGCGCAAGTACGGTTTCGGTTACTTCATGAGTTTCTTGCGAACCTTGCCTCATATAAAAGAAGACCAGACCGAATAACGCGACCACCAACAGAGCGAGGATCCAGGGGAAGCCGAATTTTGATCGGTGAGACTCAGCAGAATCTGGCCGCATCTGTTTGTCGTTCTCTGCCGGTTTCAGCAGCCGTGAAAGACTGGTTTTACATCGGCCGCAGCGGTCTCTATCAGCGAAGTTCCTAAATCCGCAGTGGAAACATTTCCTGGAGGAACCTGTGGCGACATTAATTGTGGCATCTTTTTGAGACACGATTAGTAACCTTCCGAAGGACTTTGACGCTCAGTATTCATGGACGTCACGAGGCGAGTTTTTATCTTCAAGTGAGGTTAGGGGACAAAGAGCGGAGCGGGCGGGCTATTTAGATTGCGAATGCCGCTAACGGCTCTCCGCCTCGACTCTAGTATTCGCTCACCCCAAGCACCGGGTCTGGCACCAAGTTAAGGGCATTGGTCACTGCCGTCGAGTCATACTGCATGGTCGCATTGCCACCGCCATTGAAATTAAAGAAAGGCGCGCCGAAGGTAGTTAACGCCGGGCTCTGTGCAGGCCAGTCAACGTTGGCAACGAAAGTCGCACCATAGACGGCGCCGCCGCCACCACCGTTGCGATTTACAGAGCCCGAACCAATTACCAGCACCAGTCCATTGAAATCTGTATCACCGTTTGTGGTCAGCTCGCCCGTAACAACCAGGAGCCCTGATCCAGTACCGGAGCCCATAGTGTAGTCACCCTTGACGAAGGTAAATCCCGTTGGATTGCCGCTCCCTCCGTTTGGGAGATAGGTTGCAGTTGGAGGCGACTGAGCCGCTCCGGCTATTGCGGCCGCCTGCATTTGATCGAGAAAGGCGCGCGCCGCGGCCGGCGACTTTAGGTACGACGGAAGGCTAGTAGTCACATCGGTGGATGCCGGGCTAGAAGTCGTATTGCTAGCAACGCTGGTCGAGGCGATTCCGGCATCGATTCCGTTGGTTGTGCCGAATGCCGGCAAGCTGGCTGTCGCGCCGGTAGTATGATCGACGCCGGAATAGACGTGGTTGGTGCTGTTGCCGCTTTCAAAACTCATTGCCGGACTTCCGTTAGGAGCGCCAATGAGGGTCATCATCGCAGGTACTGCCGGATCAAAAGGACTCTCTGCGACAATCAAACTCATTTGTTTTTTGGCGCCGCTTCGACCGTAGCCCGTGGCTTGAATGAGCAGTCGCCGTGGTTGAAGCGGTGAAACGGGCATGACGTCACCGGGCGGGAGAGAAACAACTACGTCGTACTCGGTTCTGGGATTAGTTCCGACTGTCACGCGCGTACCCACCGTCTGGCTGTTGGTATAAGGAAGCCATCGAGAAAGACGTGCAACTGTTGAGGGATCTCCTCCTGTTCCCCCGGGGCAGTCATTAGAGCTTGCGGGCGCCACGGCATTGCGGAAAGTAATGCGTGTCATACCTGCCGGCATCGCTGAAGCGGTTGGTGTGGCGTTACCTCGCAAGGCATTAAGCGCTGACTGAAGTCCCGCTTCCGCAGCATAGTAAGCTTCTGCCTCGGCCGTTGCATCGATGGTATTTACGGCTGACATCGAGGTCACCTGAATCAAGGCGGCGCCGGCCACAAGAAGAACTGTGGCGATTATTAGCGAAATGAGCACGGCTGCACCGCGTTCATTTTTTCCACGGCTTTGAACTTTTGTTGACTGTGACTCAGCCATGATTACCTCAAGGTCTCTCAAGAGAATATCTTCAATATGTTTGTAAATTTGCGTTGCGCAATGTGACAGTTGAAACCAGTTGTGTTGCTGAAGGTGGTTGATAAGCGGGTGAGCCTGGCGTCCCAACCGCGGGCAGCGTCACCCTGAGTGATAGCACAATGTACTTGGCGTTATCTGGCGTTACTTGAGTCTGAGTCGCTCCTGCCGAGTTAACCACGTTGGTGATATTACAATTACCTATTCCGCAGTCTCCGATCGTGTAAGTAACGCTCCGGTCATAATAATAAAGGGCCAGGCCGTCTATGCGATTGGCTATTAGACCCGTTGTCTGAGTTGGCTGCAGATTCAAGCGAACGATGAAACTTCCGTTTGCATCGTTTACCAAAGCGTATTTGACGTCTTCGCCACTCCCATCCGTCGCCCCGGACAAATCTAGGTCGGAGCGAATGCGAATAGACGTTGCACCGGAATCTCCCCCTGCGACAATTCCATTGGTACTGAGTCCGTAACCTGCGTTGGCGATATCTCGTGAGAGAATGTTGAGAGCGCGCTGGGCGTCAGCGATGGCCGACGACCTATTATTTTCACGGGCGCGCAGTCTAAAGGCTGACGCAAGAAGAGTAGATGCAACCCCCATTATGGCGAGGGTCATAGTCATGGCTATGAGGAGCTCCATTAGTGAGAAACCAGATTGCTGTAGCGTTTTGCTATGTGAATTGTTCATACAGTTGGCAGTTTCCGCTGCTTTGAATCGCATTGCCAGGCTTAGTGTGTGCCTGTCGTTGTCGTGGAGCGCATGGTTCGGAGTATGACGGGGAAGCCGGCCCAACCGGAGCTGATCGGATCGACGCGAATCGTGATCGTCTTCAATGTCGGATTTCCACTGACATTGTTATTTGAGCCCGTGATCGTCTTTGTAACTCTATAGGAACGGCCATTACTTACCGTATTTGGCGACAGTACTGTCGGACCGGAAACAGCGAGGACTGGATCTGTGAAGCTGACACTGCGAAATTGCTCCATTTGTTGTTGAGCAATACTAATTGCCACAGCGCGGTCGTTCCCGCCTGAATTATATTGAATCGAATAGGTGAACACAGAAACCACGCCAAGCCCTGCGATCATTAATATGACCAGGGCGATCGATGCCTCAATTATTGAGAACCCACGTTCATTAGGTCGGTTCTGCGCTGTACTGCCTTTACAGCGGCTCTTTGATTCACTTGACATCGTCAACTATCTTTCCTCGGTTCGATCAGTACTGCATGCTCTTGATTCCGGCAGTAGTTGAGACAGTTGTGTTCTGGGGTGTGGGTGTAGTAACGGGTCCGGTGACAGTAGTGTCCGCTGAAATATCACCCGCCGGTCCCACAACCACGGTGCTGGATGCACCCCCCGCAGTCGAATCCGTCAAGGTAAGCAAGACGGTGCTGGCTGTACGGCCTCGCCAATCATATGTAATTGTGATTGGTGCGACCGAGGGGTCTATGCTCGTAGTCGCGGGAGGCAACGAATAGCTGAGTCTCGTTCCGGCCGGCAAACTAATCGTGCGAGCAGTGGAAGTGCCCGTACCGCTGAAATCAATGTTGGCGGTGTACCTCGCCGTATCGTTTATGTCTATGCTCGCACCGCCGTGGCGGCGCACTGAGTCCACACGTGCTTTCTCCAGATAGGCAGAAAGATTTCGCGTCGCACCCGAGAGGTTGAGACTCCTATTCGATTTCACATAGCTGCTAAGGGCAATTGTCGCTACTACACCGACTATCGCGATCAGAACTACCAACTCCAGCAAACTAAAGCCAGCAGCACTACTAAGTTTTAATTTTTTCTTAGGAGAGCTCATTACTCTTGCGCATACTACCTGGCGCTCCCGAGTTGGAGCTAAATAGCCTCGTTCTTGATAAAGGTGAGTCGGAACTGAGACTTCCGCCACCGTCGCTGCGGCAAACGCCATGCCGAGACTGCTCGCACGCCAAAACCGACTCATTCCCGCGATACAACAGCACAATTACGGATGAGAATGCGGGCATACCGGGTAAAATTGTCACGCTGCTTAGTCTCCCCCATGCCGCCAGAGCCGAATTGCCGCTGATGACGGCTGCGGCGATTTGCCGCAGCATTCTGGTCCTATGGTTCCCATTTAGGAGTGCTCAGTGGAGATATGGGTCTCGCGGAAGAGTTGCTGACTAGCTCGCGGCCTTGGCCTTAGGGTTTGAGGTGCGAGCCAGGGGTTTTTAGAGCTTTGAAGATCAAGCCAAATCTAATTCAGTAAGTCGAACGGCGAATGGCCCGGATCGACACTGAGCCGAAAAATTATTTAACATGAGTCATGCTCTTAGAAGCTAACGCGGCCGTCCAGGCGGTCTACAGCTCCGATTGGGGCCGGATCGTCGCCACCCTGATTCGCTCCTTTGGAGATTTCGACCTGGCCGAAGAGGCGGCGCAGGAAGCTTTCGCGGCCGCCGTGGACCAGTGGCGCGACTCCGGCGTACCTGATTCTCCACCCGCCTGGATCATACAAACAGCCCGGCACAAGGCTATTGATCGCCTTCGTCGCCAGACCCGCTTCAAGGAAAAAGTCGAATCATATTCGTTCGAGCTCAGCAAGACAATCGAGCAGCCGGACTTAGAGATTAATGAAATCCCCGACGATCGGCTGCGCCTAATTTTCACCTGCTGCCATCCCGCGCTCGCTCCCGAGGCACAGGTTGCCCTAACGCTTCGGACGCTTTGTGGCCTTGAGACTGATGAGATAGCGCGAGCCTTTCTTGTTCCAGCAAGGACGATGGCACAGCGGCTGGTACGCGCGAAACGAAAGATTCGCGACGCTGGTATTCCTTACGCCGTGCCCGCTACGAATGAAATGCCGGCACGGCTCGATGCCGTACTGACCGTCATCTATCTCGTCTTCAACGAAGGTTACGCGTCAACGCGAGGCACTCCGCTGGTGAGAACCGATCTTTGCGCCGAAGCCATTCGGCTCGGACGCCTCGTTAGGGTGTTGATGGGTCCGCAACCACCAAAGGAAGCAACCGCTCTGGTTGCCCTCATGTTGCTTCACGATTCGCGGCGCGAGGCGCGTCTGGACGACGCCGGCGATCTCGTCGTCCTCGAAGAGCAGGATCGAAGCCGTTGGGACCACGATCAGATTGCCGAGGCTCTGCCGCTGGTTGATGAATCGTTGCGCGGCGGAAGAGAAACCCTTGATGGCGCGCCCGGTCCGTTCGCGCTTCAGGCGGCCATAGCTGCCGAGCACTGTCGTGCGGCACGCCCCGAAGATACAGACTGGCGGCGCATTGTCGGCCTCTATGATCTGCTTGAGCGCATCCAGCCGTCGCCCATTGTGTCGCTGAATCGGGCGGTGGCGGTTGCGATGGCGGACGGCCTCGAACCAGCGCTTGCGCTCATCGACGCGCTAGCGGCAACCGGTGATCTCGACGACTATCACTTGCTCCATGCCGCGCGTGCCGATCTGCTTCGCCGGCTCGGATTCAAAGCGGAGGCGGCGAAGAGCTACACGCGAGCGCTCGCACTAGCCACCAATGAAAGCGAACGTCGCTTCCTTGAGAGGCGACTGCGCGAAGTTACTCCCCTCCCCGCAAGCGGGGAGGCGTTGGGGGTGGGGTAGCCGTTCAGCTGCCTCTCCCCCCTGCCCCCTCCTCCGCTTGCGGAGAGGGGGAGATAGAATGGACAGATCGCGGCAACCAATTTCAAGCCTGAGGCAGAAACTATTTCTTTGCGCGAGTCTTTGCTGCCTTCTTCGCCGCTCGTGAGCGCGAAGCCGCCGAGCGTTTCTTTGCTGCGCTGCGAGCCTGGCGGGACAACGCTTGTTTGGATGCAGCGCTCCGTCCCTCACGCTTTAGCGCCTGCGAAGTCGCGCGCGAACGCTTGGCTGATTTCTTCTTCTTGCTCGCGCTTTTTCCCTTACGCAGGTCACGGGCTGCCTGCTTTCGGGTCTTGCTGGATGAGCCCTTTGAGGGAGGAAGTTTTACGCCGGCGCGGCGAGCTTTGGAAAGTCCGATCGCGATCGCTTGTTTGGTGGACCGTGCCCCATGCTTGCCCTCACGAATGTGCTCTATTTCCTCGTGCACAAATTCGCCGGCCTGCGTGCTTGGGGCTTTGCCTTCAGCTTTATCCTGTTCTGCGCGTTCAAGGGTTTCCTCTTCTGGCATGATAGTTCCTTTCAGTTTTGCTCGTCTTTCGAATAACTTGCTTCTTGTTTTTAGTATTCTCCAAAAAGTGATGCGTGGGGAAGAATCGTGGAGGGGATGGGCTCCAGAAACCGCGAGACCATCGGGAGGGCATCGCTTTCTGGACCACGATATACATTCTGCGGGTAAACGAAGTGAAGCTGTCGCTTTGCTCGTGTCGTGGCAACGTACAGTAGCCGGCGCTCTTCCTCCAGGTCATCAAACTCATCCTGGAAGCGGTTCGATGGGAACCAACCGTCGGTCATCCAAATTATAAACAGGCTGTCCCATTCGAGACCCTTCGCCGAATGGACCGTCGACAATGTAACGAAGCCGCCGCTACGTCTCTGAGTGCTTCTTTGCGTTGCGTCCGAGGGATCAAGCGCCATGTCGTCCAGCAATTTTGCGGAAGTACTGTAACGTTTTGCAATTCCTTGCAGGTGTTCAAGGTCACGCCCGCGTCGCGGAGAGTCGTCGTACTTGTTTTTCAAGAGCGGCCGGTAGAAACGAACGACGGACGAGAGTTGCTCGCTCGGCGATTTGTTTTCGAGTACGCTGATCAAGACACGCGCCAGCCGGCCCAACTGCAGCTTGTAACTAGCGCGCGCGGGAAATCTGTGCAATTTCTTAAAGAGACCTTCTTTGGTCTTCGTCGACCGGAACTCCTTTCGCTCAACGCCGAGATAATCGAGTATCTGGTAGACGGTGGCCTCACCGATGTGATCGATCAGCTTAAGAGCGCGAAACCACGAGAGCGTGTCCGAAGGTTTGACCACGACGCGAAGAAAGGCCAGCGCGTCTTTGATGTGCGCGGATTCCGCGAATCTGATTCCTCCAAATTTGCGGAAAGGAATCCCTTGCTTGCCCAATTCGATTTCCAGGTCGAATGAGTGAGAACTCGAGCGAAAGAGTACGGCAATTTCGCTGAGTGGCACACCCTGCTCACGCAACTCTTCGATTCGCTGGGCGACATAACGCGACTGCTCGCTTTCGTCCCGCGCGCTGACAACCACCGGAGTCTCACCGCCTTCGATGTGTGAGAACAGACGTTTCTTGTAGCTCTCCTTAACATCCTGAATAATCGCGTTGGCGACGTCGAGAATGGGTTGAGTGCTGCGGTAGTTTTCTTCGAGCTTGATGATTTGTGCGGTGGGGAAGAGCTTCGGAAATTCCAGCATGTTTCGATGGCTTGCTCCGCGAAATGAATAAATGGACTGGAATTCATCTCCGACAACAGCGACGTTATCGTGTGTCGCGGTCATGAGTCGCACGATCTGCGCCTGAAGCTTGTTGGTGTCCTGGTACTCATCCACCATTATGTAGCGGTACTGGTTTGAGAGTTGCTCGCGCATTTCCTGACTGGCTTCGAGAGCCTCGCGGAAGCGTACCAGCAGGTCGTCATAAGTGAGCATATTCCGAGTTCGCTTGAATAGCTCGAAGGACTCGTACAGTTTTTGGAGGCTGGCCCGCTCGTCAACGAACTGGGGGTACGAATCGTTGAGCACCTTCTTCATCGGACTGACCTTGTTAACCATCATGCTGAAGATCGCCGCGATCGTGCGTTTGCGGGGAAAGTGTCGATCTTTGGTAAGGTGCAACTGTCTACGGAGCAAATCAATAAGGTCTTCAGTGTCACTCTGATCCAGCACAGTAAAGTTGCGATGAACACCTGCGGCCTCGGGGAACTTGCGTAAGACAGAATGGCCCAACGAATGAAATGTGCCGCCCGAGACTCGCTGACAGCGTGCGTCGGCCAACGCCGCAGCGCGCGCGAGCATACTCGTCGCAGCCCGGCGCGTGAAGGTTAGCAGCAAAACTGATTCGGGTTGCGCGCCGATCTCCACCAAACGAGCAACGCGATAGACGAGCGTGCGAGTCTTTCCGGTACCTGCGCCAGCGACGATCAGAAGCGGGCCTTCCGTTGTCATTACTGCTTTGAACTGTGATTCATTGAGTTCCGTTGCATAGTCTATCCGGCCGTTGCGAGCCGCGACCGTTACCGGTTTCAGGATTAGTCTGCTCTTACCCGGCACGGGCAAGGCTTTGCCCAGTTCGAGCTCGCGTTTGAGCGTTTTTAATTCCGTTGCCAACTCGGTGACCGTCTGATAGCGGTTCTTCGGGGCCTTCGCCAGGGACTTCGTCAGAATACGCTGGAGGTCAGACGGTAGCTCGGCTTTGCTTGCGTCTGACAGTCTCGGTTCCTCATGCAGGATGGCATGCATCGTGTCAATCCGGTTGTCGTGAACGAAGGGACACGCGCCGGTCAGCATTTCGCAAATTACGACGCCAAAAGAGAAGATGTCGCAACGGCGGTCAACGCGCTGCCCGAGCAATTGCTCCGGCGACATGTAATTGACCGTTCCCATAAGCGTTCCGGATTCTGTTTGCACTCGAATAAGTGTCTTCTCTGCGCTATCAACTCCGAGCGCTCGTTCGCGGCGCGCAATGAGTTTCGCCAGACCGAAGTCTAGAATCTTTGCGTAGCCGTCGTGTCTGATCATTAGATTTTCCGGCTTTAGGTCGCGGTGAATGATGCCTGCTTCATGCGCTCTGGCGAGCCCTTCCGAGATCTGAATGGCAATATCTAAGGTTTCCTGGACCTGTAAAGCGCGCCCCTTGATTCTCTGGCGCAGCGTTTCGCCCTCAACATATTCCATTGCGATGTAGGGCTTACCGTCGTGTTCTCCGACCTCGTAGACAGTGAGGATGTGCGGATGATTGAGCGCTGAGGCGGCGCGGGCCTCCTGAAAAAAGCGACGTCGACGATCTTGTTGAGAGACGAATTCCGGCTGCAGCAGCTTGAGGGCGACAACTCGATGAAGCTTTTTGTCGTACGCCTTATAGACCGCGCCCATGCCGCCGGCACCCAGGGGCTCGATGATTCGATAGTGCGCGATCGTGGCTTCCGAAATCGCCTTCATAATTGGAGGAAGAAGACTCGGGTTATTCTAATCCAGGATAGAGATACGAAGAAATTCGCGACAACGATCTGAATTCAGACTGTGTACAGAACAAAGAAACGTTTTTTTATATTCACTCAAGTTACATAATCGAAGTTCGTGGAAAAGTTTGACTTGTTATTATTTCGGTCAATCATAAACCTGCGGCTTTGCCGCCGCACAGTACGGTAAGGCTCTGCCTTACCGTGAAGCCCAAAAACTAGCTGGAGGCTGTGCCTCCGGTTCATGAGGCGCAGCCTCATGAACCAAAGGCAAGCTGCGGAAAGGCAGAGCCTTTCCGCACTGTGCGGCGGCAGGGCCGAAATGATTAGCTGAGTGGCAAGTCGAAGGCGCGGGCCTTCCCCCACAAACCCAGTAAAGCTTACTGAGCTTACTGAATACCAATTGACCTATGACAGCCTTGGACATACCGCATCTGCGCTTGCGTAACCAGCAGCTTTCCTCAGCTAGTTTCAAGAAAGCGGGCGACCTGGTTACGTGGTTCGGCGCGGTACAGGCCCAGGATTACAGCGGTGCAAAGTGGGCCCTCGGTCAACGAATGACGAATGCCACGGACAATACCATTGAAGAGGCATTTACCCGTGGCGAGATACTCCGCACCCATATCATGCGCCCGACATGGCACTTCGTCGCGCCTGCCGACATCCGTTGGCTCCTAAGCCTCACGGCGTCGCGTATCAAAGCCGCTAGCAGCTATCAATGTCGCAAGTTAGAACTGGATGATGCTGTCTTCCTGCGAAGTAACAAAGCACTCGCGAAAGCGTTGCGAGATGGCAAGCATTTGACTCGCGACGCGTTACGCACAGTTGTTGAGCGCGCCGGCATTGTTTGCGACGATTTGCAGCGCTTCAACTTCATACTCTTTCGCGCTGAAGTGGCCGGCCTGATTTGTAGTGGCCCCAGAAACGGTAAGCAGTTTACGTACGCTTTACTGGATGAACGGGCGCCTGCGGGAAATACTTTGACCCGCGAAGAAGCGTTAGCCGAACTGACACTACGCTATTTTACAAGTCACGGGCCAGCTACGGCAGCGGATTTTGCATGGTGGTCTGGGCTAGCCCCGACGGATGTCAGGAAGGGGCTTGAGATGGTTACGGCTCATTTTGCGAAAGAGGTAATCGACGGTAAGACCTACTGGTTGCCAACCTCAATGCCGGCAGTCAAACGCATCCTGCGGGTTGCGTACCTTTTGCCTCCGTTCGATGAATATCTGGTGGCCTATAAAGATCGTAGCGCCGTGACCGATCCCGGGGTCAATCAAGAATCAATAAGCGACAACTTTCTCTTCCAGCCGACAATTGTCTGGGATGGGCGAATCGTTGGAACCTGGATGCGAAAGATTGAAAAGGCCGCAGTTATCCTCACCGTTCATTCCTTGGCGCCATTCAATGAAACCGAAAAGAAGGGGGTTGGAAAGGCAGTACGCCGATACGGTGAGTTCCTTAAACTGCCCGCGATGCTGCAGTAGGGACCGATCTTTAGCTTGTGGCACACGTGATGCCATCAGTGAAATACGAGTTCAAATTGTGTAACAAAAGAATTCACACCGTGGTGCAAGAGTGCGGATAAAAGACACCATTAGTCGTCTCCACGTTCTTTAGGCTAAAACATGGATCAAGGCATGCTAACCCGGGGCGGTCTTCTAGTATTCATTAGCTTTTGTGCATTCTTGTCGCTTGGCACCACCTCTGGCTTGGCCCAAAACTCCGTAGCAGAGTTCCATAACATCCTTCGTGAAAAGGCAGCCTTTGACGAGAGCGGTATCGCTGCACTCGATCAGGGGCAGACGGTTGTCAGGCTTTTGCCCGTACAGGACAAGAGAGAGGTGGCGGTCTGTGGGCTGGTAGGTTTGCAAGTACCGGCGGAGGTTTTTCTTCAATCGTTCAGAGAGGGCATGGTTCGGAGGTCCAACGCGGCCATTCTTGAGATTGGCAGACTCAGCGGTAATCCAACACTTGATGACTTACGAAATCTAACCTTTGAAAATGGTGATCTCGACGACATGAAAGAATGTGTGGTCGGAGACTGCCGGTTGAAGCTCTCCAGCGCAATGATCGAGCGCTTTCAGAAAGAGGTGGACTTGGAGGCACCTGACTATCGGGTTCAGGCGAGTCAATTCCTCAAACAGATGCTCGTGGATTACGTACGTGATTACCTTGCACGCGGGGATGTGGCGCTTATTGAATACAAGGACAAACCGAAAGAAATTCGGCTTGCTGACGAGCAGCGCAGTCTAATGTCTGCTTCGAGTTACGTCAACGACGTTATTCCTAAGTTTTCGCAATCCCTGAAAGGTTTTTCGACAGCGGAGCTACATCTGGTGGAGAACGCAATTGTGTGGTCGAAGATCAAGTTTGGTCTAAAACCCGTTATTGCTTTTAACCACATCATGATCTACAGACGTGAGGCGCAAACTGGACCGCAGATTCTGATTGCATCGAAGCAGATTTATGCCAACCACTACTATAATTCCTCGCTTGCGCTAACAGCGTTCGTAAATGTTCCAGGTGCGAATCCTGGGTCGTATCTGTTCTACGAGAATCGTACACGGACGGACGGGCTGGAAGGCATGTTCGGAAAGATTAAACGCGGCATTGTTGAGGACAGAGCCGTAAATAGTCTGAAGGGCATTCTGGAAACCTCACAAGCGAGTCTCAACGCGCGTACATTCAATCCTACCGAGTCTTCGGCGGCTGCACATGCAGGACCGAGTTGGAAGCGATGGAAGATCGGTCGGGTTTATGTATTCCTTTGTCTCTTATTGATCACGGCACTCTTTGCACTGTTCGCCTTCGGCAGCTACGACCGGAAAGGTACCTTCAGGCGCGCGGCAGTGAAGTAAGGGTGGAGCCACTACAGAACCGTAAGCGGTAGCGACCGGATGCTGCCACTCAACTTTACCCTGAACTACTCAACAACAGAACCGTGAGCGGTAGCGACCGGATGCTGCCACTCAACCTTACCCTGGACTACTCAACCACAGCGCCCCTACAAAACTAGGGCACTATGGGGATACAGGTGGCGAGCCTTCCGCCGCAAGAGAGGCTTCATCCGCAACCGCAATCGATTCAGATTGCGACTTACTCTTATCGGTGATTGGTTCCGGCGCGACCACCCTTTCCGGCCTTGCGTACTTATCCAGCCCAAAGCCAAGCGAAAGTGTCGCCAGCAGAATCGCTGAAGCAAAGAAGTACGGCGACGATACTCCCAGCTTGTCAAAAGACCAGCCAAAGAACAGCGGCGCAATAATGCGCGCAATACCGCCATAAGTTTGTTGCATTCCCATGTAGAGACCTCGATCTCTGGGCGCGATCACTCGCGACAGAAGCGCAGTTACGCAAGGAAATGTAAACGCGGTACCTAACGGGATAAGCGCTACCGCGAGCGCCAGCGTTCCCAGACTCCACGATAACGGCATACCAAGGACGCCAGTGGCCAGAAGCAGGATACCCAGCCGCGAGAGATTTGCCTCGCCCAGCCAATCTACGGCACGGCCCAGCAACAGTACTCGAGTGAAAACCGAGATAGCTCCCACGTACATGAAGAAATAGCCAATGGTCTGTTCAGTGACTTGAAAACGCGCGTTCAGGAAGAGCGCGAGCACCGCGAAGGTTCCCTGAAAAGCACCGATAGTGATCGCATAGATCCAAATCAGACGCGACGAAGGCTCACTCGCATGTGAGATCACGCGCCAGATCGCCTGCGACGAAGTGCGCCGTACCTCTCCTTCCTGCGGTTGCTCACTGAGATTACGCGACTCCTTCAGAAAGCGCGCGACGAAGATCATGTTAAGCAAGCAGAGAGCAGCCGCCATGATTCCTGGCGCGGTGCTGCCCAACTTCATCGACCGCGGCCCCGGAAGCAGATCGTGCGTCCCCAACGTAATAGCAACGGAGCCAAGCAGCGGACCCAACGCCACGCCTAGGTTGGTTGTTGCTGAGAGCCAGCCTAGCGCTCGCGCGCGATCCTTCGGATCAGTTGAATCCGCCACATAAGCCTGGATCACTCCGACAGTGCCGCCCCCTGCCCCTTGCACGAGGCGCGATAGGAACAGAACAAGCAGTGAGTGTGCGAACCCGAAAATCAGATACGCGATTGCTGATGCTCCCAAAGCGATGAGGAGCGTAGGCCGCCGTCCCACCCGATCAGAAAACCGGCCCCACATCGGTGCGCTCAACAACTGTGCGAAGGTGAAAGACGAAACGATGAAGCCCATGATGGTCCCAATGCCAAGGTGTCGTCCAAGCACATCGAAGCCCGACCCGCCGAGTGCCTTAACATAAAACGGCAGGAGCGGAAGGATCATCAACAGGCCCACCATGTCCACGAACGCTGTTGCCATCAGTGCAAACAGCTTGGGCGGGATCTTTCGCACCTCCCTCCAGAGCACATAGAGCAGCCCAATCGCTATCGCAATTAGCAATACGCGCACAATCGGTGATTGGAAGGATTGGGCGATGTTCGGCTGGATAATCATTTTTCATCTCGCCAGCTCAGAGCCATCGCGCTGTTGGCATCGAGGCAGGTCGTTTTAGCCGAACATAATACACTAGCCACAGCGCCCGTCGGTTATGTTCTAAGCCGGACACTTGATTTTTTGCTCGAGATGAATGGGACATGAAGGAGGGTCGAGCATTTTCCATTTTTCATATCCCATTTTTCATTTTTCATCGGCGGGCTGCGGAACTTGAAAGATTCATTGAGACGATGACAAATGAAAAATGTGATATGACAAATGGAAAATGTGTTTTCCTCTACACCGCAGTGACTGAGTGTCTTAGTGTAGCGGTGACGTGAGGCTGGTATTGATCTGAGGGTTTAGTTACGCGAACCCGACTCGGCGCATGATACTTGCGAATCGCGGATCCGGGCGTAAGCTGTCGACTTCGGGGGCCACCTTAAGCCAAGCCAACATCTCTGAGCGATCATCGGATGCCTTCTCAAGCCATTCGAGGGCCTCATCCTTTTCTCCCCGGCCGGCGTGAACGATGGCTATGAAGTATGGCGAAACGTAACGCTTCTTCGAGAGAGCTTTTAACTCCTCAAGAATCTTCTGGGCTGCACTATGCTTTCCGGCCACTGCGTAAGCGTACCCGAGCCCTGCCAAGATCATCGGCGTGTCATCTAACTTTCTGGCCCTCTGGAACTCCTCGATTGCCTTGGCGAATTCCCCACGCTCTTCATAAACCCAACCTAGCAGGTAATGCGCCGGCCAAAAGTTTTGGTCCATCTCGAGCGTCCTCTGAAAGTGTTCTATCGCTTGCTCATACTGGCGCGCAAAATAAAAGGGCGCGGCTAAGCTGACATTGATCTGAAGCGAAAGCGGATCAAGCTCATGGGCGCGTTCCATCTCCTCGAGGCTCTGGTCGAATCGTCCTACAAAAACCAAATAAATTCCGTACCAGCGGTGAGCCGAGGCGTAACCAGGCTTGAGCATAATGGCTCGTTTGAATTCCGTCTCGGCCCCGGCCCAGTCCCAGTCATTGAGCATCAAGATGTAGGCGAGGGAGGTGTGTGCCTCGGCCAGGGTGTCGTCTAATTCCAGGGCCTTCAGCGCTGCTGCCTTTGCTTTCGGAAACGCTTCGCGGGGCGACTGGTACGTGGTCGAAATTCTGTAATAATAGTCGGCAAGCCCGACGTAGGCCAGAGAATAGTTCGGGTCTAGAGCAATCGCGCGCTGAAAGTAGTCGAGCGCTTTCTCACCATCTTCTTTGGTGTACTTGTTCAAGAAGTAGCAACCCTTAAGATAAAGTTGATAGGCGTCGGTGTCCTCAGTATGACGTTTCGTCAGCCGCTCCATCTCCTCGCCTGTTAATCGTATGCGCAACTTTTCCGAGATCTCCCTCGAAATCTCTTCCTGGACCGCAAGAAGGTCGGACGGCCTGCGGTTATACTGCTCTCCCCAGAGCTGCGACCCGTCAGCCGTATCCACCAGTTCGGTTCTGATGATCAGTCTCTCGCCGAGCTGAAGCACCCTTCCAGTAAGTACTCCCCGGACGCTCAAATCTTGACCGATTTTTTCCGGGTCAACCTCCCGGCTTTTGTAGCGGAAGACTGTGCTTCGTGCGATGACCCGCAGCTGCGGCAGTTGCGACATGCTATTGATGATGCTTTCCGTAAGGCCGTCGCTGAGATACTCCAGATTTGGGTCGCCACTCGCGTTCATCAGCGGCATGACGGCAAGGGAATCGATCGACCGATTGGGACCTTCACCCCGCACTTCCCTCACAATAGGAGCGAAGCGGTATCCGAGACGGGGAACAGTCTCGATGTATTGGCGCCCGTCACGGCTTTCGCCCAGAACCTTCCTAAGCGTGAACACGTTCTGTGTCAGATTAGCTTCCTCCACATAAGTATCCGGCCAGACCTCGCGCATTAGCTTGTCTTTCGTCAAGACGTGTCCGCTGTTCTGGACAAGTATCAGCAACGTTTCGAAAGCCTTCGGCGTCAGCGGCACCGGCGTGCCGTGCCGCATGAGGAGACGCTCGGCGGGATCCATGCGGAAAGGGCCGAACTCGTAGAAATATTTGATTTGCCTGACCATAGGCAATTTGAGAATTCTTTGAGAGCCTTCTAAGGACTTCCGCACAACTCTCCAAGTATTTTGCACGGGCATCGTGAGGAAGCAATGTTTAGTTCAGGAGATGCGGCAGCCGCCAGCATTGTAGTGCGGGGCGATGTTCTGGGCAACTCCATTCAAAAACCGGTAGTGCTCCGCACTACCCAAAAACCAGTAGTGTCTTAGTTTTCGGTTTTTGACCTGTTGCACCTCCTTGTTCTCTTTTTCTCGGTGGTGAGTGATTTCGGACGCTAATCCACCACAGTAACAGAGTAAACACGGAGGTGCACAGAGAAGTTTAATTTAGGACACTACCCAAAAACCGACACACTCTGACCTCAACAAGTAGATTCTGCTAACACAACCTTCACACTCGTCATCTGCGAGGAGGAAAAGTCATGCACCGAAAACTAACAATTACGCTGCTGCTCCTATTCAGTTTCCTAACCGGTCAACTAGGCATCGCTCAAAGTGTGAGACCTGTTCAACCCACGGTCGACCTGAGCCTCGACTCGCAAGAGGCGGATTCAGAACCTGCGCAGGACAAATCTTCCCTTACTCAGAACATTCGAGATCCCCAACCCGGCGAGCCCGGGGGTTGCCCTCGCGGGTTACGCCCCACCGCACAGAGCCTAAGCGCGCAATCGGTGCAGAGTTGCCCCACTTCGCCTTTCGCCCCGCCCAAACCTGACGACACGACTTTCGTCGTCGATTGCGGCCCGGGACTGGACACCTTCTGCACTTTCCGGGACGAAGGACCGTTGGTTTTCAACATTCCAGTGACGCGCCACGTGGGCGACGTTCAAAAGCTAAAAGCAAACGGCCTGATCTCCGAAACTGCAACCCTGCAGATGCCGGCCTTTGATGTCGATTTCTTCGGCGGTGGAGGTTTCTTCAACCCTGAGCGTGACCGCGTCAGCTTTAACGGCAACGTAGTGCCTACAGAGTTCCTTCAGGGCGACGACGGGGTATGGAGGTTGAATGAGTTCAGCGTGCCGATCGAGTGGGTAAACTTCCCGGCCGATCCGGGGCCAGGGGGTACCATTGTGCCCGCCGACAACATAGTCCAGATCGACATTGACACGGCCAACTCTGACTTCGTGTGGTGCACCGCGATCGACTGGGCGGCGCTCACCTTCAAAGTTGCAAGGCCGATCGTGATGGCGCACGGGATACTCTCCGATGGTGGGTCGTGGAACAAATCCAGTTTCAGCTGGGTGAACAAGCTGAACAGCCTTGGCATCCCAAACAGCAACCGCCTCAACATGGGCAACCTCGACAGCATTCAGAACAACGCCATTAAGATCGCCGGCGAGGTCGCCAATGCCAAAAAGCGTTGGGGCGTGGACAAAGTTGATCTCGTCTGCCACAGCAAAGGCGGAATAGACGCTCGCCACTTCGTCGAAAACAATGATTCGGTAGAGCGCGTCATACAACTCGGCACGCCGAATGGTGGTACGCGCCTGGCCGACGTGGCGCAGGGGATTGCCGTCTATTTCGGGGGGATTCCCGCGCTCATTTTCAGCGCTCTTGCTGCTCCGGCCGGCATCCAACTGACGCGGCCGTACATGGGCATCTACAACGCGACACACGGCCCGAACCCCAAAGTCAAATACACGGCCCTGGCTGGCGACTACGATCCCGATTGTTTCTTCCTCAACATCTTCTGCCGCCCGGTTGACAGACTGTTGCTGCTCATCTCGGGCAAACCAGGCGACACCATTGTGCCCGCCAGCTCAGTGCACGCGCTTAGCTACACGGAGAACCGCCAGTTCAGATCAAGTGGCGGCAACGGGGAGGCTAAGCACACGCAGTTGAACGGATCACTCGGCGTTTACAACAACGTGCGCGACCGCATAGAAATTTTCGGGACAAACGCGTTGGCGCAGGTAGAAGAACTGACGCCCTCGATTGCTAGCACGGCCCCAGTAGCTGCCACCATTCGTCAGGGAGAAGTTCAGCATCAGACCATCCCAATTGACCAGGCGACTCCTACATACTTTTCTCTAATGTATCCGTCCGGCAACCTGGACCTGGCACTGATCTCACCTTCTGGCCAACGCTTTGATGCCGCGTCGGTAGTCGGTCGCACGGACGTCTCGCATGACGAAGCAGAAATCGAGGGAGGGATCCTGGAAGTTTATAACTTCAGCGCGCCGGAAACGGGCATGTGGACCATTGAGGTCAGCGCGCCCTCAGTCACCGAACCTTCCGGCCAGGTTGGCTATGCAGCCAGCGGTTGGTTGGAGGATCCGGCTATCACCTTCGCCGGTACGGTTGAGCGACAAAGCGTTCACGCCGGTGAAACTCTTCGATTCTTGGGCACCGTCAAGAACGGTGGCGCGCCGCTCACTGGCGCTTCGGTCATCGCGAGAGTTGCGCTTCCAGACAATTCATTGCGCGACATTTCAATGCACGATGATGGGACAGACGGCGACGCAATCGCAAACGACGGCGTCTATACGGGTGCACTTAGCGACACAACGCAGCCCGGCACCTACCGCATCGCCTTTAACGCGAGTCGCAACGCTGCCCCAGGGAACCCAGCTTTCAGCCGCGCGGATTTCACTATCGCGACTGTGAGCCGGAGCACGTCCACTATTTCTGGACCCTTTCAGGATTTCGGACAAGACACGGACGGTGACGGCTTGTTCAACCAACTCGTCATCCAGACGGGAGTGAACGTAACCGTTGCGGGTAACTATCGCGTTCTCGCTGTCCTTACGGACTCTGCCGGCAACACGCACAACGCGTCAGTCCTGATGAGCTTGAACGCGGGACAGCAAACAGTCCCGCTACACTTCGATGGTGAAGCAATTTTCAAAAACCGGGTGGACGGCCCTTATCGGCTCAGTTCCGTCATCCTCTCCGAAGAGGGCGACCTGGACGTATTGCCCGTCGACGAGCGGGTCGACGTCCACCAGACAGCAGCCTACAGCTTTCGTCAATTCCAGCATGCTGGACTTAGCCTGACGGGAAACGGTTCAACCACAGGCATCGACAACGATGGCAATGGCCTCTTCAATCTTCTCAGGGTCGGCGTCGAGGTAGAGGTCATTAACCCGGGCTTCTACAGTTGGTCAGCGCGACTCGCTGATCGCAACGGCACGGAGATAGGGTTCTCGGCCGGATCCGCCTTCTTCAACTCCGGTCTTAACACTATGTTTTTCACCTTCAACGGCGATCGGATCGGCCGCAATGGTCTCGATGGACCATATTTCATTCGAGGCCTAATCTTATTCGGCGGAGGAGACTCGTTAGTTGTCTCCGACGCCTTTACCACCAGCGCGCTTCGAGCAAGCCAATTCGAGGGCTTCAGCGCCAATGCCGATCTGTCGGTCACTCAGATCGCTTCGCCCAATCCTGTACTAACCGGCTCGAACGTGACTTACAATATTACGGTTACCAATAACGGACCGGGCACGGCTGAGTCCTTGACGCTGACTGATAACCTTTCAGCCAACACGACTTTCGTATCGTGCGACGCGACCGGCGGGGCCATCTGTGGCGGCTCCGGCAATGCCCGCTTTGTAACCATCAATTCGCTGGCCTCCGGATCATCAATCGCCATCACTCTAGTAGCTGAGGTGACATGTTCGTTGGCCGACGGCACGGTGATCAGCAACACGGCAACGGTCAACTCCTCGACGCCCGACGCCAATCCAAACAACAACTCGACCACAGCGTCGGTAGTGGCTTCTAACCCACCGCCGGTCATCTCCAACCTGTCGGTAGACAGACCAGTGCTGTGGCAGCCTAATCATGAGATGGTGGATGTCACGGTCAGCTATGATGTGACGGACAACTGCGGCGCCACCACTACTAGCCTCGCCATAGCGAGCAATGAGCCGGTCAACGGCAATGGTGACGGCAACACCTCGACCGACTGGGAGGTCGTAGACGAGCATCACGTGCGTTTGCTGGCAGAGCGGTCGGGTAATGGCGACGGGCGTATCTATACAATCACAATCACCGCGACCGACAGCGCGGGTGGTTCGTCAAGCCAAAGGGTGACGGTTACTGTGCCCCACGATCATTAGCACCGGCTGGCAGTTTTACCGCGAAGCGGTTACGTAACCGCTTCGCGGTAAAAGGCCTTGTTAGTGGAATCTCGCAGCTACTTTGCCGATGGCATCGGAGGCATTATAAAGAGAACTTACAGGTAGGAAACCCATCAATCGATAGTCACTCACAGCCTTCAGCCCGGCGGACGCGAGACAGCCACATTGCGAGCAATCCGGATTGCCGCCGAACTGGCAAGGAGTGATCTTACTTTGAAGGTCTGCCGTAAAATTTATTGTGGTTCGTGCAAATATGCATTCACCTGGCGAGCGCGGAGGCTTTTGATAGCCTTCTATCACTGCATTGGGTAGTTTCAGTTTTGGGAAAGATGAACGCAAGCATGTGAGTTCGGCCAAAACCTGTGCGCGCTCATCCTGGGACAGGATTTCTTCTGCGTCAGCCCCTACTTGCGGAGTGAATAAACTAAACCAGATTTTTCTTACCTCGGATCTGCTGGACCAGAACGACACGAATTCTTCAAAATATTGCGTACGGTCCATCATCTGATGGGTCACCGTACAGTGAACAGTAAAAGGATAGCCTTCCGTATTTTTCAGAATACGTTCATAGGTAGCAGGTTTCCGGCGGACATCATGGTCGGGTTGCAAACCGTCTATCGAGACGATCACTATGAGGCCCTTGATCTGCGCCCACTTGAGCGGTATTTGTCGCACTGCGCTGGTCACCAGATGTACGGTAAGTCCCATCTCGCTCAAGCGCGGCAATAAAACGTCCAACTCACGAAAACGGACCAAAGGCTCGCCGCCGACAATTGAGACATGGACCGGGCGATAACGGCGGACCAGACTCAAGACACCGTCTATCAATTCCTGACCTTTGTAGTCGGCCAGCGATCGCAATGGCCCAACATCTCCCAGATGCTCAGGCTCATAGGCGTAACAGCCCGGACAGCGGAGCGGACATTCGCGTGTAATCTCGATGGATAATGAGGGATAGTAGCCGCCAAGAATGCGGCCCCATGCTCGAAAGACATCCGTCACCTTCATGGGTTTCTATCCTTTCAACAACCCAAACACATTCGGGGGACGGAATCATGCGTGCCCATAACTGGAATCTACGGGCTGACCAACAAGCGAATACTTTATCACCGTTTTGAATAAAGTATCCATCAGTCTCGGTGCCTGATAGTGTCCTGATCTGGAAATTTCTTTGCGTACCTTGCGGCTCTTCGCGTAGTTTGCGATAAGTAATCCAAAACAAGGAACTGCAAAAGGTCGCAGAGGACGCAAAGATTGCGCAAAGGGTAAATTAGGACACTACCCGGTGCCTTGTTAACTGTTTGCCAGGCTTAATGCCAGCAAAATGATCAGCACTATTAACAAGATCGTCACGACAAAAAGCGTGATCTTCCAGAAACTGTACGGCCGATCTCCCTGGATCTCGCCCGTGCGACCATTAACAACGATTTGATAGATTTTCTGATTGAAGCTATACGCGCCGGTATAAACGGGCAGCAAAAGATGCTTGAATGTGATCCCTGAGTAGTGGGTGGCGATGTTGTGAATCCTTTGCTCATCACCGCCAATGTCCTCACGAACGTCGCTCTCAATCACATCTGCTGTAACTTCTTTTACGCGTTCGAAACCCTTCGCGAGATCGATCTGATAGCGCTGTGCCTTGAATCCCGAAAGAAACGCCGGATCATATGGCTTTAGCTCTGACAGGTCCCAGGGCTCTAACGCCTCTAGACGATTCTGTGCGAGCGAGACGGTAGCCGGGACCAGAACATCGTCGAACCACCGTGAAACCGTTCCGGAAGCGGAGTACCAGCGAGTGTGTCGCACCTTTCTTGTGCGGGCAACCTGATTTCCCTGGGAATCCCTTTCGTAATAGGTTTCGGTGACGTAATAGTGCTCGCCGCGCTCGCCAGTGTAATGACTTGTTGTATTTGTATCGTAGGTCCAGAACGGAAGGTAGACGCCACGGATTGAATCAGGTTGAGCAAAGCTCTTGAGCGCGTTTGGCGCAAACCATCTTGATTGTAGCCACTGCCGTAAGTCCGCATTCGCCCGTTGTTGCGTGATGCAAAAAGGCAAAACGCCTTCGGGCGCGAGAATCGGATCGGCAGACTTGGGCTGGGCCACGATCTGTACGCCGCAGAAATCGCACTGGCGGGCGACTTCCGGTGGCGTGAACGCGACCGTCGCACCGCAACTCTGACATTGCACTTCGAGCGCGTTCGCGGCCAATTGTTCCAATTGCTCCGGCCTGATTTGAAGATACTGTTCAAACGATCGTTCCTCGACCCCTTCTCCGCTAGTTGGAATGGCCTCCTTGTAGTTGCAATAAGGACAGCAGAGAACACCATCTCTTGGTTCATAAAGCAGATCGGCTCCGCACGCCGGGCACGGGTATCGATGAATCTTTTCGGGCATTGTCGTAGGTGTTTGCATGCTTTGATTGCGCGTAAGGCGAACTGTTAGTTTGCGGGGCGAAATTGTAACCGAAGATTCTGCCCGGCATGTACCAGTCTCAGTATTGGATACCGATGTCAGTCTGGATCAAGCTTCGCTCATTTGCAGGTTGGGAAGGTGGGCTTGCCCCCGCCGGAGCGCCAATGGCGCGATAAGGCAGAGCCGCTACCGCAGATCAGAGCTAAGGGTCAAAGGCACTAAAGAAGGAAAGAGAAAGAGTCTTCTAGCGACCAAGCGCGCCGTGACGCTCCGGCGGGGGCAAGCCCACCTTCCCAACCTGCAAATTAGCAAAGCTCGAGCGGTTCCGGGATCGCCGACTTGATCCTAAGGTCGGAGACCTCAAGGAGCAGTGAGCAGTGAGCAGTGGGTCAAGCAGGGAATGGTCTTTGACCTGCGCACTGCCCACTGCCCACTGCCCACTAATCACGCCAGCTCCCGACCTTACGGATGCGCCAGTCAAGCAGTGGCTCCATGATTCGCCAGTAGCGCTCGGGCAGGAGACGTTGGATCCGATCGATTTGCCAGGCGTCGGGCCCGATGAGAATGCGAGTCTTGCCTCGCAATGCGCCAGTCACAATGCGATCCGCCGCGCGCTCGGGTGTGGTACGAGCGAGTAGCTCAAACTTCAAAACGTCCAGTTCGCGCTGTTGAGGGTCAGTCCCCGCGCCGACTCTGCTGGACTTCACAATCCCGGTGCGAATACCGCCTGGGTGGACGCTCGAGACTTGCACATTTGTGCCCGCCAGTTCATGCCTTAACGCTTCGGTGAAGCCACGCACTGCGAACTTGCTGGATGAGTAGGCGGCTTCTCCAGGGGGCGCGATAATCCCCAGCACACTCGACAAGTTTACGATGTACGCCTTCTCCTGCTGTTTGAGGATCGGCAGGAAATATTTGACACCATAGACCATGCCCCAAAAGTTGATCCCCATCAGCCACTCGATGTCGGCCAGCGACACCTCTTCAACGTTACCGCGGAGCGCAACTCCCGCGTTGTTAATCAGCCAGTCCACCCGGCCATATTGTTTGACCACGCTGTCGCGCAACGACTCCACCTGCTGTTTGTCCGCGACATCTATGGCATACGCCGCAACCTCACAGCCTTTGGCTTTCAGGTTGTGGGCCACCACGTCGAGCTCTTCTTTGTTAATGTCCGCGAGAGCGAGGCGCGCGCCTTCACCGGCAAGACGCTCGGCCAGAGCGCGACCAATTCCGTTGGCGGCGCCAGTAATCACAGCGACGCTATGTTTTATGTGCATCAATACACCTTAGCATCAGCACTCACTCTGGCA
>DATBRN010000403.1:0-6825 GCA_036560225.1 Pyrinomonadaceae bacterium | reverse complement strand
GACGAAGTTGGAAGCCGATGTCCGCGAACAACTGATGTCCTTACAATCCTCGCTTGCCAAAACGGTGAAGGCTAACAGCAGTGAAGCGACGCTGAGCAATGCTTACGGCGCCATGGCGGAAAGCTACCACGCTTATTCGCTCAACTCTCCGGCCCGCGAGTGCTACCTCAACGCTGCGCAGCTGACACCGAAAGAGTTTCGCTGGGTCTATCTCCTGTCCAAGCTGGACGAGCAGGAGGGTCGCTTCAACGACGCGATACGTGGCTATCAAACCGCGCGTGGTTTGCGTCCGGACTACGCGGCCGTGCCCGTGAATCTCGGTAACATCTATCTGCAACTAGATCGGCTGGAAGACGCGAAAGAGAATTTCAGCGCAGCGCTGCTGATTGATGAGAATTGTGCGGCGGCGCTTTACGGGCTGGGACAGGTCGCTCTGTCGCAGCGAAGTTACGGTCAGGCAATCAACAATTTTGAGAAGGCGCTCCGGCTGATACCGGCAGCAAATCGAATTCATTATTCTCTGGCCATGGCCTATCGCGGGCTGGGCAACACCGAGAAAGCGACGGCCCACCTGGCGCAACAAGGTTCCGTAGGCGTGCGAGTTAACGATCCGCTGGTAGACGGCCTGCAGGAGTTGATCAAGGGGGAGCGTATCCACGTGATTCGCGGCAATCTGGCCGTGGAGGCGCGGAGATATGCAGAAGCGGCGGATGAGTTTCGCAAGGCAATTGCGGCAAACCGTAACAGTATCCCGGCGCACGTGAACCTGGGCGCCGTACTCGTCTCGACTGGGGATCTAAAGGGCGCGGCTGACCAATATGAAGAAGCTCTTCGTATCGATTCTACAAATAGCAATGCGCATTACAATCTGGCCATTCTGTTGGGCAAGGAAAACAAGCATGAGCAGGCTATCGTCCATCTGCAAGCCGTTCTCAGGCTTGACACGAACGATCTCAGCGCCCGGTTCCTACTGGCTCGAGAGTTAATGAAATCCGAACGCCTGGAAGAGGCACTCGCAGAATTCTCGCGCGTGGCTTTGGCCGATCCTGACAATGAAGAAGCGCTGCTTGAACAGGTGAAACTTCTGCAACGAATGGGGCAGTACAAGCAAGCAGTGGAGAGTCTGGAAAAGGGGCACGCGCGAAACCCCGAGAAAGGGCAAACTATTGTGATGCTCGCTTATCTGCTCGCTGCATCGCCACAGTACGACCTACGTGATGGTGCCCGGGCGCTCCAATTTGCTCAAATGGTGTTCAAGCAAAGCGGATCATTACCGCACGGTGCGCTGGTCGCGATGGCTTTGGCTGAACTGTCGCGCTGTGATGAAGCAGCCGTGTTGCAGCGAAAACTGATTGCCGTGGCCGAGCAGGAACGCAAAACGGATCTCCTGCCAAAACTGAGGACGGATTTGAAACAATACGAGAAAGGACAACCCTGCCGGCCGCCGGGTGAAACTGCCAGTCAGTGAGATCCCAAAGAACTAGTACACCATTTGATTGCTGCCCCCGCAGGGATTCGAACCCCGAACCAACAGATCATGAGGCGGACGGCAAGAAGGTTGGCGAAATTGCGGTCACGCCTGAAGGTCAACTCACCGAAGGACCAAAGTGGATTGTCAGACCGTTATGAGCGTGAAGCGAATCGGGATAGTCGTCATCGGATTGCTGGTCCTGGCAACCATTGCAGTCATCCTTCTGAAACGCCGTCGCTCTGCAACGGCGCCGCCCACGCCTGTGGCCGTTCGCAAAACGCAGGCTGTGGGCAGCGTTTTTGGATACGAGATCGTTGCCGAGTACCCACACGATACTGAGGCTTACACGCAGGGGCTGATTTATATTGACGGATTCCTTTATGAAAGCATCGGCATCACCGGACGATCGTCACTGCGAAAGGTTCGGCTGGAGACTGGTGAGATCATTCAACAGCGCGCAGTGAATCCCGCCGATTTCGCCGAAGGCTTGACCGAGTGGCGCGGCAGGCTGCTCCAGTTGACTCCAAGAAGGCGGGGGAATGCGCCCCCTTGGCACCTGCGTAAATTCTTCGAGGACCTCAAACGACACTTCGGAAACCAAATCGGCGTGATTTACGACATTGCGTCCTTCGAACCCCAGTCCATTTTCGAGTATCCCGGTGACGCATGGGGCCTCACTCATGACGAAAACCGGCTCATCATGAGCGACGGCTCCGCGAAACTGCGATTTCTGGATCCTGAAACTTTCGCGGAGCTGGGCCGCCTCGAAGTTTTCGACGGAAACGAGCCTGTCGCATATCTGAATGAACTGGAGTTCGTCGACGGCAAGATCTACGCCAACGTTCAACGGCAAGATCGAATCGCAATTATTCAACCGGATTCTGGCCAAGTCACCGGTTGGATCGATCTGGCAGGACTGAAACCGCTCATCCGGCAGCTACCCTCAGAGCCTCTGCATCCGGCCTTGAATGGGATTGCCTACGACGCTGCGGGCCGCAGGCTGTTTGTGACCGGCAAACTCTGGCCAAAGGTCTTTCAAATTCGTCTGAAGCCGCGGCCACCTGGAACTCAGTGATTCTATTGGTGCCCCCGCAGGGATTCGAACCCCGAACCAACAGATTATGAGACGGTTTGAGGGGCACTAACGAAGTTGGACCAAGCAAGATGTAACAGCATTTACCGAATCCGCAGCCGTCAAAGGGCGTCAGGTAAGATTACGTAAAATCACGCCATCGCGCCATAATCGCGCCATCGGGCAGGTTGCCGCCTCGCCGCGCCTGAAACACTTACGTCGATTGCGCTAGGTCACCAACCAAACTGGCAAATTCCTGTTATCAAGAATAAAATGCCCGCCACTTTACTCATCTCAACGTCTGCACGTAATTATGATTAGGTCCCTCCACTTGAAGAACTTCCGTGGCTTTGAGGATCATCTCGTACCTCTTCACCAGAAGACCATAATCGTCGGTAAGAATAACGCTGGCAAGTCCACAATTGTGGAATCACTGCGCCTCATATCTCTTGTTGCAAATCGGTATCAGCGCTTGCAGTTTTCGAGCGTGCCAAGATGGTTAGATATTCCCAAACGTGAAAAAGGCGTCGCTCCATCACTAAGGAACACTGAGATCAATTTGGATAGCGTGTTTAATAACTACGGAGATCCTCCAGCCGTCATATCTGCCGTCTTTGAAAACGGCGCGACTGTGACGATCTACATAGGCGGAGAGGGCGAACTCCACGCCGTTTTGAAGAACACCAAAGGAGAGGTAATTTCAACGAGCGCTCTGGCTCAGTCACTCGTACTTCCCGATATTTACATACTTCCTCAAGTGTCGCCGCTTCTAAGAGAAGAAAAGATCCTGACTCCTGAATATGTGCGGCGTGCCCTTTACTCCTCTTTGTCCTCGATCCACTTTCGAAATCAATTGAATGTCTACTACGACGATTATTTTGCGGAGTTTAAGGCATTAGCTGAGTCGTCTTGGCCAGGACTGCGAATTCTGGATCTAGAAGGACGAGGGAAACTTCCAGGGCAGGCGACGCTATCGCTCCTCGTTCAAGACTCCGGTTTCGTTGCTGAGGCAGCGTGGATGGGACATGGGTTACAAATGTGGTTGCAAGCAATGTGGTTCTTGACCAATCAATTTGCCTCAGACGACACAATAATTCTGGACGAACCTGATGTGTATATGCATGCAGATCTGCAACGCCGTCTTGTTCGGCTTCTGCGCAATCGACCGCAGCAAATAATCATTGCAACTCATTCCACTGAGATTTTAGCGGAAGTGGAGCCAGAACATGTTCTGGTTGTCGATCGAAGAAGGAGTGAATCCAAATTTGCGACATCGCTTCCGGCTGTACAGCGCGTTTTAGAGAACATAGGTAGTGCTCACAATATTCAACTGACTAGGTTGTGGTCAGCAAGACGATTCCTTTTGGTTGAAGGGAAAGACATCACTCTGCTGAAGCGATTTCACGATACCTTGTTTCCAGACAGCTCTGAACCGTTGGATGCTATTCCGCACAACTCACTCGGCGGCTGGAGCGGGTGGAATAATGCCATTGGCTCCTCTTTGTTCTTGAAGAATGCGGGAGGAGACGACATCACCACATACTGTGTTTTAGATTCGGACTACCATACCCCCGAGCAAATTCGCAGCCGACTGGATTCTGCTCATGATCATTCCGTCGAGCTCCATATCTGGACGAGAAAAGAGATTGAGAATTACCTGATTGTTCCAACGGCGATTCAGCGAATAGTCAAATCATCGGCCAAGTCTGACTATCCAACAGTTGACGAAATCACCGAAAAGCTTATCGCGATTACAGACAGCATCCGTGAAGAAGCTTTTGACGCTATGGCTAATGACTTCCACTTGGACGATCGGGCGGGAGGTATAGCAAAGGCCAATCAAAGAGCCAGACAGAGAATAGACCAAGCTTGGGTGAGTCTAGACGGGCGATTGAGCGTAGTGTCCGGCAAGAGAGTGTTGTCAATGTTATCGGAGTGGACGAAGACTTCTTTTGGGGTATCGTTCGGTGCGGCACGGATAGCGCAAGAGCTTAGGTCAGATGAAATAGATATAGAAATGCGATCAGTTGTTGGGGCGATTGAAAATAACCTCGAGTTAATCCGACCAACTATCTACGCGTAATAATCAGGCAGTACGCCCCCAGGCACCCCGCGACCGGCTTGCGGAAACTGTGGTGACGCCTGAAGCGGATCGTAAAAACTCACACCTGCGGTCGACAGAGCTGAGAAAACTGAATGAGTAGCGACCGCCGGAGTCGTTAACCAACCCCTCTGATTCGCTTCGTATGAGAGAAGCCAATGTTCATTCTTGAGCGCGTCCGTGTCTGATACCAAATTGCTCCACGCAGTCGTATCTAAAGCACCTGTGGGGAAGAGGCCCCGCGAATCGGCATCGAGTGCGAGAAGCGCCACGATGTCGTCATTCATCTCGCTTATGGACTGAGCGGCTTCATTACTGAGCGCCACATTCCAAGCCAAGGCACCCCATAAAGCCCATGATACTTCACTACCTTGACCGCGCGGCGCATGCACGGCAATAACACTTTCGAACACTTCGGCTAGCGGCGATCTTGAAACCGTATGACCGCCGAGAGCAGCCACTTGGTATAACGTACCGAGTGCGACTGGCAGCGTTGCGGGATCAGCACTCGCCGCGTCCAGAATGCAATTTTGAAATGTTCTCCAGCCAGCGGTAGAGACAGCGAGGTTTTGCACACGCGCAACCGCATACTTCAGCACAGGCTCCTGAGGCCGTTCTGACGCAATTTCAAATGCCCGGTTGAACAACGCTATCAAGTCATTTCGTTGCGCTACCGGATTACCAGAGCCACGAACGGGAAATCTTCCAAGTTCATCACCCCAAGTATCTTCAAAGGACTGTGGCAACGAGTCCAATGTTGTCTTTCGTGGGTTGAGAATTAATTCATACTCCGCAAGAAGCCCCTGCAATTCAGTTAACACTTGTTCACCATCGCTCAGCTTGGAAAACGACAGCTCATAATCATCGACATAGCGGAAGCCCGAAATTAGATCGGGATGCGCATTGAGCATCGACCGGTCAACCGAGGAAAGAAGTATCTCCGCCACGACTAGTGAAGTATCGGGACCGATTGGAATCCCATGCGTCTGTCCATCCATCATGCACTGAAGTGCCTTATCAATTTGATTGCCAACAAGTGTTGCACCTCCGCCCGGAGCTGTTAGCGCCGCTCTGCAAACGGATTTGGTGTGAAGAGCCCAAGGAACTGCGTGGGTGTAAATAGAAGGATAAAACTGATCGATGTCCGTGCGAAGAAGATACCGAGCTCCGCGACGGCGTAGAGCTCGCAAGCGCGAAAGTTCGGAGTAGCGATACCGAGGGACTACAGATCGTGGACTTCGCCTAATGACGTAGGGTCTGCTTGCCGATAAACGTACTGTCCAAGTGTGATCATTGATAGTGGTCCAGTTGCTCGCGATGATGTCCGCGAGTACGAAGTAGGAAATGGGGTTTGGAATCTTGAGCGGACGACGTAGTCCTCCAGGGCGGGCGAGGTTGTGGGTGGCGCACCTCGTCCAAGTCCTCTTTACGGCGTTCGACCAGCCTGCGGCAACCGTTGGTGCATAGGTTGCAAACGAGTTTGTATTAAAGGGAGGTGGCAGTTCGCGAGGGAAAAATCCCTTGCCTAAGAGACTGAGGAGGGTAG
The DNA here is from genome assembly GCA_036560225.1 of Pyrinomonadaceae bacterium. Taxonomy (GTDB): domain Bacteria; phylum Acidobacteriota; class Blastocatellia; order Pyrinomonadales; family Pyrinomonadaceae; genus PSRF01. The sequence goes on along the minus strand of DATBRN010000403.1, from coordinate 635 downwards.
CCATCGACGCATAGTGTGACTGAACTCTGGAAACCCAGCAAGCGGCCACTGCTAGTAACCGCCCTCATTCATTAGAGTAGACAATATGTCTCATATCTGAGACACTAGCCAAGTGAAGCCTGCCGTATTTCACCCGAAGGCTCGGGACGCGCTAAGAGAGTTTCCCGAAGACGTGCGGCGTGAACTCGGCAAGGTAATCTTTGATTTGCAGAAGGGCGAGAAGCTTTCGATGCCGTTGTCGCGACCGATGTCGTCGGTTGCGTCAGGTGTTGAAGAATTGCGTGTAAGAGACCGCTCCGGCGTGTATCGAGTTTTCTATTACACGAAGCTGGCTGATTCAGTGTTGATCTTCCATGCTTTCGCCAAGAAGACTCAGAAGACACCGCCGCATGAGATCGCCCTAGCGTAAAAGAGATTGAAGGAGATGCTCGATGAAGAAAGTTAGGCCAGTTGTTGCTCGCAATGCCAGAGAGCTCGCAAAGGTATTGGGCCTCGCACCCGCCGACGGAATGGAGATCGAATTCCGCAGCGACTTGAACGATAAGATCATCGAAGTTGTTGGCAAAAAGGGATTGACCCATTCAGACGTGGCGCGGCTCGCTCATACCTCACGCACTCGCGTGACCGCCATTCTG
>DATBRN010000402.1:0-28581 GCA_036560225.1 Pyrinomonadaceae bacterium | reverse complement strand
CCCGCCAACGTCGGTCAATCGATTATTGATAACGTGGATGCCGGTTCCGCCAATAGTTATCCCGGTTTGACCGGTGCGGGTAATAACATTGTCTCTTATCGTCACGTCTTTCATGGTGGTGCCAAAAACGGAAATGCCATTGCTCATCACATTCGTGATTGTTCCTTGGTTTGAACCGCCAATGATTGTGTTTTTTTCAACGAGAATCGGACCAACGTACGGCGTGTCGGTGGTCGCCTGAACCACGATGCCGTTACCTGTGGTCGGCATTTCTGATTCGTGAACGTCAATGAAGTTGTTTCGAATAATAACATTTTCGATGTGAGCGGTAGCTTCGTTTGGTTCAAGATCAATGTTTGTGTTTCCCGGTCCTCCCCTCTGACCGGAGGCGAGAAATCGATTGCCCTCGAAAACTATATTTTTGCCGTTGACCAGTGCCAGATTTTGCGAAGCGACCCGAGTGAAGAGGCAGTTGGTCACCTTGGAATTCTCTGCAAAATGACCGGTTGAAGACGATCCTCCCAGCTGAATTCCGATTGAGCGGGTCCCGTTCACCCATACTCTGTCTACCAGGCAGTTTGAGCAGTTACCAAGAGAGATCGCCTGCGGTGCGGAGTTAAAGCCGGGGTTCGCGCCTTTTATTTGCACGTCGCGAATTACCAAACCTGAGTCTGGACTCCCATTAACAATGCTTTGGTTGTAGGCGCTAATGACGGTGAACTGATCCTTTGCGGTCGACTCTACAATGATCGATTTCCACCCGGAACCAATGAGAGAAGCGCGCGATTTCAAGAGGATGGGTATCTTGCTGGTCCTGGCGGCATACGTACCGGGGAGCAGTCGCAACGTGTGACCAGAGGAGATAATCACCTGCGTTGATATGATGCCACCACCATTCACGACAATCTCACCAGGCTGAGATCCTAAAGCCTTATCAGCCGCATTGATTTTGGCACCCAAATCCGCACCCGGATACTCGTTAGCGGATACCACGCGACTTCGTGGCCGCTGCTGCGCCGAAACAACCACACTACTTATCAAGGTCACCGCCACAATAAAACTTTGCGCAAGGTGAAACATCCAAGTTTTTGATGACGCTATCTTGTTCATCGAGTCTTTACCAGCAAATCCTAAGCGGATGAATCCTTTTGCCTTCCTTAAAACAATCGTAATGCGGCAAAACTGCCCTTGCCGCTCGCAACATCGCAGTTCGGGCGACGATTACTTAGATGTTCGAATCTGCCAAGTGTTTTCGCAACTTTCAAACCTAAAACATTTTTTCGTAGTGACGCCTGTTCCTCTGCCGGCTGGAGTAAGGTTGCCAGTAGGAAGTCTTTCGCGCGCCGCGCCGGTTGAGGGGATCCCAGCCCATCAAGCGTTTTGCAATGCCGATAGGGGTTACGAGTAAAAAGAACACCAGTCCGAGGATTATTCTAGTGAAAACAAACGAAAGTCCTTCGGCAAGCAACATCCAGCCTTTATTCGGTAATACCAAGGCGCGGGGCCAAAGCAGGCCTAGAAAAATCAGCAACGTGCCGAGTGGCAAGATCAATCCAGCGGCCGTCATGAATTTCCCGCGATATAGCCACCAGGTTCCAAGCAAAACAAGAAGCCCGCCGATAATTAGTCCGAATTCTCTCTCTGCTCGAAATGATTTGCTCTTCATCGGTCCGGAACGGGTCACAGCCAACCCAAAAGAAATAAAGCCCGCGGCAGCCGAAAATCTCTGCAAGCAGGCATTAAGTAATTGACCTTACCCGAGATTTCGATTTGGTCAATGGGACATTGCAGTTGGGCTAAGCGACTTACGAAACACCCGGAGTTTCTCCTGCCGCAGCCTCCGGTGCCTCGGCGTCTGTGTACTCACTCGACGAGTAGTAACCCGAATAATAGTAGTCCTTCGTTTCGACTTTAACGTTGTTCAGAACCACGCCAAAGATGTGCGCGCCTACGTCAAGCAACTGCTGCTTGGCCCGCCGCACGACTGCCCGGGAACTTCTGCCGCCGTGAACCACCAGCACCACGCCATCAACCATCGTGGATAGAATCGAGGCGTCAGTAAACGATATCGCAGGTGGCGAGTCGATAACGATGTGCGCAAATCTCTCGGTCAATTGTCCCAGAAGCTTGCGCATCTCGTCTGAACCTAGAAGCTCCGCCGGGTTGGGAGGTACGGCGCCTGAGGTGAGAAACTTCAAATTGCTTCGCTGCGAATAGGTTTGAATCAAACTGTCGATATCCGTTTCGCCAGAGAGCCAATTAGTCAGGCCTTTATTATTCGGCGCGGCAAAATGCGTATGCAATCGAGGCCTTCTCAGATCGCAATCCACGATCAGAACCTCCGCGCCGGTCTGGGCAAGCATAAAAGCCGTATTGATAGCTGTAGTGGTTTTGCCTTCAGAGGGCTGACTCGACGTCACTAATATCGTCTTCGGTGGTTGGCCTGCAGACGACAGCAAAAGCGATGTTCGTAAGTGACGGTAAGATTCGGCGATTGGCGAGCGCGCATCGCTGACCATGGCGAGAGCTGTCGTGTCCGACGGCGCAGGTGTGGGCGACGCACCGTCAACTCCAATTAAGCGCCCACGATCCCGGCTTGATGGAATCAATGCCAGAGCCGGCAAATGGAGATAGCGATCCACGTCATCTACAGACTTCACCGTGTCATCAAGGAAATCCAGGAGAAAAGCTAGACCGATGCCTGCTACCAGTGAAAGGAGAAAGGCAACAAAGATGTTTCGAAAGCGCTGAGGACCAATCGGGGTTCTTGGCAAGCGGCTATAAGTAGCAATGCTAACCTCGTTTGAACGATCGCCGTTAGTCACCTGGAATTCTCGCTGCCGTTGCAGTAGTGTGTTTAGAATCTGCCGGTTTGTTTCCAACTCCTGGCTCATTGCGAGCAAGTCGATCTGGTCGCGCGTTTGCTGGGTAGTAGTTCCCTTTTGCTGTTCATAGGATCGCCTGAGAAGGTTTTCTCGAGAAGCGGCGGCTTCATATTTCCTCTGGATCGAGGTCACAATCTCAGGCGGAGCTTTCGCAAGTTCATCCTCTAAGCCCTTAAGCTGGGCGTCGATTTTTTTGACCTCTGGCCATTCGGGTGTGTAGATGATGAGGAGCGCGTCACGCTTCTCTTTCAGCAGCGAGATCCGATCCCTCAGTTTTTCCACGCGGGCTGACGCATTAACATCCGGTATGGAAAATGGATCGCGCTCTTTTTTCGCAGCTTCCAGCTGCGCCTGAACTTCCTTCCGCTCATTTTCAGCTGCTAAGAGTTGGCTGCTGAGTGTCGCCAGACGAGTGGCTTCGAGGTTTCCTGCGGTATCGTTGACTAGCGGCAGGTTCTTGCTCTTGGCGTAGTTGAATTGTGCTTCCTGATCGTGCTTGATTTTGGTCTGCAAATTTGCGATCTCTCGCGCAAGCAGATCTTCCGCTTTGTTCGAGCCCGTCGTAGAGCGTTCTAGATTGTTGTTCACAAATACTTCGGCAAGTGCATTTGCAATCTTCTGAGCCAGCTCGGGATCAGAATGTACGAACCTGATTCGGACGAGGTTAGTTTTTAGAATCGGCTCCACCATTTCGCCTGCTATGACGGCGTCTTCATAGGGCTCCAGCTCAGCCAATTGTTCTGGCGTCAAAGATCCTGCAGTTACTTCACTCTCTCCTACGACCGTCAGTCCCGAGGAGACAGCCGGGGACTCATTAACTTTCTTTGATTTCGAGAGGATCCGACGGAGAGACCCAAAAACGCCACCTTGCGTTTGCCCGCCAAAGAAGGAGGGATTGTGTTGAAGGTCCAAAGTGAGTACCACCTGACGTGCAAGCGCTGGGTTCTCCAACAGTTTAAGCTGCGTTCCCCAAAAATTGGGATCGCTTTGACCGGTTATGACGATTTCCTTCGTTTGCAATACGTTCGGCGGCTTTTCTTCAATGCGGATTGTCGTTTCTCCCTCATAGATAGAAGGCGCGCGAAACGCCTGAATGGTGGTTAGCGAAGTAATTACCAGCACCAGACTAAGAATCAGCCACTTTCTTTTCAGAATTACGAACAAGTAATCCCGGAACGTGCTTGGCTCGACGCCCGAAGCATCGTAGGGTTTAGCTTGAGTGAAGTCTGCCAGCGGCCGATCGATGCTGCGGTCAAGCGCGCTCACGGGCAGAAGACGATTATCTTGCGACATGTTGATTTCTAGACCTCAAATTCAGGACCTTCAGTAGGAGACTAGAATAATAGCAGAGACTTACCGTCTGGCAAGCTTTAGGACACAGGATTCTATTGTTTCGCGGCTACTTCACTCCGCGAATCCAACGTTGCAAAACCCTTGAGCGAATCTTTCCAAAAGGGCAATGACGCCAAACCGACGGCCTCGGAAAGTAAGCACTTAAGACGAGAATTTCTGGGGCGCGGTGCTGGCCTTTTGAGAGTATCCTCCGTAATACTTTCCAGATTCGTCGCGGCGTAACCTCCTAGATCCAGGGCAGCGCGAGCAAACTCTAGGTAACTAACTCCTTCACCGGAATTCACCACATGGAAAGTGCCGGGTAGATCGAGTTGGGCCAGTTCTCGTAGCCGCCCCGCCAAATCCAGCGCATATGTCGGTGTGCCGTAGGCGTCTCTGATCGCCTTCAGTTTTTCACCACGCTTCGCCCGATCAATAATTCTGCTCAAGAAATTTGTTCCGCCTGGGCCGAAAATAAATCCAGTGCGAACCACGACGGTGCGAGCATATGCCAAGTGCGCCTGGCGCTCGCCTTCAAGTTTTGAAGCCGCGTAAACGCTCTGCGGATTTGGCTGGTCTCGCTGTGTGTAAAAACCATCTTTCTCTCCGTCGAAGACGTAATCCGTCGAGATTGTAACTAGCACCGCGTTCATCTCGCGACTCGCGTTCGCGAGGTTTTGCGGTCCGCGAGCATTCGCCAAAAAGGCGCGCTCCTGGTCCAACTCGCAGCCATCAACATCAGTCCACGCGGCGCAATTGATGACCGCTTCGGGCTTGTCTTTTTTTAGATGTGCCATCACACGATTACTGTTGCCGATATCCAGGTCATGATGATCATAAGAGAAAACGAGATCCCCGCGGTCTCGGCAATGTTCAACCACTGCGCGTCCCACCATCCCGCCAGCACCTGTTACCAGCACTCTCAACTTGCGGTCACCTCTGCCCCGTAGTGTCTGCGGTAATACTCCTGATAGTCGCCACTACGAGTTCGTTCGAGCCAACGACCGTTTTCCTGATACCACTGAATTGTTTTTTGCAGGCCAGTTTCCCAGGTTTCGCGTGGCCGCCACCCTAATTCCGATTCGATCAGCGTTGGATCTATAGCATAACGACGATCATGTCCCGGCCGATCCTTAACGAAGCGAATGAGCGATCGAGGTTTGCCAATCATGTCCAGTAACGATTCAACGACCTCAATATTACGCCGCTCGTTGCGGGCACCTATGTTGTATACGGCCCCGCTTCTGCCTTGCTGCAAAGCCGACAGAACAGCACGGCAGTGGTCCTCGACGTAGATCCAGTCTCTTACATTTCGGCCATCCCCATACACCGGGATTGGTTGATCACTTAATGCGTTGGAGAGCGCCAGGGGCAAAAACTTTTCCGGAAATTGCCTTGGCCCATAATTATTGCCACAGCGAGTCACCACTGTGTCGAGGCCGAAGGTGTGATGCGCGGCGCGCACCAAGTGTTCAGCGGCCGCCTTCGAAGCTGCATAAGGGCTATTTGGCGCAAACGGAGAATCCTCAGTAAAAAATGCGTCTTCATTCTCAGGCAAGCTGCCCATCACTTCGTCAGTGGATACTTGAATGAAGCGCATTACTTCGCGCGCGCGCGCAGCATCGAGCAACACTTGAGTGCCGATGATGTTCGTACGCAAAAACTCAGCAGCGCTCGCGATGCTGCGATCGACGTGAGATTCGGCCGCGAAATTAACAATCGCGTCCGCATCAGCCAGCGCTTCAAACACTGCGCCGTGATCAGCAATGTCCCCGCGAATGAAAAGATGGCGATCCGAGTCCAGCCCCTCGAGATTGTCGAGGTTTCCAGCATAGGTAAGGCTGTCAAAATTGACGATCTGGCATCCAGGCAGTTCTTCAAGAGCCAGCCTGACAAAAGCCGAACCAATAAAACCAGCGGCACCAGTAATGAACAGTTTGTGCATTCAGATATGACAGGTTACTAGAGGAACTTACAGCTTAATTACTGAGATGTCTGGCCGTTGACGACAACTGGCGGTCGGAACCTCGTACTTAAGCAATTTGGAGTATAGAAAGCGGTTTTATCTGGGTCAAGATGCCTACGGTGAGAATTCTTCCGCACCAGGAGGAGGGTTGGGCCGTTTGGATTCTCCATCCCAATGAAGTCATCGCTGCCGCTAAATCTAGTCGAAAAGCCGAGCAACTGTGGTGGGCCAGAGCGAATCGCCTAGCCCCCACAGTCAACGGTCGCGTCATTCGTGATTGTCCAGGTCGCATTATCGCCGCACGACACGATCTGATAAAGAAAGCAGCCGTTTTGATCTTCTGCGATGACCTTGATTGACTGGCCGTCGCACGCGGCATTGCTGAGTGTGTAGGAAGCACCCGGGGCTATTACCGCGCCGTGCAGCTGCTCGGGTCCCCAGTTATCATTATCGGCTGGTGACAGATAGAGATGGCGAACTTCCCGGTTTGAATTATTCACGATGCTTATGTTGATTGAAGCCGTCAGCGACCGGGCGCTCGACCAGAAAGGAAGTGCCGCCGCAGAAATTATGACAACGGAAATTATTGCTAAGCCGCGCCGCTTGCGCCTACTATCCGAATCTTTCATAGTTTACTCCTTTGAAAAGCCCGAAGCTGCGGGTGTCCGCAAGGAACCCGTCAACAACTTGTGATCAGTCTTTAGACCTCACCTAAGGACAACTGCTATTAACAGTGTAATGCGTTCCGCTATCAACGGGAGTCTCGCCAAGGTTATGTGGTACTACTGCCTTGGCTGTTACTCGCCCCACGTTGCCTGAAGCATCGCGGACTCGGAACGTTATAGTGTACACACGACCATCGCCGTCAGCCTCGCGCTCGGCGCGCAACTGAACGGACTTACAATCAGCGGCAATGACGATATCGTTGAGTGTATTGCCGGAACCTGGACCATTCTCGGCTTCGTCGCTCGTCACCTGTTCTATTACCACACTGCTCACCCCAAGCTCGCTGTCGCAGCTGTCACTTACCCCGGTGACGAAGTTCGAGACCTCGAAGGTTTTGTACTTGTGATTCGGCGACCACAGAGAAGGTGTCTGCCCGTTTAGAGTGATAGTGGGTGCTATCGTGTCAACCACTGTGACTGTACGTGTCACGGCTGCTGCGTTGTTGCCGGCGGCATCCTGCGCGTTGTAAGTCAGCGTGTACGTGCCCGGAACGTCGACGTTCACGGAGCCGGAAACTACTACTGCCACGCTGCCCTCGCAGGAGTCAGAGGCCGTCGCCCCCGGATCGGTGAAGGAAGTGTGGCACTCCACGGTCATGTTGCCACCATTGAGCGTAATCACTGGTGGTGTCGTATCCACAACTTGAACCGTCCGAGTCACCGCGGTGGCCGCGTTGCCTGAAGGATCACTTGCGTTGTAAGTGATCGTGTAAGTGCCTGGAGTGTTGACATCAACGGCCCCCGAAGCAGTTGCCGGGAACGTGCCGGCGCAATTATCACTTGCAGTCGCACCGGGATCGTTGAAGCTTGTATGGCACTCAACCGTCACCGCACTCGGACCATTGAGCGTGATCGTGGGTGGTGTGTTATCTACCACGTTAAAGGTCGTCGTTACGGTTGTGGAGTTCTCCGAAACATCTTTCACCGTGATAGTGATGGTGTGAGAGCCTACGCCAACCAGCGTCTCGGCTGCCGGGGTTTGCGTGACGTCCAGATTGGCACTGGGCGTACAATTGTCAGAGGCTACAAGGCCGGCAAGGAAATTTGGAACCTCCACGTCCTCACAACTGGAGTTGACGTCGACGGTGATGGGAGTAGGCGGTGTCACGCTTGGTGGCACGTTCTCTGTGATCTTGATTGACTGCTCGCAGGCTGTTTCATTACCCGCGGCGTCGGTAGCGGTCCAGATGATTACGGTCTCACCGACCGAGTACGGCGCAGTCAAAGCCTGACCATCACTCCGCGTGGCACTCACGGTCACGCCAGGACGGTCATCATTGGCTGTGGCCGTTCCCGTATCCACCGTAGCAAAACACGCCGCGCCCGGTGCGGGCTGCTCGATGTTTGCCGGACAGCTGATGGTAGGTGGTGTTGTGTCAGGTTCGTTGACCGTAACCGTAAAACTGCAACTAGCGGGATTTGCTCCGCCGGTCGCCGTCGCAGTTACAGTGGTTGTTGTTCCAACTGTGAAAGATGAACCAGATGGGATGTCATAACTCACTGTTCCGCAGCTGCCGGAAATGCTCGGACTCGGGTAATTGACTAGATGCGACGTCTCGCCTGGAGCCGCTGTGACTGTGATGTTAGAAGGACAAGCGAGCGAGCAGGTATTGTTACCGCTCGAGACGGTCACTTTAAACGTGCACGAAGCGGTATGCGGCGGTGATGCCGCGTCCGATGCCGTAGCGGTAACGGTTGTTGTGCCTACAGGGAACGATGATCCCGAAGGAATATCTGTCGTTACGGTGACCTGGCCGCTATTGTCTGTGGCAGTAGGTGCAAAGGTAACGTTGGCGGATCCAGAGCCCGGAGAACTCTCAGCCACTGTGATGTCGGCCGGACAGGTGATTGTTGGCGGTTCGGTGTCCACGACAGTCACGTTGAAGTGAACTGCTTCGTTTGTGCCATCACTACAGGTGACGGTATTTACGCCGATCGGGAAGAACGAAGAAGAGGCGGGCGTACACTGAACGGGTCCGCAAGAACCCGAGGTGCTTGGAGCGGAATATGAAACTACGGCTCCGCCCAGCGCGTGCCCCATTTCAAAATCGTTGTCCTGGGTTATGTCGGCGGGAGGGGTAATCGTACAAGTCGGGGTAATGACAGTCACCGTCGCAGTGGATGAATTGTTTGCATTGTCCCTTTCGGTGGTCGTACTAGAGATGGTCGCCGTGTCGGTAATATCAGTGCCGTCCGCAACATTTCCAACTTGATAAGTAAACGAAAAACTGGCCGACGCCCCGGCAGAGAGACTGCTAATCGTGCAGGCGGATGGATTGCTACAGTTGAAGGATGGCCCAGTGTCCTGGTTAACCGAGACGAGACTTGTATTCGCCGGCAAGGGGTTGGCCAATGAAACCGAAGCTGCATTATCCGGTCCATTGTTTTTGACGAGGACCAAAAAGACTATGTCGCTGCCGGCGGCAGGCTTGTTTGAATCAGGCCGAGCGACATCGCTCACTTCAAGATCAACAGCAGCACTAGCGGGATTATGAACGGAGAAAAATGCCGTGGCGCGAACTGAGCCGTCGCTCGTGTCCATTACGTTGACTCTCCACGTGCCGCGATTATCTATTGTGTGATTTGCGATCACCGAGGTGTTCGTAGTCGGGAGCGTGAATGAATCGGTCTGTGGGTCTAACGAGATGTCGTCCTGTCTCACGACCAAAGGCTCGACGTTGGCCCATTGGAACCGCCGCTGCACAAAAAAACCGCCCACTGGCGCGCCCACCACTTTGGCACATACTGTTTCGCCGAGGTTAAATGAAGTCTTGGGCGTTGTGCAGTTGGAGGCGAAGATCGCGATCGTTTCTGTGAAGGTCACAGGCACCATGGGCGAAGCTGCGAATCTCGAATTCGCGGCGCCGCCTTCTGATTTGATCGGGCCCGAAAGGTGACGAGATGATGAAGCGGAGGTGGTTGGAAGAAGTACTGCGACACTAATGATAGGCAAAAAAATCAACACCCCACACCAGGCTAATCTCACGCGCAGCTTAGCAGCCCAAGAGATCGGATGACGAGAATAGCGTAGTTCCATAAATAGATTTCCCACTTTCTTCATGCTTCGGTACAACTGGGTAAGATGATTACGCGAGGTGTCCTCTGCTAGGTCTTACCAATTTTCCTTTAGATAACTAAAGGTGAATATCTCACGAGATGTAATCAAGATATGCTTGACGGAGAACCTTGACGGAGAAGCGGCTAATGTAAAACGCCGCGTATGCTATGCTCGGAGAGAAATTAAGTCAAGCTTCTTGCATAAAAAGATTGACAAGGTAGCGGGACAGGAATATTGTCTCACGCGCTTGACATCCTTTTCCGTTTGGCGAGTTTAAAACCTCGTCATCAGAAGCCGCTGATTCTCGTTTTTCACTTTGTCACAAGCGCTATTCTGGATCTGAGTTCTACCGATTGCCTGGCTTGCGTGGGAAAATCGTATCGATCAACCTGAGTACGCATACCGGGTGTTTGGCTTGAGAGCATCCGATAGGCCTGAAATTTTAGAAGGAGATTTTGCAATGAATAAGTTTCGTTTTGTATTTAAGGCATTTGCCCTCGTAGTTTTTGCCTTCGCGACCACCTCCCTCGTGCAGGCGCAGGCTACACGAACCTGGGTCTCGGGAGTCGGCGACGACGCCAACCCATGCAGTCGTACTGCACCCTGTAAAACCTTTGCCGGCGCTATTTCTAAAACGGCAACGGGTGGTGAGATAGATGCCCTGGATCCGGGCGGTTTCGGCACACTGACGATCACCAAAGCTATCACAGTTGATGGTGGGACGGGGCAAGGCTGGGCATCGATTTTGGCGTCCGGAGGGATCAACGGCATCAACATCAATAGCGCCGGTTCAAAGGTTACTCTGAGAAATCTTTCGATCAACGGAGCCGGCACTCAGATCGGCGCTCATGGAATCAGCGCCACCGCGGTCGGAGTTTTGAATGTTGAGAATTGCGTGATTTTCGGATTCAACAATGAAGGCTTATTAGTGGCTTTAGGATCCGGGGCCAACGTAAACGTTAGAAACTGCACGTTCAGAAACAATGGTGCGGCGGGTGGTGGCGTTGGGGCGGGAATGCGAGCTACGACAACCGACGCAACGTTCGGCGTCGGACATACTGTCTACGTAACGGTCGTTGATACATCTTCCGACAACAACACTGAAGGCTTTCGTATGGAAAGCAACGTGCGAGCGACCATCTCCAATTCCACCGCTTTGAATAATACCCTCAACGGGTTCGATTGCTTTCCGGGCACTGCATCATCGGATCTGAACCTTGAGAGTTGCATCTCGTCGAACAATAAGCAATGGGGTGTCTTCGCCGGCAATACCGGCGCCTTTGTCGGCACAATCCGAATATCGAACGTTACGGTCACCAATAATTCTGTTCAGGGATTGAACCCGGCCGGTGGTTCGATCCTGAGCTACAACAACAACAAGGTTCAGGGTAACGGCCCCGCGGGAACAACAAATGGTTCACCGACCGGACCCGCTCCCCAGAGCTAACCAACTAACGACGGCTAGGAAGAATGCCCTCTCTTTTGGTAAAGAGAGGGCATCTTTTTGTTTGGCTTGGTTAGCCGCGGTTTTAGCCCGGCGTGAGCTGGGCCTTAATCAGCTCTCTTAGAGTGGTAGCCGATAGTGAGTTCAAAGGAACCTCTCGACCGTTTAGGAAAACTGTCGGCGTACTGTTTATTCCGATCGATTGTCCCCTCTCCCGGTCAAGAGCGATGCGCCGGTCAACAATCTCACTCGATACATCTTGCTTGAATCTATCCAGTGTTAGACCGATTCTGGCTGCATATTCTTCAAAGAGCGGCTGTGCACTAGGAGCTTCGTGCCACTCTTTTTGGTTCTCATAAAGCAAATCATGCATTTCCCAGAACTTGCCCTGAAGCCCAGCAGCTTCTGCCGTGCGGGCGGCGGCCAAGGCATTCTTATGCTGCGACTCCAGAGGAAACTCACGAAACACAATCACGAGCTTAGGCCCAAACTCGCTCTTCATCTCTTTTAGTAACGGATGTAATAAGCCGCAGGCCTGGCACTCAAAGTCGCCAAACTCTTCGAGCATCACCGGAGCGTCTGTGGCGCCCAGCATATGGGCCGGATCAGCGCCGAGCTTGATGCCTCTCGTCGGGTCGGTGGCAACCGGCATTTTTCGCGGCACAGTGCGTGGGATTTCAGCCGCGGAACGCTTCAAATACCATGCGGTAAACAGCGTCGCTATCAGCACTCCGACAATGATTACTAATGGAAGAGTTCGTTTCATTTGCTCAAAGTCGTTACCGTCAAAGCAAGCGGGCCCCAGCTCAGCCCCGCCAATTTGCACACTTCAGGAAATCGATTGGCAAAGAAAAAGCTTTCCATTTCGGACTTCTGCGTCGAATCTACAACATCCACTCTACGCTTGACCGGAGTCGCTTCATTTCCGGAGGGATCGCTTGCGGTGTAGGTGATTGTGTATGTGCCGATCCTATTCGGGTCCACGTTTGAAGAAGCATTGGCCGCAAACTCGCCAGCGCAGCCATCACGCGCGATAGCTCCAGGATCGGAAAACTTGCTGTGCTGCAGGACTGTTAAAGGATCGTCTCCGTTGAGTGCGATGATTGGCGCCTGCGTGTCAACTACGGAGACTACGCGCGCGGACTCCGACTTTAGTTCACCAACAGCAGCCGCATATTTAATGGTGTAATCGCCGATTGTGCCTGGATCAACGGCGCCTGAAGTAGAAACAGGAACAGAGCCAGAGCACGGCGCGAACGCCGTGGCCCCAGGATCGGTAAAACTACTGCCGCACTCAATCGTCATTATCGACCGGCCTTCAACTTGAATTGTAGGTGGATTGTCTTCGATGCTGCCAACGATCACAGTTCGCGTAACCGTCCGGGTATTATTGCTGGCATCAACGGCCATATAAGTGATGGTGTATTTACCTTGAATATTGGAATCGACACTACCGGAGATCGTGACGGGCACACTCCCCGCGCAACTATCAAGCGCTGACGCTCCAGGGTCAACGAAGGTCTCTCCGCACTTCGCCGTCGTCGTCCTGCCGCCTTTGAGAGCAATCACAGGCGCAATTGTATCAACCACATTCACAGTTCGTTCGGCCGAAGCCGAGTCTTGTGCATCAGCAGCTGTGTACGTAAGCGTGTAGGTTCCGAGAGTTGCGGTGTCGACGTTGCCCGAAACCTCCACCGGAATATTTTTGCCGGCGCTATCCACCGCTGTTGCGCCTGGATCGACAAAGCTCTCCTGGCATTCTGTTTTGAGAGGATTTGATCCAATAAGGGAAATCGAAATAGGTCCAGAAACTATGCTTGTGGGTGTGCGCTCATTCACGGGGGAAGAGCCCAACTGGTGCGGCGATTCAGCCCCTTTTTGCCTAGTAATGGCGTGGATCTGCTCTTTTCCAAGAGTTGAGCCCGACCAAGGCGTCCCAAATTCCCCGGACGTGAAAACAGTGAGAATAACTGCGGGAAGCAGAACAGCCATGGGCCAGGACGAAGCTCGTGAACTTACGCCTCGTCCGGTCCTAATCGCTTCTATAGTATCAACGCTGTTTGACCCCCCAGGAAAATCAGGAATAGGCAAAAACCGGACAATTTTCATTGTAGACAGTCTACCGAAGTGGCGTTGGCTATTGCGGGCGGGGTAGAAATTCAGAATTTAGTTGGGGCCTGAATACCCTGGCCCAGTGCGCGTCTAGCCGGCCTAATGTTCACCTGATGTTGGACCAGCTTTAACAAATCATTAAAGGGAGAATAATTGACTTATTGACCGTTTTAGCATACAAGAATGCACGCTTGAAAGGCAAAATGCCTCCTGACGATCCTGAGCTGGCCGCTAGCCGCGCAAAAGATTCTTCCTCGCCTGAAAGCTTGGTCCTGCTCTAAATCGCCGCGTCCTTTTGGAACATGGATCGTTTTTCACCCTTAACTTTTATCAAGGAGATTCAGAATGAAGAGAGTTGTCCAGATTTTGATTTTGGCCACTTGTACGGTGGCGTTTGCTTCGCTGGCTAATGCCCAGGCCACACGCACGTGGGTTTCAGGTGTCGGAGACGATGTTAACCCCTGCAGCCGTACCGCTCCCTGCAAGACCTTTTCCGGGGCAATTTCCAAGACTTTCATCAATGGCGAGATCAACTGTCTCGATCCGGCCGGCTATGGCACGGTGAGTATTACCAAGTCGATCACGATTGATTGCGAAGACACGCAGGGTTCGATCCTTGCAAGCGGCACTACCGGTATTATCGTCAGCCTCGGCCCTGCGAACGCCAATGACCCACTTCGCACTGTGCGTATCCGCGGTCTTTCGATCAACGGGGCGGGCGCGAGCGGAACGGTCGGTACGCGCACGGGTGTTCGCGCTATCAACGTCTCCACATCAAACACAGTGCCCGTCACACTTTTCGTCGAAGAGGTAATAATCCAGAATTTTGTTAATGAAGGAATCCTCTTTAACGCAGCGGGTGGCACCCTCGTGGTGAATGATTCAGAAATTATTGGTTGTGGCAATGCCGGCGTCCGGACGCTCAGCACGACCGCCGGTGCCGCTGGTGTCATTCACGTAACCATTGACAACCTGGTCTCTACCTTTAACCAACAGGGCGTTCGTTTCGAAGGTAATACAAAAGGTACTATTAAGAACACCAACGCCTCGAATAATACGCTTAACGGGTTTGTTTGTTTTCCTACCTCTATCGGCGGCGCGGAAATGAACATCACGGACAGCGAAGCAAGCGACAACCTGCAGTTTGGAGTTTTTTCGGGTGGAACGGGTCAAACCGCAACGGTTCGCATTTTCAACCTGACAGCATTCAATAATACGACTAACCAATTGTCGGTGAATGCGGGAGGTTCGATACTATCTAACGGGAAGAACCATATTGGCACTCCGACAAATGCTCCTGGTCCATTTACTGATCAGTGAGAACTGTTAGAAGTTCCTCCAGGACTGCTTAACAGTTCTGGCATACACGAATGCTCGCTTGAAAGGCAGAATACCTCCAAGCGATCCTGACCGCGAGCAGCGCCGAAGTCTTTTCCTCTCCTTTAAAGATTGGCGCTGCTCTAATACTTTCCATCCTTATGAAACACGGTTTTTTCACCCTTAACTCTTACGAAGGAGATTCAGCATGAAGAGAGTCGTACAGATCTTGATTTTAGCCACTTGTACGGTGGCGTTTGCTTCGCTGGCTAATGCACAGGCTACACGCACGTGGGTTTCGGGTGTCGGAGACGATGCCAACCCCTGCAGCCGTACCGCTCCCTGCAAGACCTTTGCCGGGGCAATTTCCAAGACTTTCATCAATGGCGAGATCAACTGCCTCGATCCGGGCGGCTATGGCACGGTGACCATTACCAAGTCGATCACGATTGATTGCGAAGACACGCAGGGTTCGATTCTTGCCAGTGGCACCAACGGGATTAGCGTCAACCTCGGCGCCTCGAACGTCAATGACCCGCTTCGCACTGTGCGTATCAGAGGTCTTTCGATCAACGGGGCGGGCGCGCAGGGTGCGGTAGGTACACGCACGGGTCTTCGCGGTATCAACGTGAACACCGGAAACACCGTTGCGGTGACCGTCTTCGTCGAAGAAGTGATAATTCAGAATTTTGTTAATGAAGGGATCCTCTTTAACGCAGCGGGTGGCACACTCGTCGTAAATGATTCCGAGATCATTGGCTGTGCCAATGCCGGCGTCCGGACGCTCAGCACGACCGCCGGTGCCGCTGGTGTCATTCACGTAACCATTGACAACCTGGTCTCTACCTTTAACCAACAGGGCGTTCGCTTCGAAGGCAATACGAAAGGTACCATTAAGAACACGAACGCCTCGAATAATACGCTTAACGGATTTGTTTGTTTTCCTACCTCTATCGGCGGCGCGGAAATGAACATCACGGACAGCGAAGCAAGCGACAACCTGCAGTTTGGAGTTTTTTCGGGTGGAACTGGTCAAACCGCAACGGTTCGTATCTTCAACCTAACAGCATTCAATAATACGACTAACCAATTGTCGGTGAATGCGGGAGGTTCGATACTATCTAACGGTAAGAACCATATTGGCACTCCGACAAATGCCCCTGGTGTATTTACTGATCAGTAACAGCTGTTAGAACTTCCTTGGCGACCGCCTGCAACTGTTTATCCGGTCTTTTGCAGGCGGTTTCGTTTTGAAAATAGGATCCTCCTGACCCTTCGGGATTGTTAAGTTTAGCCCTTGCTTGACCCTTATATTGCTAATGGTTAGACTGGCGGATCTTATTAGACCACAAGGAAATAGTTCATCCGGACGGACACATTGATTTGGCCTTAAGGCTACTCGCTTGGACTGGCTGACAGGAGTTTGAGCTTTAACTTAATGGGTTTTACCACTACTGAAAACGCAAGCGCGCTGGAGGTCGCCGGGACGCAGAAGCCCTCACACACACTAAGAAGCCCGGACCGCGAAAACACCTCGTCTATATCAGATAAACCGCTGCTTACGATTGAGCCTAGCCGGTCATGGAGCGCCGTAAATCTCCGAGAGCTTTGGACCTACCGTGAATTGCTCTACTTCTTAACGTGGCGCGACGTGAAGGTCCGTTATAAACAGACGTTGCTTGGTATTCTCTGGGTAATAATCCAGCCAGTGGCAACAATGCTGATCTTTACGCTTTTCTTCGGCCGGCTGGCCGGGCTGCAGGCACACACGGGAGGTATTCCTTATCCGCTCTTTGCTTTGGCAGGATTGCTGCCGTGGATGTTCTTTGCCAACGCTCTCACAAACAGCAGCAACAGTCTGGTAGCAAGTGCTCAGCTCATAACTAAAATATACTTTCCGCGCATGGCTATCCCGGCAGCGGCGGTGATGGCGGGGTTGGTAGACTTTGTGTTCTCTCTCGCCGTACTAGCCATAATTATGGCCTACTACCGGGTAAGCGTGACGTGGAGTCTTCTATTACTGCCGGTTCTGTTGGCAGTCCTGGTGTTGCTAGCTCTCGGAGTGGGTATGTTGCTGGCGGGTCTGAACGTTAAATATCGAGATATCCGTCACGCGGTGCCGTTTGCAGTCCAGATCTGGATGTTTGTCTCACCGATCATCTACCCAACGACACTTCTCCCCGAAAAATGGCGGTGGGTGTTGGCGCTTAACCCAATGACCGGCATCATTGAAGCCTTTCGCGCTGCCCTGTTTGGGCAGAGACAAATTGAGTGGAGCCTCCTTGCCATCTCGGCAGGGATCACTTTTGTCGTGTTCGTTTACTCCGCATTTGCCTTCAGGCGCATGGAGAAAGGCTTCGCCGACGTGATTTAAAAGATTTATGAAACTAGCTCTTAGAGTTGACCACGTCAGCAAGAAGTATCGCATTGGTAGCCGTCGTGCGGCTTATCCAACCTTGCGTGACGCGCTTATGGAAACGATGCAGGCGCCTATCCGGCGTCTGCGTAATGGGCAAGGGGGCCAGACGTACGAAACCATTTGGGCCCTGCGGGATGTCTGCCTCGAGGTCCGGGCGGCTGAAGTCGTCGGCATCGTAGGCCACAATGGAGCCGGCAAGAGCACTCTCTTAAAAATCATCTCGCGGATCACCGAACCGACGAGCGGGCGCGTGGAATTGTATGGTCGAATCGGCAGCTTGCTGGAAGTCGGAACGGGTTTTCATGCAGAGTTGACGGGGCGCGAGAATATTTTCCTTAATGGCGCGATCCTCGGCATGAGAAAGGCCGAAATCGAGCGGAAGTTTGACGAGATCGTCGCTTTCTCAGAAATTGAGAAGTTTATTGATACGCCAGTCAAGTTCTACTCCAGCGGTATGTACGTGCGCCTTGCGTTCTCAGTCGCCGCTCATCTCGAGCCTGATATTCTCCTGATTGACGAAGTTCTATCGGTTGGCGACATGGCATTTCAGCAGAAATGCATTGAAAAGATCAGCGACATAAGAGGACAAACAAAGGCTATTATTCTTGTCTCCCATAGCATGATCTCGGTGCAGGCCATTTGCTCCAGAGTAGTGCTTTTCAACGACGGCACTATTCAAGCCGACGGCGAACCGAAGCAGGTCATTCCGCTCTACCAGAAGTTGATGCGGGAAAGAGTGGGCACGGTCAAAAGTCGCAATGAGGAGGCGGAAGGCGTCGGACTAGTCCAAATCAGTGCGGTGCAGTTGCTGGATGCCGGTGGCCTCGAACGTGAAGTCTTCGAAGTTGGTGAGAAGATTACGGTGGTGATAGAGTACGAGGCAGTCGAGCGCCTGGAAGAAGTGATCGTTTATGCGGCAATCAGGCGCCACGACGGTTTCGTTTGCGTTGGCACTAGCACCAAGCTGGAGAACCTTACGCTCCCGCCGCTTGAAGGACCGGGCGTTATCGAAATCGAGATTCCAGAACTGGTGGTCATGCCAGGTCATTATGTGATGGACGTTGTTTTCTATGACCGGAATTTTGAGTATCGAACCTACTTCTTTGGCCGAAGAAAGACAGAATTCGAGGTGCGTTCGTCGCGTCCCGCTTTCGATGCGTGGCACGGGGTCTTCTATCAAAAGCAACACTGGAAGATCAACAGCAGACGCTGCGAACCAGGGGCGGAGGCTTCGACCATCTCCCGGTCGCTCGATTGAGATGGTTCTATCGAAATCGTGATGGTGCGTAGCCAGGTAGGGGAGGGTAAAAGGCAGTGAACACGATCGAATCGCCACAAGAGCACAGACAGTACGGTCTTCGAGCCGGAGCAGAAGAATTCCCGCTCATGATCGTGATGTCCATCATCTATCCCTGCAACTTTGGCTGTCCAATGTGTCCCTACACCGACGGCAATTCCGAGATACGCAAGTTTTACCGCGAGCGTGATGGCGAGCTTTTCCCGGTCAACTTATGGAAAAGCATCGCCGATGAGGCAGGCGAATACGGAGCCTGGATGCGTTGCACTGGCGGGGGCGAACCGATGCTTCACCCAAATCTCGTGGAAATGATCGAGTATGCAAAAGAACGCGGGGCCCGCATCTGGCTTAACACTAATGGCAGTATGTTTGGCCCATCGGCTAAACATCGCGAAAAACTGGACCGCGTTATCCGGGCAGGAATCGATCTTATAGAGTTTTCGATGGATGCCGCAGATGCAGAGCTTTACGCAAAGCTACGGCCACCGCGCGGCGGGATGTCCAAGCCTCCTGAAGAGTGGTGGGACAGACAGGTAAGCAACGTGACGGCCGCGCTCGAAATGCGCAAGCGCCTACTGGCGCCCACTCGGGTGGTTGTTTCAATCATTCGGCAGGAAGAAATCGAGGGTAAATTAGAGGAAGCGGTCGATTTCTGGCTGCATAAGATTGGCGTCGATGAGGTTATTACGCGAAAGTTTCTAACCTGGGACGACAATACGACCATCCCGGCAGGGAAAGCGCTGGATAAGCACCTCTACGCCGATTTGCCCACCGAGAAGAAACAACCCTGCGTCTGGCCTTTTGAGCGGCTCAATGTTGATACCCTCGGGCGCATCTCACTATGCGGCCAGGACATTTCCTTTCGCTCATCACAATTCTTCCCTAATGCAAACGATGTTTCCATCAAGGAGATTTGGCGGGGTGAGATGTTCGATTGGTATCGAAAGATGCACCTCGCTGGACGCGGCGCGGAATGTTTCCCCTGTCGCGGCTGCTCCGCGTGGTTTGCCGGAATCCGTGATTGGGAACATGGCTGGCTCAAGGTCCTGCAAACGTCAGGTGATCACCTCAAGGAGGTGATGAGGGAAGATCTTGGCGTTGAGGTGCAGATTTACGAGCCGAGGGTTTAGGTTTCAGCGACTCCAGTTTCGGACTACCGGCAGAACCTTTCACCCTACATAACCTGAATAGAAGTTTGCGACGGCATGGAAGATAGTTACGGCGAAAAAGTAATGCAGGGTGGGCTTTCCCGAGAGGAACAGCGGCAGGCCGTCGAGATGGCCGGCCGCAAGTACTACTACACCTCGGCCCAGGAGTTTGACGATCTCAATAAGAAAATGGTGATCGAGGAGATCCGCCGTTTTATTAAGCCTGGGCGGATGCTCGAACTCGGCTATATAAATAACATCTGGACCACCGCCCTGTTACAAGCAGGAGGGAGCGTCGATATTCTGGAGGCGGCCTCAAATCACGTTGACAAAGCTCGCGAAGACTTCCGGGATGATGAGCGCGTCCGGGTTTTCCATACCCTCTTTGAAGACTACACGCCGGAAAAGAAATACGACACTATCCTCATGTCGGGAGTGATAAAGCATATCCCAGACGATGTTGGCTTTCTTCGCAAAGCCCGCGCCTGGTTAGAGTCGGATGGTGTTGTCATAGGCTGCACACAGAACAGCCGATCATTCCACAGACGGCTGGGGACTTATATGGGGCTTGAATTAGCTCCGGACGCTCATAACAAAAGGGACAAAGAAGTTTTCAATATTCATCAGTACGATCGTTTCAAGTGGCGCGCTCTCTTTTTGCAGGCAGGTTACGACGTTGACAAGGTACAGGGAGTCTTTTTGAAGATTCTTTCAACCGAGCAGATGATGTACCTCGGCGAAAAATATGACGCGATGCAAATCATGGAAGGATTGAGGAAACTAGGCGAAGAGCTTCAAGACTATGCCTGGTATTTGTTTCTGGTTGCCCGCTTGCCGGCGCAACAGTCTGCAGCGCAGAACGATCTCGACCAGAGTTTACCCGCTTAGGTTCCAGGATCTTTTTGAAGATGCGCGGATTCAAAACTCTTAATATTATTTATGACGGCCATTGCGGCTTTTGCATTCGGTCCTTGCGTATTGTCAGGGCCCTTGATCTCTACCACTCATTCCGCTTTTATGATTCTCACCAGCCTGAGACGCTGGCACAATTCCCCCAACTGCGAGAAGCAAATCTCGACGAGGCAATGTACGCGCTCGGCGAAGGTGAGCCGGCCTACGAAGGATTTTTTGCCTTTCGCCGATCGATCTGGAATAGCCCCTTACTATGGCCATTGATTCCGATCTTCTACTTTCCGGGCGCCAGCTTTCTTGGCCCGCGAGTTTATGCCGCCGTTGCTCGCAGCCGTTCTAGATTTGGTTGCCACTCAGATTCCTGCGATCTTCCATTTCAGCCCGGAGCCTGAAGAAGATGTGAGCAACAACCAATCAACGCAGTCATGACTTCACTAATAGCATCTCCTGACGGTCTTTATCCCCAATTAAGCGTCGATGCCCAGTCATTATTCCGTACGGTTTATGGAGTCCTTCTGCTCGGTCACCTGATATTACTACTGCCGCACAGCAGAAGATTCTTCATGAGCGAACGTTGGCGAGGTTACGCCCAATCGTCGTGGGACGTGGACATTCTTCAGAATCCTGCAGCTCAGCCTTTTGTGATGACTGTCTGGTTTTTTTGTGCGGGCTTGTTGCTGTGGGGAAGATGGACCGTTGCAGCAGCGCTGATCAACCTGTTTCTTTGCCGGTATTTCTTCGTACATATGCGCTGGAAGGGCGTGCTGCGTGGCATGGGTGCGCCAGGCTTCATGACTTACTGGCTGTCGGCGGCTGTCTTCCTGCTGGAATACACGCTTCATTACGCTCCACAAGTGAGGCCCTTGACGCTGTTGGTGCTGCAAGTGGACTTCGCTCTGATCATGCTGTCAGCCGGAGTGTACAAATGCACGGCGGGCTTCCCCCGCAACCATGGAATGGAACTCGGATTAGTTAATCCTGAATGGGGTTATTGGTGGCGATTCTATAAAGACTTGTCGCCCAACCATTTCCTTATCAAGACTCTTAATCATCTGGCATGGACCACGGAGGTGGTCGCCGCCATATTGATGTTGATTCCACCAACGCGGTTCATTGGCGCGTTGCTGATAATTTTCAGTTTCTTTTTTATCGCCACCCACATCCGGCTTGCGCTGCTTTGCCACATGGTAATGTTGTGTGGTGTCCTGTTTTTCTTCCCCGACAGTTATGGAGATCAGTTTGCAAGCTGGCTTATGAATGCTTCGGTTCCTGCTGTCAACACAGACGGAACCGTCTTAACCATCGTCAATCAGGCGCTGACTATTGCACTGTGGGCTTATCTATTTTTGCTTCCCCTTTCGTATGTCGGGATTTATTACAATTTCTTCGCCCGGAAAGCTTTGCCGCAACCACTTCAACGCATCCTCGAGGCTTACACCAACTTCTTTGGGATCATCATGTGGCGAGTTTTTACAATCGACCTGATCAATTTCTTTCCTAACATCTATGATCAGCCCCGTGGAGGCGGAGAACGGAGGTTGATCACGCGCTATGGGTGGCGCGCCGGCAGTGTGCGCTTCAGTCATGTGGGTGAATCAATAACGCTGACCTGTCTTTTTACCACTCTAAAATACTATCCAAGTAATCATGGACTCTTCATTGAAAGATTACTGCGCTACGCCCGAACCGTCCCTTGCCCGGCTGATTCTGTTTTGGTTTTCGAATACGTCGGTATTGACAAGACCGATACTCGCTTCGAATTCGTGACGGTGTCTGAATATGTAGTCGACGTGGCCGCCGCAACTGTTACCGAGCACGTTTTGAATCCGCACGTAAACGTCTATGCGGCGCACGCTGCATCGCCATTACACGAGGGTGCACGACCCGGAAGCTATGTGCCTTTGAGCGGATGAATACTGACTCGCTCTCTATGGCCACTTCGGAATCCCATCCACCGGAAATTCTGGTTACTGGAGCCTACGGCTTATTAGGATCGCGAGTGGTCCCGTTCCTATCGGACAATACTCAAAACTGCAAGATCATCGCCGTCGGGCGAAGTGAGAGACAAGCCCAAGCTGATGTGAGCGATTCGCAGGTGTCGTTTGTTCATGGCGATCTGCGAGACAAACAAACCTGGGCTCGCCTACCCCCAACTATCACTCACGTAGTTCACCTGGCGGCGGTAATTCCCTGGAAGGCGGAGGAAAGATATGAAGCAAGCCTGGTAATAGATAACCTGTTGCCGATAGCAAACCTGCTCGAGCGAAGTCAGGATTGGCCCAACCTTCAACAGATCATTTATAGTTCTTCGGTCTCTGTCTATGCGCCAACCAACCACTGGTTGAGTGAAGATTCTTCTAAGGGCCCAACGAACCTTTA
The DNA here is from genome assembly GCA_036560225.1 of Pyrinomonadaceae bacterium. Taxonomy (GTDB): domain Bacteria; phylum Acidobacteriota; class Blastocatellia; order Pyrinomonadales; family Pyrinomonadaceae; genus PSRF01. Next base: position 5,587 of record DATBRN010000402.1, on the reverse strand, counting down.
TGGAGCCGCCAAACTAGCGGGCGAAGAGCTTCTGCGCACATTCGATGCGAGAAATGTCCGCACAGTGTCATTGCGCTTCAGTTCTCTTTACGGATACGGGCAGTACGAGGGGACGGTCTTGCCAATCATGGCCAGGAGAGCACGCCAAAAGCAGGATCTTCTGGTCTTCGCTGATGGCACCAGGACCCAGGATTTTCTTCACTGCGAAGACGCTGCGCGGGCGATCCTCCTGTCGTTTCAGAAACAGGCACGCGGCAACTACAATGTCGGCACGGGGACTCCAGTTACTATGTCTGAACTTGCAGAGACGGTGAACCGCGTGTTCGCTGATGGACAGTCCCGCATCGTCTACCAGTCCGAAAAGGCAGATAGCGACCCTGGAATTAAACTCGACGTTAGTAAAGCGCGGCGCGAATTGAACTACGAACCCCTAATTTCGTTGGAGCACGGCTTGCAGATGCTTAAGCAGGAGATGAAAGAAACTCCAGAATGACGAGCCATCGAATATTAATTACAGGGATCGGTGGCAATGTGGGCCAGGGTGTGCTCAAGTCGTTGCGAGCAGGTCGCAGAAGTTATCACATAGTCGGAATTGATATGGAGCCGCTCTCGGCTGGTTTTTCTCTGGTCGATCGCTATTATCAAAGCCCGCGAACCGGCGAACCTGCTTTTCGCTCTACGTTAGACGGCATCGCGCGCAAGGAAAAACTGGAGGCCATCTACGTCTGTTCTCCCTCAGAGTTGGAGTTTTTTGCCAGCCACAAAGAAGAGCTCGAAAGTGAACTCGGTTTGAGTGTGTTCGTCAATCCCCTTGATGTAATCCGTCTGGGTTCTGACAAGCTGAAAACGACACAGTTTCTGCAAGTTGCTGGGTTTCCCTTCCCAGATTCTGTCGTAAGTAAAGATGAAGCGGGAGTCGACCGCTTAATCTCGCAGTTTGGCTTGCCTCTAATCGCCAAGCCTCGGGCCGGTTTCAGCTCGCGCAATGTTTTTATCGTCAACTCGCGTGAGGAAATTCGCGCTGCCGCATCACTGGTTCCGGATCTGATCATTCAAAGATATCTACCCGATCCGCAATCTGAGTACACCGCCGCAACACTGTCGGGCGCGGACAAAAAGGTACGCGCGCTGATCGTCTTGCACCGGGACCTACTTCAGGGAACAACGTATCGCACCGAGTTGATAGAGGATGCGAGCCTTGAGCGTCAGGTAGTGCGAATCGTTGAAGCATTGGGCGCAGTGGGCCCCTGCAACTTGCAATTCCGCCTGGTCCAGGGACAAGCGTATGTGTTTGAAATCAATCCGAGGTTTTCCGGAACGAGCGGCATTCGTTATCTGTACGGGTTCAATGACTGTGAGATGATTTTTGATCTCCTGCGGCTAGGGATCGAGGTCAGTCAGCCGGATCTAAATCCTGCTGTTGTCCTGCGATATTGGAATGAGATCTGTATCCAGGGTGCGAGTTTTTCAGACTTGCGCGAGGGCCGCAGCAAGCATTCCGGGATTCAAACTGTTATTCAGAATATTCCGGTCTGAGAAATCTTCAGCTGGAACTTCGCGCCAATAGATGAACCTGAGAGATTTAATCAATAGTGACCTGGCCCGTTTCACTCAAACATATATTCTGCGAGGGCAGCCGTTCAACAAGCGGCGCGTCTTTTGGGAGAGCGTTATTTTTAAGGCGGGATTTCAAGCTGTCTTGCTTTATCGAGTCAGCCATTCGCTTTTTCAAAAAGGGTGGATTTATTTGCCCTGGTTGATTTCTCGTTTTAGCCTGGCCATCACAGGGGCGGAGATCGAGTTCAATGCGCAAATCGGGCCGGGAATGCTGGTCGCTCATCCGGTGGGAATCGTCGTCGGCCGAGGTACGATTATCGGCGCCGATGTGACACTATTTCAGGGGGTTACTTTTGGCGTAAAGAGTTGGCACCCTGAGGCCATTCGCAAATTTCCCCAAGTGGGGAATCAATGCTATTTTTTCGCGGGGGCAGCGGTGTTGGGAGACGTAACAATTGGCAATAATTGCATCGTCGGCGCTCATGCGGTTCTGACGAGCGACATGCCTGATGGCGGTCTGGCGCTGGGTGTACCGGCGAAAATTTATCCCGGCAAGGGTGCGGAAACAATAGAATCCTGGAATGTTTGAATACCGAGTTTCATTACGAAAAACACGATGTGTGGAATAGCTGGATATACCGGTAGTGAAATCCCGGGACTGGTACCGCAGATGTTGGAATTGATCCGGCACCGCGGTCCGGATGACGACGGGGAATTCAACGACCGCGACATCCACCTCGGGATGGTGCGACTCTCCATCATCGATCTAAGCGGCGGCCATCAACCCATCTCGAATGAAGATGAGACAATCTTCGTCGTCTTTAATGGCGAGATATTCAACTATATCGAACTGAAAGCTGAGCTCGAGGCGAAAGGCCATCGGTTCAAAACCAACAGCGACACCGAGACTATCGTTCACGCGTATGAAGAGTATGGATCTTCCTTCGCGCATCAGCTCAACGGCATGTTTTCTATTGCCCTCTGGGATACGCGTAACAAAACTCTACTCCTGTATCGAGATCGTTTCGGTGTTAAGCCTCTCTTCTATTCAACGCTACGCGACAGTCTGGTTTTTGGATCTGAAATTAAAACCCTTCGTTGTCATCCATTGGTAAGTCAGGAACTGGATTACGAGGCGCTCTCCCATTATCTTTCGCTGCGCAATGTGCCCGCTCCTTACACGATTTATCGGGACGTCCGCGCTTTGCTTCCCGGAGAGATGCTTACCTGGAATGAGGAGCAAGGGGTCAAGCTTGGCCGCTGGTATGAATTGCCAACGACGATCGCGTGGGCCGACCACGATGAAGATATTCTGGTTGAACGCATTGACGAGCTTTTGCGCGACGCCGTTCGCCTGCGCCTACGCTCCGAGGTGAACTATGGCGCTTATTTATCCGGGGGGATTGATTCTTCATCGGTCGTCGCTATCACCTGCGAGTATTCTCCGTCGCCCGTCAAAACGTTCACACTTGCGTTTGCCGATTCTCCTGAACACAAACGCGATGCTTATTATGCTCGGCAGATTGCAGAAAGATATTCAACCGAGCACCACGAATGCGTTATGAGTTCCGGCGATTTGCAGAGCGAACTGCCGACAGTGATACGCCATCTGGATCAACCGTTTGCCGGAGTAATTTCATCGTTCTGGCTGTCGCGATTCATGAAACAGTATGTAACCGTCGCGCTATCGGGTGACGGCGCCGACGACATGTTTGGCTCTTACGGCCACCATCGACTGGTCTGGCCGCTCGCTGAAATGCGGCGCGCGCACAAAGGCGGAGCTCCATCCCATGAGATCGACCTCAGTTTCTTCAAAGGGCGAGAGGATTTCGTCAAGAGTCTGGTTCAATACCCTCCCTGGGAATGGCGACTTGCGTATGGGGCCTTCATGGAGCACGAAAAAGAACAGCTCCTGACACCGCTTGGGCGCGAACTACTACTGCCTTATTCGACAACCCGGTTTCTAAAGAACATTTATGATCGGTGCGACCGGGGAGCCGACGAGCTCAACAAGATGCTCTATCTTGATGTCAACACGCTCCTGCCCAACGAGATTCTCTATTTTAACGACATGCTCTCGATGGCCCACTCGATGGAGGTGCGTACTCCATTCCTCGACTATCGGCTGGCTGAGCTGGCTTGCTCGATCCCTGGCTCGCTGAAAATTCGCAACGGGCAGCTAAAATATATTCTGCGGCGTGTGGCATCTCGTTATGTGACGCAGGAAATTCTTGACCGTCCGAAGGAGGGCTTTGTCTTGCCCAAGAATACATGGCTACGCGAAGGCATGTCAGCCATGCTCGACGAGGTATTCTCACCAGAAAGACTGTCTCTGCACGGATTCTTCCAACGCGAACGCATAGTCTCTTTGGTGGCCGCTTTCATGAAGGGCAATGATGCCTTAACGTTTAAGATTTGGACCCTGTTGGTATTTCAACTCTGGTACGAAGATTATCTGGCAACGGAACAGCCAAAACCCGACGCGTATGCCTTAGCGCAGACGGCCCGGCCGGCGTCTTACAAGAATCTCGTATGACAAATTCCCCGCCGGAAAGGGTCGTACACCTCAATCGCTACTACCACTTCACGGAGTTAATGAGAGACTCAGCAGTTGAAGCACAGCTGCGACGTTATCAATCAAATTACGACGGCAGCATGCAGAGCGTGCTTATCCTGCAACCTTCCGGGCAAAAATCAGATCAACTCTTTTTTTTCTTTCATGGAATGGATGGCGATGCCGGGGACGGAGTTGTGGTCCGGGATATGGTGAAACGGTTGAGGGCTACGGTCATTGCGATGGGCGGGCGCGGACCCGCCTGGGTTGCGAACTCCGTTTTGGCTGACACCGAGCAGGTCATTCGAACTTTTTCCGGAGATTTTCAGAGCTACCACTTGATTGGCGTTTCCATGGGTGGAACGCAAGCTCTGGTTCTGGCAGCTCTACTGCCTGATGACCTGCGACAAGCGATCCTTGGAGTTATTGCGCTGATCCCCGGAACTGACTTGCCGGCAATTCTCCAGCGGTCGGCAAACGAGCGAATCAAGAACTCAATCAGAGATTCGGTTGATGGAGACGTTTCCCTGTTACAGCAAAGAAGTCCGACGAATGTTCTCGATCTGTACAGACCGGGCCTTCCTTTTCTCTTCTTTTGCAGGCTTGAAGACACATTGCTGTTGGCAGATGAGGTGCAAGCTTTCATTGTCAATTTGCGCGCCAAGGGCCACCCAGCGGCAGTCTTTTCCGCCGCTGGAGAACATGAGTTTACTTACAAGCACTTCGATTTTGTCGAGGCCATAAAGAAACTGGGGAGCAATGCTACGGAGTACAAAGTGCCACTACTGTCCAATGAACCGCAGTCTAGAATGCTTCCGCACTAAGAAATGAAACTGGAGATCCGGATTTGCCGCCACCTGTTCCCGGGATAAAACTGAGCGCTGTTCATGCAGTTTTCTTTGATTTTGGAGAAACTCTTGTTGTCCTCTCGCCTACGAAAGAGGAGCTGTTCGTGCGCGCCGCCCAGTCGTGCGGTTTGAAGTTGAGCGTCGATATGGTACGCCGCGGCTATCAGACTGTAGACTTTCACAATAAGTACTCTTCAGTTCATACCAAAGATCGGGAAAGCTTCTATCACCATTACAACCAGCAACTCTGTGAAGCATTGGGAATTTCCAGTCACTTCGCACAATTGGCGCCGGCTCTGGCGACTCATTTCAAACTAAACAAGCGTTGGAAGTTGATCGAGGACGTGCCGGACGTGCTGCAACGCTTGAGCGGGCACGGCCTACCTTTAGCGCTGGTAGCAAATTGGGGTTCGGATTTGGAGTCGCTAACCGAAGAGCTGGGTATACGACAGTATTTCGCCGCCATCATTCCCTCTCAAGTCGCTGGAGTCGAGAAACCTGATCCGGCGATTTTTCATCTCGCTCTTGATCGCCTCTCTCTGTCGGCCTCAACGCAAACGGTTTTGTATGTTGGCAACGAGTATCGAGCGGATGTCATGGGAGCTAGGGCTGCGGGTTTGACTCCGGT
>DATBRN010000401.1:0-10128 GCA_036560225.1 Pyrinomonadaceae bacterium | reverse complement strand
TTTTAGGACCTCAGCCTTTGCCATCGAAGTCTAGCGCGCCACACGCGCAGTTCCACCTTTCATCACGCGTTCAACTTCCGCGAGCGTAGCCGTCGTCGTATCTCCAGGAGTGGTCATCGCCAGAGCGCCGTGTGCCGCACCACATTCAACGGCCCAATGTGGCCCTTTATTTTCCAGAAAGCCGTAGATCAAGCCGGACGCGAACGAGTCACCCCCGCCAATGCGGTCGTAGATCTCCAGATCTTCACGTGGTGTCGCCTGATAGAGCACGCCTTCGTAATAACAGACCGCGCCCCAATCATTGCGTGTTGCAGTCTTCGCGTTGCGCAGAGTCGTAGCGACCACTTTGAGATTAGGGAACTCCTTTACAGCCTTTTCAATCATGCGCTGGAAATTCTTGACTTCGAGTTTTGAATGATGCTCATCCAATCCCTCAACTTCGAAACCGAGGGCGGCGGTAAAGTCTTCTTCATTGCCAAGCATCACATCAACCAGCGGCGCGAGTTCACGATTAACTTCTCGGGCACGTGCCTGGCCGCCAATTGATTGCCAGAGCGACGCACGGTAGTTCAAATCATAAGAAACAATAGTTCCACTTTCTCTAGCCGCCATCATAGCTTCTTTCGCGACAAGTGGAGTTGTTTCGGATAACGCAGCGAAGATGCCTCCGGTGTGAAACCAACGCGAGCCTTCTTCTGAGAAGATCTTCTTCCAATTTATTTCGCCTGGTTTTAGCTGCGAAATAGCTGTATGGCCTCGATCAGAACATCCCAAGGCCGCCCGAATACCAAAACCACGCTCAGTAAAGTTTAAGCCGTTGCGCACAGTCCGACCCACTCCGTCAAACTTGACCCACTTAACGTGTGACTGGTTCACACCACCCTGATTGATTAGATCCTGCACTAATCGTCCAACCGAATTGTCGGCCAGGGCAGTAACAATCGCGGTGTTAAGATTGAAGCAGCGTTTCAGCCCCCGTACGACGTTGTATTCTCCGCCACCTTCCCACACTCGGAAGCTCCGCGTGGTGTGAATGCGTTCGTCGCCGGGATCCAGCCGGAGCATCACTTCGCCCAGGCTCACGCAGTCCCAGGTACAGGAGTCAAACGACTTAAGTTTTAGTGGTTCCGTCATAAGGATCAAAAACTGGTTCAAATCGAGAGGACATCAGGTGCTTGGTACGACCGGCCATCAACCTCAACAAGTATCTGAGGCCAATCCGAGGTGGTCGTGATCAATTCCACTCCGTCAGCCAAAGCAATGCAAGTCTCCTCAACTTTAGTACCCGTCACTGTAGGATTCCACGCGAACGCCTGGTTGACGCAAACCCTCTGTGCTGATAGCGGATGAGCCACCCAGTCCCTGGTCCGATAGCCGCAGGCACCGCCCTGATGATGAAGATGCTCTTCACCCGGGAAACCCTCATCCGCATAAGCTCGCGCTATCAGTTCATATAACTCAGCCGCGTTTGCACCCGGCTTTGTGGCCGCAAGGAGTCGCGCATTAACTCGTGCGGCGGCGACTGTACGGCGACGCAGTTCATCGGGAACGCTTCCGCTGGACACTATGCGTGTGAGCGAGGCAATCAAGCCTTCACGCCTCGCGCACACCACAATCATCAAAATCTTTTTCCATCTGAGGTCCGTGGGAACGGGATGGCGAAAGCTGCTAATTCGCTCATCAGCGGCAACCAGGTTCACAACTGCGTACGCTCCGTGGGCCGCAAGCGCATTGGCAGCCTGAGCAGCCACTTCCCGCTCAGTTTGGCCTGGCACCGCAGTTCTGGCTACTTCACTGATAGATTGCCCTGCATCACGCCCGAGACGCCGAAATCTCTCCAACTCGGGCTCGGTTAGCTGAAATCTGCAACGCGCGACTGCCGCTTCAACCTTGCGCGCTTTGTTGTTGAGAGGAAGGTCTGAACCGAGAACAGCGCCGTGGTCAAGTAGCTCGAGTGCTTTGTCTGTCAGATACGTGGCTGACGACTGTTCATCCTCCCAGGCAAATTCGACCGGTTCGAAATCGCTTTTGGAGACCTCTTCGGCGAGGAGTCGCGGCATCTCGATACGGTTGGCCAACAGAAAACATTTTCCGTCGCCACGTACCAGCAGCCCGGCTGTCCCGGCGTCGCGGGTAAGATCAATGCCATTGGTGCCCCCGGCTGTCAGCCAGGAAAAATTGTGTTGCGAATTGAGAAGCACGCCTCCCAAATTCTCGGCGCCAAGCATCTGAACAATTCGATCGACCTTTTCCGCGATCTCAGTTGTCATGCCAGAACTATCTAATACTTCATGCTTTCGTTGGCGCGTTTTTCATCTTCCCAGCCAGCCGCCATCGACGACCAGCACATGGCCGTTTATGTAATCGCTCGCCGCAGATGACAGAAAGACTGCCGCCCCTGCAAGGTCTTCGGGTTCGCCCCAGCGTCCGGCAGGTATTCTTTCAAGAATTTGGCGGTTGCGCGTCTCGTCTGCCTGAAGCGCGGCAGTGTTGTCAGTTCGCATGTAACCAGGCGCGATTGCGTTGACATTGATCTTATGTTTCGACCACTCGTTGGCCAGAGCTTTCGTCAACTGCGCCACGCCCCCCTTCGACGCGGCATAAGCGGGGACTGTAATCCCTCCCTGAAATGAAAGCAATGAAGCAATGTTGACAATCTTTCCGCCACGTCCCGCTTCGATCATATGTTTGCCGGCCAGCTGGGAGAGGCGAAAGACACTTGAGAGGTTAACCTCGATCACCGTGGACCAATCTTCCTCGCTGTAGTCAACAGCTGGAGCGCGCCGAATAGTGCCGGCATTGTTGATGAGAATATCCAAACGTCCAAACTCGTCCAGTGTCTCAGCGATCAATTTTTGCGGTACAGATTTATCGGCGAGATCGCCCCGAACTGCAAGACTGCGGCGTCCGCAGTCCTTAATAGTGGCGCAGGTTTTGCTGGGCTCGCGCGAGTTTCCGTGCGCGACAATGTTCGCTCCGGCCTCTGCCAGGGCAACCGCGATTGCCGCGCCCAGTCCAGCCGAGGCGCCGGTCACTAGTGCAACTCTATCGTCCAGCTTGAATTTATCGAGGATCACTTCGGAGGTTGCCGCCTGGCTTCTGGTTTACACGTCGATCCGAGCAGGTTCGAGCCGTGGTGTTAGTAGCTGCATGAGAAGTAATGCGACCAGATAGGCCGAACAGGCAATAACAAAGATCGGCACATAACTGCCGGTACGCTGAAGTATCTCGGCGACGACGCGCGCGATTAACATACCACCGATCGCCCCCGCCATGCCGCCTATGCCGACGACGGAACCCACCGCTCGGCGAGGGAACATGTCCGAAGTCAACGTGAAAAGGTTTGCACTCCACCCCTGATGCGCGGCCGCTGCGATACTGATCAAGGCGACGGCGGACCATAATCCGGGTATTCGCGGCGCAAACGCAACCGGCACTACACACAGCGCACAGACCAGCATCGCCGTTTTACGAGCGGCGTTAATGCCCCAGCCACGCTTGATCAAACTTGAGGACAGCCAACCACCCCCAATACTTCCTACATCGGCGGCAATATAGACAGTCACCAACGGAAGTCCGATGGTTTTCAGATTCAGTCCGTGGGACTTGCTGAAGAAATCGGGCAGCCAAAAAAGGTAAAGCCACCAAATCGGATCGGTGAGAAACTTGCCGATCGCAAAAGCCCACGTCTGCCGGTGTGGAACCAGACGCACCCAGGGAATCTTTTCCAGCGCTTCCGGAGGATCGCTTTGGATATGGGCGCGTTCGCGCGCTTGCAGGCGCGGATGACTCTCGGGCGTGTAATAAAGTACGAGCCAGGCGACAAGCCAGATGAATCCCAGCGCGCCGGTTGCTATGAACGCCCAGCGCCAGCCAAAGGAAAGCGTGATCCAAGGGACGACAAGAGGCGTAATCAGCGCGCCAACGTTTGTTCCGGAATTAAAGATTCCCGTCGCCAGCGCACGTTCTTTCTTGGGAAACCATTCGGCGACGGTTTTGATTGAAGCCGGAAAATTGCCCGACTCACCGAGTCCCAGTGCAAATCGAGCTACGCCAAACCCGAGGGCAGAGCTGGCGAAAGCGTGGGCCATCGCGGCAACGCTCCAGAACACCACGGAGAGTGAAAACCCTTTGCGCGTGCCCAGTCGATCCATCAAACGGCCAACGAGCAGCATGCCTATCGCGTAGGCAGTTTGAAAAGCAAAGACGATCCAGCCGTAATCACTCTCGCTCCAACCCAGTTGTCCCTGCAACGTCGGCTTGAGAATACCGATTACCTGGCGATCTATATAGTTGATTGTTGCCGCAAAAAAGAGTAAAGCGCAGATGGACCAGCGGAAATTGCCAATGCGCGCAGTGCTCGTATCAACCGCGTTTGATTCAGCCAGGCCAGCGACCACAGAATCCGCCGGTCTGGTCGTTGCTGCAACGCTGCCCTTATTGATCATTAATCCAACCCTTCGCGAATCAGTATTATTGGTCAAACGTTGCGACAATCGAACCAGCGGGGGCAAGCCCACCTTCCTGACCCCGAGGTTCTCAAATTGATTCTTTGCTTCAAGGTTGAAAGGCTTTCGATCTGGATTCAACAACTCAACCCTAATAACCTCAGGGTGGGGAAGGTGGGCTTGCCCCCGCTGTTTTGACAACACACAAGCCCACTTGATCAAAAGTTCCTGAAGCTAATACTCAATTCGGCTCCACTGCTTAGCTGAGAAAGTCTTCGCGCACGGGAGAGAAAATATCAAGCAGCACAACTTCTTCGTCCATCATCGTCGCGCCATGCCAGCAACCCGACGGAAAATGGAGCACGTCACCAGGAACCGCGATGCGCTCAGTCCCCTCGACGAAGAACCGCACACGTCCACTGACAACTATCGACATCTGTTCATGTGGATGTTCATGTTCGGGCGTGACGAGAAAAGGCGCGAAGCGAAAACGGCAAATCATCAGACCTTCCCCAACCACCATCTGCCGCTGAATACCTTCGGCAACGTGCTCGATCGGAATACTCGACCAGTTCAGGTGTTGTGCTCGCGCGACGACACTCGAAGGCTCGTCAATCTTGTTTTGGGGAATAGTGGACATGCTGTTATTTTCCTCGCGCGCCTTCTAGACCCGATCCAAGCGCAGCGTACTCAGGTTGGACATTGACAACGCCATACTGCCTGTCGTCGCCCTCGCGCATTGCCGCCATCATCCACAAGAAGTTGATCTGTCCGCCAGGCGCGGCAACATTGGGGTGATAACCTCTAGGCATTAGCACACAGTCGCCTTCGCGTACTACTTGTACTAGTTCCGGTTTCTCGGGATTTGTGTAAACAAACTGCACACCGAAAGAAGGAGCCGGCATATCGATGAAGAGGTAGGCTTCTTCAAGCATTCGACCATGTTCGTGCGGAGGCCATGAGGTCCAGTTACCCGGACTCGAGAAGGTAACGCCTGCCATGATCCTCCCCGCTTCTACATTCGCTCCGATCAGAACATTCAAGTCCCGTTCGGCCGGCGGCTTCCCCGCGATGAGATGCAGCTTTGGGTTTTTCCTAATTTCTGAAAAGGCTACGAATTGCACCGGATAACGCCGGTCCACGGGCGCTGAAATCTCCGCCAGATCGCAGCCTTCGCTGCCATTCGCCTGAACGTCGATACTCGAGTCGCGTGGAACGTATACAGAATCGTAGCGCGTGAGCTCGAACGTTTGACCGGCGGTGGAAACTTTTGCTGCGCCATTAAGACAAATAAGCGCGGTTTCGTGATCGTTGTTCTGGAAACTGACCGGTGCGTCGTTAGCGTCGAGCGTGATTCGACCGTAGTGTAAGTAACGCGCGGCAGTGTCGCCAGGAGCAACTGCGATGCGCCGCCCTTTGCCTTTATGCGTAGCAGGCACGAAGCAGGTCTCGGGCGTAATGTTGATTGGAGCTAGTTCTTGCGCCATAAATATTCTCCCTCTAATTCTTAATCATTGATGCGAGGCTTCTGATTTTGACTCTGAATTGACTGTCAGCGCCAGTTTGGAGCGCAACGGTTTACCCGGTTGCACCCCACGCAAGTTATTTGCGTCGAACACGAGATGTAAAGGAATGGCTCCGCGCACGCCGCGTCCGAGCGGACTGTCGCCAGTCGCAAGAATCCGAGTCGCCAGCGGAAAACTCGCTGAGATCATTCTGACTTCGAGCCTTCCATTCGCGGAAGTGAAGCGATCGATACGCGTGTTGTGATCGAAGTCTGTTTCCACGTTTGCATAAGTAGAAGGCACCGTCAGCCACCAACGCCGAATATTGACCGGCTGTTTTGCAGTAATCGTCTCTTCACGCGTTAGCGTATCTTTTTCGATGCGCCAGACGACCTCGCTGGTCAGCCCTACATCCAGCAACTCACCAGGCTTACCACCCTGAACGGCCCAGCGATTCCAGCGAAGGCGCAATGTTTGACCGTCTGCTGATGGATCAATTACGTCAGCGCCATCGGTGGCAATAATTATGCGGCCATCGTCCAGTTCAATGAAGGGCGTCAGGGCTGGATAGACTTGTTCGACCGGCGCGCCGAATCCCGGCAAACCATGAGGCGCGGGAAGATAGTCGGCAACGCCTGGCTTGGTCCCAGTGGTAATCGGTAACGCAAAACGCAATGCACCCTGGCGAACAAGCCAAACGCCAGCCGAGCGTTCAGGGGTTTGGCGAAAGAATTCGAAGCGCGCGACATGGGCCAGAGTGGGAACGGCGGGAAAAGATGTGACGCCCTCTCGTTCAAGCGCACCCATCAGGCGCGTGTGCGAATTGGCAAGTTTGCCAAAGAGACCCGTCGTCTGCTGCCACTCGCGTTCGCGAGTTATATACGCATAATTGCCACGGCCGAAGGCAAAGAGAGAAAGAAGGTGGACATCGTCGCGATAATCGTTTCGGAGGTAACGCCAGGCCTGAAAATAGTGGGCGGCGATATCGGCCAGTGAGGCCGGTCGAAATTCTGGATGCGCCGCGAGAAAACCGGCAATCTCAGGCGTGTCCAAATAACTGACAATACCCTGACTGCGGCCCCAGTTATAGCCATAACCATCTTCGGATACTAAGTCCCACCAGAGACGCATCTGTCTCTGCAGCGAAGGTCGCAACTTTTCCAGCAGGTCTTTGCGGCCGGCTTCTTCTGCCGCCTCCCAAACGTAACGAGCATACTCGTTTGAGTAGCGATCGTAGCGGCCGGTGGGCGGAGCATCGTCGGCATAGATTGCGCCACTGGTGAAGGGAACCGCAGCCCGGTCAAGCAGCCGGTCAAGAAAATTGCGGTCAGTGGATACACCCAATTGGTAATCGATGCTGGCAATTCTTGCTGCGACGCCGAGATAGTTTTCCGCAAGGTTAATAACTTTGTTTGTGCGTGGATCGTAAAAGCGTTCCGGGTTGAGTAGTGAACGCCACGCTGTTTGTTCTTCGGGTGAAAGACTTTGCCAGAGTGGGTTCGTCTTTAAATCGCGGCCAAAATGTCGCAGCGCGAGGGCTGCATAAAGTTGGGAGAACGCCTTGCCGCCACCCTTTGCTTCGATGAGCCCCATCTTGCCCACCCACTTCGCCAGGTCGCGGCCGGCTAGCTCGCGCGTTCCAGTTGTCTCGGCATAGGCAGCGAGAGCGCGCATAAATGTACCCCAGGAAAACTCTCCGGTCGTCAAAGCACCGATCACGCGATCTGGCGGAGGATCGAGGGTCTTAATGTCTCCCAAATGGGCGGCGAGTTCTTTGCCGAGAAAATCATTTACCTCTGAATGCAGCGAGGCAGTGGTGACCATTAGCGGGTCAGCGATAGCCGGCGGCGTTGGCGCCGATGGTCCAGCGCTGCGTGCCGTTGGCAAAGCACACATCAAACCGGTAACGAGAGATGCGGCCACGACCGCGAATTTCGTTTGTCCCAGCTTCAAGGCGAGGTATTGATTCATATTAAAGGACAATTTTACCGCAGGAAAGTTTTTGAGCTGCTCAATCTTGAGTGGATTCGGATCTTGAGCGGGGGCGAGGCAGGGTCCCCAGCGGGGCAGCCCCGCTGGGGCGCTAGGCCCACCTTGCCAACCTGCGATTTTCCTCAAGTTGAAAAATCCACCTGAGCTGCGAATTCCCCCAAGTAGCAAAATTCCCCAAGCAGCAAATGTTCCGCGTGGTGTTCCTTTCAGAAAGTCAGTTTCAAACCAAACTGAACGTTGCGCGGCGGTCCCGTGGTCCCGACAGTGCCGAATCCCGCATTATTCAGGTTGTTTTCAAGGTCGCGGAAATTCGCGCGGTTAAAAGCATTGAAGATGTCAGCCTGAAGCTGCAGTTTGAATCTCTCGTTTAGAGCCACCCGTCTGCGAAGAGAAAAGTCCCAGGTCTGTGAGCCCGGACCCAGCAGCGTGCCAGCTCCGCAGGTACCTCTCCGGCTCTCCGGCGCGGCCGCAAATGCTGTCCGGTCAGCCCAGTTGTTTGGTCCACGCTTGCCGTTGGGGAATAGTCCGTCGCCGCCGAGGCAGTCTGCGCGGCGGTTTCCGAGGGCGGAGGCGGTTCCAGCGCTGGTGGCTGTAACGGTACTATACGGGCCTGACTGCAAACGAGTGACGCCGCTTATCTCATAACCATCAAACACAGCTTTGACAAAGCCAGTGCTCCGACTAAACATTTTCACCGTGTATGTATATGTAGCGGCGAAGACGTGCCGTCGATCGAATGTTGCCGGACCGTAGTTAAATTTGCGGTTGAACGGATCCTCGGGGTTATCGTTAAAACCGCTCGCATCGGTCAGGACTTTAGACCAGGTGTAGGCCACCGTCGCGAGAATGTCGCCCTTGCGCTTGGCTGCATAAAGTTGCATGGCGTGATAGTTCGATGTCGCATCGCTCATGCGCGTGCGGATGGCCGTGTAACCCTTATAAGGCCGCAGGGCGTTGATGTTGACGTTTGGACCGCTGGGAGGAAGGTTCGCCCTCAGGGCGTCGAAAGTCGGCTGGTTGATATCTGGCTGGCGAATCAAGTGTCGTCCCAGGTTCCCCACGTACGCTGCTTCCGCGAAAATACCGAACGGCAGCTCGCGCTGCACGCTCAAGCTGTAGCTCATCGTGTAAGGTGTGTCGAGATGCGGATCTATCGCATTGATTTGGGCCCAGGGTGTCACCGCAGAGGTTCCGCCACTGATATTACTTAGATTGGCGTTAGTGAACTGGGCGCTGGGCGCGTAGGGCGGATTGCTTAGCGAAGGAAAGATCAGGTTGCCTTCTACGCGGTCGTAGTACATGCCGAAGCCGCCTCGGATTGCTGTCTTGTTGTCGTTAAAAGGCGTGAACGCAAAACCGACGCGCGGCATTAGATACTGGTTTTGTGCGTAAAGCCCGCGCGGTGCGCCCGACGGCACTGCCAGAACTGTGGCACTGTCACCTCCGGGAACACGTCCCAATTCCTCAGCCGGTACACCCATGCCGGCGCGGATCAATCCATTGAAACGATTGCCGCCGCGGGAAGTGTCGATATTGCCGGCATTAGCGCCGGTGGCGAAGATAGTTACAGCATTAGCCGGGTTGTAAAGTGCGGGATCGAAATTAGCGAGGTTGTTGGCCTGCGTGTAAATCGGTGTGCCATATTGAAATCTGACGCCTAGCTCCAGACTAAGCTTCGGACTAGCCCGCCAGCTGTCGGCTAAGAACGCCTCGTATTGTGAGAAGCGGAAGAATCCTACGGGGTCGAGGGCCTGTTCGCTGTAGGTACGGAAGTTTCCGAGGAGTGCGTCAGCAAAGGAGTTGTTGGATGTGCGAGTATTGCCGCCGGTGTTGAAATCGACCTGCCCCGCATAAGTGGTGCGCGCGTTTTGGTCGATGCGGTTGCGGGTGACGGTGACGCCGGTCTTGAGAGTGTGATTGCCCCTCACGTAAGTAATCGTATCGCCGGCGGTAATATCGGTGGTTGGAGAAACTAATGAGCGAGCCGCACCGAAGAAGCTTGCGAAGCCGCTAATGGTTGTGTCGGGAATAGAGTTTTCGAATCGCCCGCCGCCGGTAAAGAGTTGCTGAAATTGGAAACCGTAGGTTTCGCGTTTCCAGAGATCGCCTGCAGGAGGAATGCGTTGTGCAACCCACGCCCCGGTTAGCTTCGCCTCATTGATGAACGCAGGCGTGACCAGCCA
>DATBRN010000400.1:0-20073 GCA_036560225.1 Pyrinomonadaceae bacterium | reverse complement strand
GAGTCGCTGTACCTGGCGGCGGTGGTCGATGCTTTTGACTAAGCGCAGGTCCAGAACAGTTGACGCGGTGGTAGGGATGATATTGCGTGCCAGTGCGCCTACGTCACCGCTGCTTATGCCGTTGATGTTTAGCGACGGCTCGTTAATCAATTCCAACAAACTCTTCCCTGGGCTCTCGGTGCGCGCTAGTCCCAATTGGATTCGCAGCGTGTCATCGTACTGGGGTGCCGCAGCAATAGCCTCGCGCTCAGCTTCGCCAAGAGGATCGACGTCGTCGTACCACCCGGCGATCCGCACGCGCCCGGAGTCATCCTTCATGGAGGCTAGCAGCTTCACAAGCGTAAGCGCGGGGTTTGGCGCCCAGTTTCCATAATGACCGCTGTGAAGCGGACGCTTCGCTCCATAAACGGTTACGTCTATGTTCGTATCACCACGCACGCCGAAGACGACCTGCTTACGTCCGGATTGGTGAACTGGACCATCGCATATGATCCAGGCATCGCTTTGCAGCAGTTCCTTATTCAGTCGGAGTATGTCCGCCAAGTGAGGCGAGCCCGCCTCTTCTTCTCCTTCAAAGAAAAACTTGAGATTGGATGTCAGCTTGAGACCCGAAGCAATCAAAGCATCGAAAGCCGACAGGATCGCCACTACACCAGCCTTATCATCCGCAGCCGAACGGGCATAGAGACGCCACTCCGGATTAATAGCCTCATTTGACGTGGGTACCGGCAGATTTTGTCCACCCGCCTCCAGTGCGGCGGAGCGCAGCACGGGTTGCCAGGGCAAACTCCCACTCCACTTGCGGGGATCCGTTGGTTGACCATCGTAATGCGCGTAGAAGATAAGCGTGCGAGTGGCGCCTGGTGTCTTCCATTCTCCAAAAACCACTGGAGGCGCGGCTGGGTCTGAGGCCTCGAGCAGTCTCGGCTGCAGCTTTCGGCGCTGCATCATGGAGACGAGGGTAGCGGCGTTGCGGCGAATGTTTTCTCGGTCATCAGCAACATTAGGAAGGGCGAGAAACTCCATGAACTCTTTGAGGATCTCATGCTCGTGAGCACGGCGGTATTCCCGCACCGAGCCAGCAGACAGTGCCAGCGATTGCGTGAACACGAGCACGAGAATCAGGGCTGAGATTCGTTTGGCCGAGTTAATAACCTGGAACATTCCTTACCCTCCAGCCAAATATTCCGGTCATGCAACTTTTTCAGCGTAGTGCCTGATCGAGTGACGAGGAATCATCCAAGAGGATCCACTCAACTATCGAAAGCGGCAGGCTGCCATTTTTGATTAAGTCATCGTGAAACTGGCCCAGGCGAAAGTTTGCTCCCTGTTTGTCGCGATACTTGCCCAGCAAGCGCATGATCTGCCACTTGCCAACCATGTAGGTGATCTTTTGCGTCGGATTCGCCGCCGCTCCGGCCGCTTCGCCTGTCGCCGACTCGCGGTCCAAACCGCCAGCTTCCATGAAATAGTTTACGGCCTGATCGAAAGTCCATTTGCCCGTGTGCAAATTCACATCGACGCCGATACGCGCGGCGCGATAGCGTGAAAGACGAAGCACCTGTGCCTGTCCGGGCGTGTTGTTTGGATAAAGGCCGGTGCGCATCAACATCTCTTCACCGTAGAGCGCCCAGCCCTCGATGAAAATGTTATCGGAATGCTGGCGCCGGACTTCATCGCGCAAATGGTTGGCGATTGAGAGTTGCAGGAAGTGACCGGGAATTCCTTCGTGACCGAGGATCGGCCTGGGGTCTTCGATCGCCGCACGAATGTAAAAGTTCTTGGACTGGGGATTGTAGGTTGGAATGAAGTAGAAACCGCTAGCGTCCTTATCATAAACGCCGGGCGCATTCATGAAACCGCCGGGACTGGTGGGCTTGAACGCTTCAGGAAGTTGGCGAATCTCGAACCGCCCCAGGTAAGCAGGCATAGTAACGAGGCGATTCGACTTGAGAAAGTCGATCATCTCAGCCTCGCGGCTTTCGTAGGCTTTCAAAAACGCTTGCTGATCTTTCGGCACGTTTGCACTGCGCGCGGGATTTGGATCGGCCAAAGAAGGATCAGGCAACCATGACTCGAGCGCGCGGTAACGCCCGAGCTCCGCCTGGCCCAGCATCTCAACCTGCTTGGCATCGAGCGGCAGCAGGTAAACATTCTTCAATAGATAGTTATAGTTCTCTTCGCCCATCGGTTTGAAGGGCACCATTCCCGGCAGGCGTTTCTCCAACCAGTCGGCAAAGCCGTGAATGGAGACCAGTGCCGCATCGCGCGCCTTCACCAGATCATTACGCTCGGACGGCGAAAGATCTTTGGCGAGCGTCATTAGGCTGTCGGTGAAGAGACTATCTATTGATCGAGCGGAGTCCATAGCGAGTTCGGCGTAGAGCCGCACCGGTTTAGTCAGATTGCCCTTACCTTGTTCAATTACGAAAGGCATCTGTTTGAGTCGTGCGGTGGCGGCGAGCGCGCGGTTGCGTGGCGTGTCGTAGTCCTTCTTCAGTAGCGAGAAGATGCCGTTGCTGCATTCGTTGACATAAGTCTGGGGATCACTCGCTTCGAAGTCGATCACGCGGTTGAAAAAATCCACGCCATCGAGCTGCGAACGAAATAACAGCCAATCAATGCGATCGTCTTTGTTCCAGTTTGCCGTTTGCATGGCCCGCACCTTAGCCAGAACTTCTTTTACGTGCAGCCGTCGCATAAGCACAGCGGAAAGCGCATAGTCAGTCAGCTTGTTGTCCCAGGTGTGCAGGCCGGCGTCGCTTGAGGCGACGGGATAATTTTGATTGCGCCAGTTGTAATAGTCGGCGGCCAGGCGTTGCAGATCGGCAGGAGTTTTCGGTTCCTGCGCATGGATTGAATCAAAGGAAACTAGCGTCAGGGCAAACCCAATCAGAAAAAAGGTCAGCAGCTTCATTTATTGAGCCTCGATGAAAGTTAGGATTTTGTTCTGCCTGACGATAAACCAAGTAGCGAGTTGTGACAAACGTGAGGTGACGGAGGAACCAACTGACCTAGTGGAATATTGTAGTTGAGTGTAGCATCAGGTCGCTACCGCTCCCTGTTCTGTAAGGCGCGCGCATTGCGTTTCAGACCGGAGAGTTTTGTTCGCTTCATCGCACTATTGCGAAAGCGCTCAGCGTAGCTTTCAGGCGTCAAATCGATCGCCTCTGTTAGAAGAAAGTTGACATTTCCTTCGCGGGGTTGAAAGCGAGGCTCGTCAGTGATTTGCTCGAAACGATTCCAGGGGCAAACGTCCTGACAGATATCGCAGCCGTAGAGCCAGCCATCAAGATTCTCAACTATGTCACGCGGAAGTTCCGCATCACGCAATTCGATTGTCGCGTAGGAGATACACTTGTTTGAATCCAGTAAGTAAGGTTCAGTAATGGCGCTGGTGGGGCAGGCATCGATGCAAAGCGTACAACTGCCGCAGTGGTCAGCTATGACTTCATCGTCATATTCGAGTTCAATGCTCAAAAGCAACTCGCCTATGAAGACCCAGGAACCAAATTCAGGTGTAATGAGATTGGTGTGTTTCCCAATCCAGCCGAGACCGGCGCGCACGGCCCAGGCTTTATCCATTACGGGCTGAATATCAACACAGACTTTTCCTTCTGCCTGGGGAATATCTTCTTTAGTCCATGACAGAACGGATCGGAGTTTTTCCCCTACGACTTCGTGGTAGTCATCGCCCCACGCATAGCGAGATACCTTGCCCATGGCTGGATCGTTCTCGTGCCTGTCGGGTGTGTAGTAGTTTTTTGCAACGACTACGATCGAGCGCGCCGCAGGGAACAATTTGCGTGGATCGGCGCGGACCTCGGGAGAGCGGGCCATCCAGCCCATCTCGCCATGGTAGCCACGCGCCAGCCATTGCATTAATCGATTGCTTTCGTCACTGAGGGCTTGAGCTGGAACAATGCCAACCTTCTCAAATCCTTCAGCAAGGGCTCGCGCTTTGATTCGACGCGAGATTTCGCGTACGTCAAACGCTTGCGAAGAATCGGTTACAGTCGCAGCATTGCTGGGTAGGTCGGTTAATTGCATCAAGAAGTAGCATACGTGCGGGTCGTGTAACCGTCTAGCCCAGAAAAATCGCGGGGTGCTCAACATTCTGGCGCGCCCCGCGACTCTCGTTAAGAGGTTTTGGCAATGTCGGTTTTAACCCATGTTCAATCGATAGTTTCCACTGGCACCATGTTCTCCGCCCCCCGGACAGACCCCTCTGTAAGGTAGATTGCCAGCGAAATACAAGCCTTCGCATACAGGACACCATCGCCAATTGTCCTGCCCAGACCCACTGGGCGTATTGCTTATCAGGCTATAGTTTCCGCTGCTCGATGGGCTGTGTGGTCCGCCTGCCGGACATTTTCCCTGGGTAGCATGTCCGGCAAAATATAATCCCTCGCATCTATAACACCAGCGCCAGTTTTTTTGGCCCGGGTCATCGGGAGCATCCTGTACTAGAGTATAGTTTCCGCTGCCTGTTTTGGTATGCATCCCGCCCGCCGGGCATTTCCCCTGAGTCCTATGTCCGCCAAAAAATAATCCCTGACACTTACTGCACCAGCGCCAGTCCGATTGTTCGCCCATAGGTGTGTTCGCTCGGACACTCGTTTTTAAGCTCGTGCTGAAAACGGTGGTTGCAAGAGCGCCAGCGCAAACATCCTTAAGAAACCCCCTACGTTCGATTTCCCTTGTCGATTTATCTTTCATAGCAACACATCCTTTCCTCGAACCAGAGTCGAATGACCCTGGTTCGTCTGTGAGAATCAGAAAGCACGTGATCTCAGCCGTGTGGAGTTAACGAACTCTTTGAGGTGAGCGTCGTTACTGAATCTTCTGTAGGGTAACGGTGGTTAGTGGTGAACTGCCCCCGGTGCGATTGTAGGAAAGCCAGTAACCAGCCTTTGGAAAGCGCACCATCTTGTACATCGAGCCATCAGCCTTGGCTTCAACAACCTCACCGCCAAAGACTTGTTTAGCCGTTGGCACCTTGTCGCCGGCAGTAAGGAAGTCGGCCGAAATGGTTATTACTTTGTGCGTCTTGTCGTAGACGATTTGCGCAGTCTCGGTTTCGTTAAAGATGAAGAAGTCTTGTTCGTCACTCTTATCTTTTGGATCGCCAAGTTTCTTGCGCACCTCATCCGCAGTCATCCCAAGTTGCACGCCACGATAGTCATGGAACAAACCTAACTCTTCGTCGCCCGGTGGCTGTGCGGCAACTCTTCTTGTCGTTTGGGCGCTTGCGCTGCTGAAGGCAAACAACAAGCAAGCCATGGCGATGACTAGAGTGAATACAGGTGAGCCTGACGATCGGAACAATTTCTTGGTAAGTGGGCTCATGGCATTTCTCCTCTCGAAGAAATTTTGGTTTAGGTGGCGTCAGCTGGTATTCGCAGGAGGCGAACGCTGAGTTGCCGGAGGTTTCACCAGTTCAACAAAGGCGCACAATATCGCCAACAAATCGCTATGTCAATGCCCTTTCGGCCCGCTGATTCGAATTTCGGCAAGATCCCGCGAAAATCGGCCCTAGCTTCGGCTTCGGGCAAGGCAGGGAAGATCGCATTAACCATTGACTCCTACGACAATTTGTCATAGAAGCAGCATGCTCGTTCCACACCTGATTCTATTGAGCGTCCCCAATCAAAGGAGTGTGACCATGAAGAGAATAAGTTCCTTACTCGCCCTGTCGCTAGCCTTTTCCATAGTGCTCTTAAGCGGTTGCCAGAAGGCTGCTGAAAATACGAATACTGTGGCCACGACGCCGAGTCCGGCAACGGAAACTATCGACGCTGCAGCAATCGAGACAGAGTTGATGCGGATTGAAAACGACTGGCCCCGAGTTATCAAAGAAAAGGATGTCGACGCCGTTAAGCGAGTCGAAGCTGACAATGGGGTATTTGTCTATCCAGATGGCTCCGTGGGAGATAAGGCGACGGATGTCAGAGACATAGAGAGTGGGGCACTGACGGCGGACTCTTGGGAGGTGATGGACCTCAAAGTAATTGTCCTCAACAAGGACGCCGCGACGGTGAGCGGCCGCAGTGTTGTTAAGAACGGGAAATATAGAATGCCCGATGGCAAAACCATGGACATTAGTGGCCAATATCGTTTCGTTGATACGTTCGCACGGCGTAACGGAGAATGGAAGTTGGTAGCCGGGGCCTCCACTCCAATCAGGGAAGCTGGAGCGGCCGCATCGCCTTCGCCTGCGTCAAAGCCAACACCGACAGTGGCGGCCTCGCCCGCCGCGACTGCTTCGCCGAGGATCAGACCATTGCCGCCGATAATTGTGCCGCCGAGACTAAGAGTGTCACCAACTCCAAGGCCACCGCAGTAGTCGCTGATCAGTAGAGGAGCAGGTAGTGTGTTCTCCGGCGGGGCCATCGTATTGCTGACCGGATTGTGATCGACGCAAGGCCTTGTTCGCTTCGTCAGTCTTGGGCTTGTGTGTATGTTGAAGTGTCAAGGTTCGGATCTCCAACTTTCCTTGACTAATTGTGCGGTTGCGGTTGGAATACAACGCACTCGCTCTGCCAATAAACTCAGGAGTAGATCCATGAAGAAGATCGTTGTAATAGTCTCTCTGTTAATAATGGCCGCTGCCTGTACAGCGCCGCCAGCGAATCGCGAAACAACCTCAACCGCCAATACAAATTCCGCCGCTGCCCCGACTGCTCCGGCCATGACTGAGGCCGATGCAATCGCCAAAGAAAAAGCGATCTGGGAAACAATTAAGAATAAGGACTACGACGGCTTCGCCGCCATGCTGGCGGCGGATCAGCTGGAGGTTCGACCTGAAGGAGTGGCGGACAAGGCCACATCAGTAGACGGCGTAAAGCAATACGAACCGTCCGAGATTAACTTCAGTGATTGGAAATACCTCCCGATAGACAAGGACGCCTTTGTTGTAGTTTACAAGGTTGCAGCCAAGGGAAAATATCAGGGAAAGGAATTGCCGCTGGAGACTGCACGTGCGAGTTCAGCCTGGGTCAATCGAGGAGGCAAATGGCTGGCTGTTTATCATCAGGAGTGTCAAGTAAAACCTCCAATGCCGCCGGCCAAGCCGGGTGCGCCGGCCAAAGCTGCAGCGTCGCCAGCTGCTAGTCCCGCCGCTCCTCCGCCCGCTACAGGTCCTGATCCGATCGCCAACGAAAAAATAGTGTGGGACTTGTTTAAGAGCAAGAACTACGACGCGTTTGGAGAGTTGCTGGCCCCCAACTTCATCGAGGTTGAAAGCGATAATGTTTACGATAGGGCTGGAACAATAAAGGGAGTGGCGATGTTCGATGCGTCCAAAGCGACTTTAAGCGATTGGAAATCTCTCAACATCATTGACGACGCCGCGGTGGTGACGTACACAATCAAAGGCCCAGGGCCTGTCTTTAATCCGCAGGGAGAGCGGCACTCAACAATCTGGGTGAAGCGGGAAGGAAAATGGATGGGACTACTCCATCATGGCGGCACTCCAGTAATGAAACCTACAGCTCCACCACCTCCACCGAGTCCCGCTGCGTCGAAAACTCCCAAATGATGAAACGGCAGTAAGCGCCAAGCTTGTTTTCGACAATTCGAAGGGCAGAGGGAACATTCCCTCTGCCCGTCTTTTTTAGGAGACACAATCTCAGCGGCACAGCCGCATTGGTTACTTGAGAGGTTAAGCCCAGATGCCGGGAATGCTCGTCGCGCACGAAGGGCATTTCCCCTCGGGAGTGACTCTCATCGCGCGAATCAAATAACCATGACGTTCAACCAGGAGCTCATCACACGAAGAACAGTATGTGTTTTCCCAGCGGCCGACTCTGCCGGGAAGATTTCCCGCGTAGATGTATCTGAGTCCTGCCTTCTGACCAATCTCGCAGGCGCGCATCAACTGCTCGGCAGTCGTATTTGCGTTTTCCTTCATGTGATAGTCCTGATGAAAGGCTGTCACATGCCAGGGAATATCAGGGGAGACCGAAGCGATGAAATCGGCTGCGCTCTTAAGTTCGTCTTCCGAATCGTTGAACCCCGGAATCACCAGCGTCACAATCTCTTCCCAGAAGCCACGCTCGTGTACCATCTTTACAGTGTCGAGAATGTTGCCAACGACTCCACCAAGCTGACGGTAGTTCTTGTCGCCCATTGACTTCAAATCAATCTTGTAACAATCAGTCCAGGGACGAAGATAGTCGAGCACTTGCGCCGTCGCGTTGCCGTTCGAGATAAACGCGGTCCGGAAACCTGCGGGACGTGCCTTCCGAAAAACATCAACGGCCCATTCTGCTGTGATCAATGGCTCGTTATAACTGCTGCCGACCATCGAAGCGCCGCAGGCTTTCGCCATGGCCACCAGTCGTTCCGGCGATACCAGCTGTGGCTGCGTGCCCGCTGTATCGTCGCGCAGGGCCTGTGAAGTTAGCCAGTTTTGACAATAAGCGCAGTGAAGATCGCAACCCAGCATGCCAAAAGTGAGAGTGTCGGATCCGGGCAGTACATGAAAGAAGGGCTTTTTCTCGGTCGGGTCGCAGGCAAGCGCAGCCACATAGTTTGCAGGCACGCGCAAATGCCCGCCTTCGTTGAACCGCACCTTGCAGATGCCGCGTTTACCTTCCTTGATAAGGCAGCGATGGCCGCAGGCATAACACCTCAAGGCGTCGCCCGCCAGGTGCTCGGTCAATTCCGGGGCGCCTTCAACGGTCAGAGCGTCCAGAACCTCTGCTAATGGAGCTGACTTCGTACTAATAGGCATATAAACACGGTTCTTGGTACTTGGTACTTTGAACTTAGTATGAAGATAATACTTGGAAGCGCAAAGGACAAACTAAGAACTAAGTACTAAGAACAGTTAATCCTATGATAATTGAAGAACTCACTGTCACTGCTTTTCAACAACACACGCGCATTGTGGGCTGCCAGAAAACGAAGCGTGCGATTTGCATCGACCCCGGTGACGACTCACAGACCATAGTCAACGCGATAGACAAGCATGGGTTCGAGTTGCAAGCGATTGCAGTGACACACGCGCACCTTGATCACATTGGTGGCGTAACCGCGCTCAAGAGACTCAAACCGGCGGCTGCGATCATGCTGCACAAGGCTGATGAGTTCATCTACACCGCACTTCCCGAACAGGCGGCCTGGATAGGCATTCCACGCCATCAGTGGCCCACGTTTGGCTTCGATTTCGAACCACCGCCCAAGGTTGATGGTTATTGGGAGGACGGCCAGAAGTATCAGGTAGGCGAGCTCGAATTCGATGTGATCCATTGTCCCGGCCACACGCCGGGACACGTTGTACTTTTCGAGGCCAGGGAAAGGAAGGTTTTTGTTGGCGACGTTCTCTTCGCGGGTTCAGTGGGTAGAACTGATCTGCCGGGCGGATCGACAGAGCAACTAATGGATTCGATCATGAACAAACTCCTGCCACTTGGCGATGATGTGGAAGTTTATTCGGGGCATGGACCCGTCACCACAATCGGGCAGGAAAGAAGGACCAACCCTTTCCTTACCGGAGTCTACAGGCTTCCCAATCGCACCGTTTAGAATGGGCACTTGTGCCACGGCGCCGCGGCGGCAGACAAGTCTGCTTTCTAAACGAACGATTTAAAAACAGATTGATCGGTGAATTGGTGGAATCTGCGGACTATTTCTGTCCGCGCAGTCGGGTGGCCTTGAGTTCTTCCCATTTCTCTTTTTGTTCACCATTGAGTTGGCTCGGCAAGGTTTCAACGGGAATGTTGTATTGCTGGCAGAAGTGTCGCCAGAGGATGAAACGTAGATCAAATTGACCTGTCTCGTCGGAAATGATGTTGTCGATCCTTGGTTCTTTCTTTTTCGCCATGACCCTCCAGCCCCACCTGTTTCCTTGAATAGGAAAGTTTAGCAGGTTTAGCGCGGCGAGGTCATGTATAGAACCGGAAGCGGTTCGCTGCCGGTTATATGTGTATCGCCAGCTCAAGCAGCACTGCGAAGATAGATAGCTCCAGTTGGTGATGGCATGCCGCCTTCCGGCTCGAGAGTCACCGCGAAGACTGCTCCGCCGAGAGCCGCAGCTGGAATCCGATCTTCCAGCATTGCATTTCCCGCAGGGTCGGTGGTCAACATCTTACCTGGCATCGCCTTTCCACCCGCGATGTACCAGAGCTGATAAGCCTTGCCGGCGGGTGCCGCGGGCAAGCCCCTGGCCATCAACATTGCACGGCCGTCTTTGTCGTAAGCGAGCGTTGCCTGGGCATCAGGTGCGACATTCGTACCGGCAAGCTTAGCCATGTGAGTATCTGGAGAAGTGAACAACTGAACCACAGCGAGTTGGTGATCGAGTTGGGCTTTGGTCTGCTGCAGCTCGGTAGATAATCGGCCAAGTTCTGTTCGAGTAGCGCGGTTTTGCTGCCAGAGCACAACCAGCGAAATAATCAAAGCGGCGAGTACGAAAATAGCAGCTATTGCCCCGAATGATCCCAGCGAGGCCCAGACGTTTCTGGAAGGTTGTTCGAACGGGAGTACTTTTGAACCGCCGAGGCCAACGCTGGATTCTGCTGCGTCAGCCCCATCTCTGGATAACTCCACGCTTCGACCTTCCGCGCGCACGCTTGCGAGTATCCGCTCCCGCACCTGCGGCGAGGGCTCGAGCGGTGTGGCGTCGAAAGCGAGAAACGCGGCAGTTTCAGCCCACTGGTCCATTTCAGAGCGGCAGTCGGCACACGTCCGAAGATGAGCATCCAGGGCACGACTGTCCTCTGCATCCAGTGCAGTCAGGGCATTCGCAGCCAGCAACTCTTTGTAATCTTCGCATTCGTGCGTCATGTCTCGCCCCGCTTATCCGAAGTTTTCCAATTGCGCTCCCAAAAGAGCGCGTAGTTTGATCATTCCGGACCGCATTCGTGTCTTGACTGTTCCGAGGGGAGCACCCAGCTTCGACGCTATTTCCGATTGTGTTAACCCGTCAAAGTAAGCGAGCACCAGAGTGTGTCTTTGCTCATCGGGGAGTTGAGCAAGAGCGCGGTGGACGGTCTCTTTCTGCGCTACCTTGATGGTATCTGAAAGCGCATCAGATGTCTGATCCACCCGAGCCCGCTCCGCAGATGCCGCCAGGCGCTGACGCGCGCCGAGCAAACGCAGCCGATCGATAGCTCGGCTGCGCGCCAAGGTAACCAGCCACGTAAAGGGCCGGCCGCGCTTTTCATCAAAATCCTTCGCTCGCCGCCACACCTGAATGAATACATCCTGCAAAATGTCCTCAGCTTCTTCGCGGCTATTCAATATACGGACGAGTAGGCCGAAAAGGATTACACGGTATCTGTCGTAAAGGCGCGCTAACGCCGCTTCATCGCCGCGCGCAACAGCGTGAAGAAGGTCAATGTCAGATTCTGGGGCCGTTTCGGGTTGCACTCGAGAGCGCCGTTCGGAGCTCATTTGATATACGAGCGGTGCATGATAACAAGATTGCGGGTAGATCCACATCAGAACCGGGAGCGGTAGCGACCGGCCGAGGACTCGATGCGAGTGTTCCGCCGTTTTTTGCGCGACGTTGTGTTTGTGAATCTAAATGTAGTGGCCCACTTGAGTGGGGGTCACCCACCTGGAGCCCTCGCCCGGTCGCTACGGCTTCCGGTCCTCATGGTGTACCGCAAGGAGAGTGTATGGCCGGTCGCTACCGCTTCCGGTACTGATGGGGTGTGTACCGTCAAGGTGACTATTTAGGCCCGGCGCTGCCGCTTCCGGTTACGATCATGAATCACGCCACGGTGATCTCCGGAGTGAGATATACATCCTGAATCGCGTTCAGCAACTCAACTCCTTCGTTCATCGGGCGCTGGAAGGCTTTGCGACCGGATATGAGACCCGTGCCACCGCCTCGCTTATTGATGACCGCAGTGCGTACCGCTTCAGCCAGGTCGCTTGCGCCTTTGGACTCTCCGCCAGAGTTAATTAGTCCACAGCGGCCCATGTAGCAATTGGCCACCTGGTAGCGGACCAGATCGATCGGATTGTCGCTGGTGAGTTTTTCATACACGAGTTTGCTCGTCTTGCCGTACGGCTTGCCAAGAGCTTTTTCCACTGCCAGGTACCCACCGTTTCTTTCAGGAAGCTTCTGCTTGATGATGTCAGCCTGAATCGTAACGCCCAGGTGATTTGCCTGTCCGGTGAGATCCGCCGATGCGTGCATATCGCCTTCCGGTGTCTTAAACGCCGAGTTGCGTATATAGCACCAAAGAATCGTGGCCATACCGAGTTCGTGCGCCTCGGCGAAAGCCCGGCTGATTTCCGTTATTTGGCGGGTTGATTCTTCCGAACCAAAGTAGATCGTCGCACCCACGCCGACGGCACCCAGGTTGTGAGCTTCTTTGACTGTGCCAAATAACACCTGGTCAAACTTGTTCGGAACTGTCAGCAGCTCGTTGTGATTGATCTTTACGATGAAAGGAATTTTGTGCGCATACTTGCGCGCAACCACCCCTAGCACGCCAAACGTCGACGCCACAGCATTGCAGCCGCCCTCGATGGCCAGCTTCACGATGTTTTCAGGATCGAAATACTGCGGATTTGGCGCAAAGGATGCTCCGGCAGAATGCTCGATACCCTGGTCGACGGGAAGAATGGATAGGTATCCGCTTCCCGCAAGCCGACCGTTATCGAAAAGTGACTGCAAGGAGCGCAAGACGCTTGGTGAACGGTCGGAGCTGCCCCAAACGCGATCAATGAAATCCGGGCCAGGCAGGTTGAGCTGACCCTTGTTGATTGTTTCCGACTTGTGATCGAGCAGCGTCCGCGCATTTTCGCCCAGAAGCTCTTCAATCCGGTCAAGGGTGGTCGTTGCTCGTTTCAGTTCGGTAGCCACTATTTCTGTCCTCCTGATTGGCTCGGCTTACGATCAAAACGCAGAATATTCAGCGAATCGGCCAATTATAGCATAGTGGTCTCGCTTGCTGCCGGGCCGCCACCAGGTGAAGCGTCCCGGGTTTTCCTTGAATTATGGACCGATGCAAGATTACTTTAACCGGTTGGATTGTATGATTCATCACAAGCGGCTTGCGCCTGCGTCTTCGCCTAGTTTAGAATGCCACGCGCAGTTGCCTCAGAGGTAGTACAGCCGCCGCACGACGAAACTCACTAAGGTCCGTCGACGAACGTCCTAGCCGCCCAGAGTTCACGGCAATCCTAATTTGGAAGGTTTGGTTATGAGATTAATACCCCGACAACTACTCCCGTTGTTCCTGGTCTGTCTTGGCCTGTTGTTGCCGACCACCGTTTTTGCCGATGACTGGCGTCCTGTCGACCCGGCTGACCTCGCGCTCAAAGCGTCTGTCGTTGAAAAAGATGCTGACGCTGAGGCACTCTTCTGGGAAGTCAGAATCGATGACAATCCCGAAGGGGACCTGATTTTTTCTCACTACATCCGCATCAAGGTCTTTACTGAACGCGGCAGAGAATCGCAGAGCAAGATTGATATTCCCTTCGGCAGAATATTCGGCATCGACATCAAAATCCAGAACATCTCCGCTCGAACCATCAAGCCCGACGGCTCAATTATTGAACTCAAGAAGGGCGATGTTTTTGAACGCACTCTGGCCAAGGCGAGCGGCCTTAAGTTCAAGGCGAAATCATTTGCAATGCCCGGACTGGAGCCCGGTTGCATTATCGAGTATCGCTGGCAAGAGGTCCGCGTCAATCAGAGCGCAGACAATGTGGCGCTTGACTTTCAAAGAGATATTCCCGTGCAACGCGTGAAGTATCTAATCAAGCCATATCCTTTTGAAGGACTGGGAATGCGTTCGATTACGCTTCACGGGCAGAACTCTCCTTTTGTGAAAGAGAAGGAGGGCTTCTATAGCACCACAATGACAAATATGCCGGCGCTCCATGAAGAGCCGCGCATGCCGCCCGAAAAGCAACTCAAAACCTGGATGCTCATTTACTACACCAAGGATGAGAAGCTGGATGCCGACAAATACTGGTTTAACCTTGGCAAGCGCTTCTATGAAGTTACCAAGTCGTTGTTGAAAGTGAACGATGAAGTTCGGCAGGCTGCGACAGCGGCGACCGCCGATGCAAAAACCGACGACGAAAAGATCGCGCGCTTATTCGAATTCTGTCGAACAAAGATCAAGAACGTCAGCGACGATGCCTCGGGAATGACGCCCGAGGAGCGCAAGAAACTCAAAGAAAACAAGACTCCCAGCGACACGCTGAAGCGAGGAATGGGAACAGGCGCCGATGTTGATCTGCTTTTCGCCGCGCTAGTCTCGGCCGTGGGCTTTGACGCGCGGATAGTAATGGCGCCCGATCGTGGCCAGTTGTTTTTCGATAAATCCATTGCGAACGCATACTTTTTGGAAACATCAAGCATCGCGGTACGCGTAGGTGAAAACTGGAGGTTCTACAATCCAGGCTACAACTATGTGCCGCTCGGAATGCTGCGCTGGCAGGAGGAAGGCGAACAAGCTCTGATTACTGATCCAAAGCAGCCGGTCTGGCTAAATACCCCTATGTCTGAACCGGAGAAGTCGCTAGTAAAACGCAGAGCCAAACTAACCCTGAGCGAGGATGGCACCATAGAAGGAGATGTAGAACTCACTTACACTGGCCACTTCGCAATTGAACGTAAAGAAGACAATGACGACGATTCAGTGAGCCAAC
This sequence comes from Pyrinomonadaceae bacterium, assembly GCA_036560225.1. Taxonomy (GTDB): domain Bacteria; phylum Acidobacteriota; class Blastocatellia; order Pyrinomonadales; family Pyrinomonadaceae; genus PSRF01. Next base: position 5,448 of record DATBRN010000400.1, on the reverse strand, counting down.
GCGAAGAATCTTTGACGAATGAAGTTAAGGCCTTGATGAGCACGGCAGAACTCGCGAATATCCGAGTTGAAAACGTAACGGATCCAGTGAAACCATTCGTTTACACCTATCACATTCGTGTTCCGGGGTACGCTCAGCGTACTGGCAAGAGATTATTTTTGCAGCCAGCCTTCTTCCAGCACGGCATTGGCCCGTTATTTTCGTCAAGTACGAGGCAATATCCGGTTTACTTTCACTATCCCTGGCTGGAAGATGATGAAGTTACCTTCGACTTACCGCAGGGATTTGTATTGGATAACGCGGATGCGCCGGCACCTTTTGGTGGTGGTGCGGTTGGCGAATACAAGCCGCGGATTGGTGTGACCAAGGACGGACGCACGCTAATATACAAACGAGATTTCTTCTTCGGCCGCAACGGGAACATTGTATTTCCAGTGAACTCTTACTCGCAGTTGAAGAATTTTTTCGACATGTTGAATAAACAGGACAACCATACGATAACCCTCAAACAAGCGGCGACCACGGCTGCCAATTGAGATATTATTTAATTTTGAAGAGGAAGACGAAATTGATGGCCCGATTTACCGCCTTATTGTTTTTTGTTTTATTGTCGGCATCGAGCTCGCTGGCATTCAGTGACGATGCACCGGCGTGGTTACGTCAGGCGGCGACGCTACCGGCGCCGGCCTACGACAAGAAGGTTTCAACAGTCGTTCTTGTCGATAACTCGACCATAACAGTTGGTGAGGATGGACAAACCACTACTGTTGCGACCTACGCCATTCGTATTCTTAATCGCGAGGGCCGCGACGAAGCGGTTGCTGAACTCGGTTATGAAACCGACAGCGAAAAAGTGAAGGACTTCCATGCCTGGCTAATCAGGCCGTCAGGCCCGGTTAAGAGTTATGGCAAAAACGAGACTATTGATAAGGCCGACTTGAATGATGTTTACGATGAGTCGCGGGTGAGAAAAATTGTCGCCAGCGACGACGCTGAACCTGGCTCAGTTTTCGGTTATCAGACCGTAACCGAGACTAGACCGTACTTCTACCAGTCAATGTGGTATTTCCAGGGTTCTGCACCGGTATTATCGTCAAAACTTACGATAGTACTGCCACCAGGCTGGCAGGCGACGGGCGTTACATTCAATCATGCCGAAGTACCCGTATCTGCAAGCGGCACAACCTACACCTGGGAACTTCGGGACCTGGCTCCGCTTGAATGGGAACCGGCGAGTCCTGAGCTTAGAAATCTTGCACCACGGCTGGCTGTCAAATACTTTCCCGCCGAAGGTGCGAAAAACCCGGGAGTGAAAGCGTTTGAGAGTTGGAAAGACGTATCGCGCTGGTATACCAATCTCACCGATTCCCAGGCAGCGCCAGACGAACGAATCGTCGCAAAGGCACGCGAACTGAGCGCGGGTGCCACCACTGAACTCGAGAAGATTCGCGCCATCGGCAGGTATGTTCAGAACATTCAGTATATTTCCGTCCAAATAGGAGTGGGACGCTGGCGCCCGCATGCAGCCTCTGAAGTCATGGCCAAGTCGTACGGCGATTGTAAAGACAAGGCCAACCTTATGCGGGCGATGCTCAGATCGTTAAATATTCAGGCGTACCCGGTTCTGATTTTTTCGGGCGATGCGACGCATGTAAGTGAGTCGTGGGTATCACCGGGCCAGTTCAATCACTGCATCATCGCCATCAAGGTTAGCGACGAAACGAAAGCGCCAACAGTAATTACGCATCCGGCACTTGGTCGTTTGCTCATCTTTGACGCAACCGACGATAACACCCCACTCGGAGACTTACCGGAAGATGAGCAGGGCAGCTTCGCTTTGATTGCCGCGGGTGATTCAGGCTCGCTTACTAAGATGCCTGAAACTCCGCCGGAGTCGAACAGCGTCGACCGCCAGATTGAAGCAAGTTTGTCGGCCAATGGTGACCTTAACGCAACTGTTCGCGAGCGTGCTCTGGGGCAACGCGCGGTGGATTATCGTAGAGAGTTTCGCAATCTATCTCGTCCCGAGTACATCAAGAACGTTGAAAGCCGAATCAGCAAAGGCGCGACAGCTGCGAAGGTCTCTAAAGTCGAGCCCACAGACAGAAGTACGGAAGGCAGATTCGATCTAGATCTGGAGTTTTCTGCGTACGCCTATGCTCAGTTGATGCAGGGCCGGCTACTGGTCTTCAAACCTGCTGTTCTTTCGCGTCGCGAATCCGTGTTTCTGACGGAGGCGGTCCGGAGGCACCCCATCGTTCTGGATGCGCACGCCTTCACTGAGACGGTTCATCTCAAGTTGCCGGCTGGTTTTCTTGTCGATGAGCTTCCAGATCCACTGAAGATCGAGGGGCCGTTTGGTTCGTACAAGACAACTTATGAGGTGAAAGACAACGAGCTGTTGTTTACCCGTACGTTGGCACAAAGGGCCGGAACAATTCCAGCAACTCAGTATCAGACTGTACGTAACTTCTTCGAGCGGATACGTGCGGCGGAATCGGCGCCGGTGGTGTTGGCCAAGCAGTAGACGCGGCAGAATCCTGATCTCAAGAAATAGCAAAACTGCGATGAGCTTTTCGCAATCGTGCTAGTCCGCGAGCGACGGGTTGACTGCTTTCCTCATCATGGCAAGCGACTCTCTGGCGAAACGCTTTTGCAACGCCCTGGTGATCGGAAAACCGAGTCTTGCAAATGGATGTTTGGGACGAGAGAAGGCAAAGATGTCATACCAGACTGAATCGTCGGCGCACCATTCAACCATAAACCTCTCTTCACCACGTTCAACATGATCGGGCAAGGTTCCATAGGCGAACCCGAACCTTGCCTTTTCAGAATCCCTTTCGTCAAACACATAAACGATCCGGGCCGCATTCAACGACCAGAATCCGAAGACGTTCGCCTGTACGGCCACCGTTGTTCCCACCTGTAGAGACTTTCCCGGGGGCACAACTGTTACCCATCCGAGATCAAACTGCCTCCAACTCCGCAGCGAAGCAACCGCACGCCGGTAAGTGTCCTCTCCCTCACCGAGCTTCAATCGGTTGTGGTCGACGATATAACCGAAGTGGTCTGTGCGAGATTCACTTTGAGTAGATCCTGCCTGCGGATAAGAAAAAGGAAGATCTTGCTGAGAGGAAATGAACCGCCTGACAACTTCTTCTGAAGGCTTCCGGTGCAGAAACATCCTGGATCCGACTGTTAATGAAGGGTTCTAGTCATCTTTCGGCTTCACGGTACTGGTCGCAGCTCGCGCGCGCGGATGATGATTATCATAGGCAGTGCGCAGGTGGCGGTCAGTAATGTGAGTGTAGATCTGAGTCGTAGAGATATCGCTATGGCCAAGGAGTGCCTGAACGGAGCGCGAGTCGGCTCCATGTTGTAGCAGGTGAGTTGCAAAACTGTGACGCAGAGTGTGCGGCGAAACATGCTCAAGCCCAATCTTGGCTGCGTAATTTCTTATCGTGGCCCAGGCAAATTGTCGCGTCAGCGGTCTGCCGCGGTTCAGGAACAGCTGGGGGAAAGGTGACTTGCCATATTGGGCCTTAATTGATTCGTATTGCTGCAGCCAGTGAATCGCGCTTTTCCCTACAGGCACGCGGCGCTCTTTGCTGCCTTTGCCGCGGCAGCTCACCACGCCCGCGTGAATGTCCACTTCAGTCTGTTTCAAAGACACCAACTCAGAAACTCGCAAACCGGCGGCATACATCAGCTCCAGCATGGCGCGGTCTCGGATTCCTTCTTCTTTGGAAATGTCCGGCATTGCAAACAAGCGGTCGATTTCATCTTCACTGAGAAACTTTGGCAGGTAAGCGAACTTTTGTGGTGTGTCGAGATCTTCAGCGGGATGATGCTTGATATGACCATCGAGCATTAGGAAACGAAAGAAACCACGCGCCGCGCTCACCGCTCGTGCTACGGAAGAAGGCGCCAAGCCTTCGCGAGAAAGTTGTGCGATCCACTTACGAAGCTCGGGGCGCGTTAGATCCGCGACCGACCTGCCACTCTTGCTTGCCCAGCGATCGAGTCGCGTCAAATCCCTTTGGTAGCTCTGGAGCGTGTGACGAGCGAGGCCCTTCTCGACCTGAATATAGGTCAAGTATTCCTTTACAAAGTCGCGCCCGTTGGTTGGCGTTCGCATCAGCTAATATCGGATTATAGTCGAGTTACACTCAACCTGAGTGGAAATTCGCATTACAGAACAGGGAGCGGTAGCGACCTGATGCAACACTCAACTGAAAGCAAATGGCAATACGGAACAGCGAGCAGTAGCGACCTGATGCAACACTCAAGCAGAGTGGGGGATGGCAATACGGAACAGCGAGCGGTAGCGACCTGATCCTACATTCAACTTCTGAATACTCTAGTGGCACAAAGACAACTATACGTTGAGTGACGGATCAGGTCGCTACCGCTCCCTGTTCCGTAGTTGAGTGGTGCATCACGTCGCTACCGCTCCCTGTTCCGTATTGCCATCCCCACTCAGCTTGAGTGACGGGTCAGGTCGCTACCGCTCCCTGTTCCGTAGTTGAGTGTTGCATCAGGTCGCTACCGCTCGCTGTTCCGTATTGCCATCCCCACTCAGCTTGAGTGACGGATCAGGTCGCTACTGCTCGCTGTTCCGTAGTTGTGAATCGTTACCACTTATTCGTAACGAAGACACTCGATGGGATCAAGACGAGAGGCTTTGCGAGCAGGCCAGACACCGAACAGCAACCCGACGCCGATGGAAACTGTAAGCCCGGTAATCACGGCCCAGGCGGGAATTGTCGCGGGTAAGGCAGGTAGTATCAGAAGGAGGAGTCTACTGATGGCGACCGCGATCACGACGCCGAGTATGCCGCCGAGAAACGTCAGCGTCATCGCTTCAAAAAGAAACTGCCGCACAATGTCTTTCCGTCGCGCACCCAGTGCTTTGCGTACGCCAATCTCCTTCGTTCGTTCCGTCACGCTGACAAGCATGATGTTCATGACCCCGATGCCGCCAACCAGAAGTCCGAGGCAGGAGATGGCAATAGCAACCAGTCCGATCATGGCCGTAATGCTGTCAAACTGTTCTATGAACTTATCTGCGGTCTTAATATCAAAGTTGTTGGGATCGCCAAACTTTACATTACGCCGGCGGCGAAGAATATCTTCCGATTGTTCCAGGGCTGCCGAAGTTTGTCCCGAACGGGCTTTGATTACCAACAGCAGGTAACCCTTTGCCGGCGCGATCTTTTGGGCCGTGCGAAAGGGTATGAAAACGGCGTTGTCTTCTTCGTTTTCACCAAAGAAGCCGGCCTTTCTCTTTTCAAGTACGCCCACGATTTCGAAGTTATATCCACCCATGCGCACCTGCGTTCCCGCGATCTGGGTGTTCTGTCCGGGAAAGAGGGCGTCAGCGGCATTGACGCCAATTACCATTACGTTCGCACGCTGTTCATTGTCGTTCTCAGTAATGAACCGGCC
>DATBRN010000399.1:0-9793 GCA_036560225.1 Pyrinomonadaceae bacterium | reverse complement strand
CGGCAACACCATTTCGTAGTCGCTGAAGAGTTTGGCCAGCTTCAAAGTGCGACGAATGGTGACTGGCGTGATCGCAGGCTGCGTGCTCCAGACAACAAGGACCAGCCCATCAAAGTGCCGCAGTGGCTCTTCGGCGTTCAGCACAGCGTCAGCCGTGCCTAATGCTTCCGGTTGCAAGACAAACGTCAGGTTTTGTTCTTGCAGCGCGGCGCGCACCGGAGCGTCCGTCTCGGGCGAGACGATCACGATCGGCGGCCGTGCTGTGCTGACGGCTGCTCGGACGTTGCGCAGCACATGGACGATCGAGGGCACTCCTAATACGGGGACGAGCGGTTTGGGCACAGTGATCCCCGTCGAGCGGGCCCGTTTTCCTTTACCTGCAGCCACAATTACCGGCCAGACCTCTTCAGTAGTCGTGTCCTCAATGTTATCGAGAAGCGAGGTCACGCCATTTCGATACTTTTCAGCGTTAGCCCCGGAGCGATTGAACTGCTCAATGGCTTCGCGCCAGACCTCTTCAACGCTGATCGTCGCAAGGCCGTCGCCCGGAGTGGAGATCATCACCGAACCCTCACTGACCCCATGCCGGTTTTGTGGCTTGTAGTACGCTGCCTGCACAGTTTCTATCAGAGTTGCGACGTCGTTCTCATGCGTCAGGGCCAGAACGTTTCCACCAAAGCCGCCTCCCATTAGGCGTGCACCATAGACTTTCGGATCGGCGCGGATGATTTCGATCAGCTTCTCAACCTCCGCGGTACTTACGCCGTACAGGTCTCGCAGGCTTTCGTGAGATTCATTCAGGAGTTGGCCCAGGGAGTGCATTGCCTCTACTTGTTCTGTATCTGCGGGATCACCTGACGGCAAACGTTCGAGCACCTGCACCGCCGAGGCGACGCGCCTCACCTCGCCCACATGATGAAGCCCGCGGGCCCTAATCTGAAGAGGGCGCTCCCGACGCTCTGCGACCAGAGCAGGGAAGGCGCGGGCACACGCGGCAAACGCGTCTGGATAGGCTCGCTCAATTTCTGTGAGAGCCAATGCCTCCGGAAGTTCGCGTAACAACTCTTCCACCTCGTCAAGCGCTGTCGCTGATCCGTCTTGTAGAGACTGCAAGGCTTTCAACCAGGCTGCGTACCTTTCGGGCTGTTGCGTCTTCCACCCTTCGATGAGCGCCGGGATGATGATGCGTGACACTGCAGCGCGCTCGTTGTACTCGATCATTACCGCCCGTCCCTTGTCCGCCGGTTGCGAAAAGAAGGTGACCCAGCGGACCTTCTGCGCCGGGAGGGACACATGGCGAGCCTGTTGGTCTCGGTAAGTGATCAGGACGGCGTGATCTCGTTTGCTGAGACAGATGGTGATGTGGTCCATCGAGCCTCCGCGCGTTCCGACGTACCACTCGGCCCTGGCCGCATTGCGTGCCAGCTCCAGAGGCGTCCACTTCAGCTGATTGACCTCGCACACTGCCGCGTTTCCCAACACCACAAGCGCCGACGATGACGATGCGCCCCCACCCGCAGGAATCCGCGAGTCGACCAGAAAATCAAATCCCTGGCGCACCTGTGGACCATACTTGAGGCGCGCAAAGTATGCAGGACCAGCTATGTAATTGCCCCAGTGGGGTGCAGGTGCAGGGTGCTCGTACAAATAAGACAGCCAGTCCGCCTCCGGATCGTTGCTCACACGCGCGACTGGTCCGTCAGCCAATGCTACGGTGAACGGCGGGTATTCCTCTGAAGTAGAGGCGCCGCGAATACGATCGTTCTCCGAGGCGCGGAAGAGCATTAGCATGTCGTTTTCACGGCTGCCGAAAGGCAAGGATGCAGTGGGCAAGTACGAGACATAGTCTATGTGTTCGCCGAGAATGTTGATACGTGCAGGCGCACGCAACACACTGACAGCTCCGTCGCCATACAATTCTGTGAACCGTGCGGAGGTGGCAATAAGGCGCAGCAGTTGATCATCAAGAGTTTGCTCAACGGCGCCGTATATGCACTGCAGTAAGAAGAGCAGAGCTCGGTACTGAAAGGCTTGGTCCCCGTCCAAGAGATATTCGAGGGCGTTAGCCTCTGCGTCAGGCCGCCGCAGTCTGGAGAGCTCCACGCTCAAATTTGCGCGGGCAAGGGCAGAGAGCCGCTGGAGGTCTGAAGTGTTCAAATCGCCAATTAGATCGCAGGAGAGAGTTAAAGCTGCTTACTCTAATACTCGGCAATGCCGGCCGATGCCGTCATGGGGAAAGTTAGTTTAAGACTGAGACTAACTGTACACGTTTGAGTCCTACTTACGCAGAGACTGACTGGTTGAAATGAATTCAATTCCCGACTCGAGTGGTTCTTATAACACTACCAGCAAAGGGTAACAAGACAGTTTGTTTGATGCACACGTCGGATTTATGAAGAGGCGTCGGCAGGCAGCAACGTCCGCAACCGCCACTCGTCAGGCCCAAATTATCTTGCTGCCATCTCTTTTTTGATGCTATAAGACCGCTGCAATTCAAGGTCGTTCGTAATCAGGTTCGCACTCGCTACGAAAATCGCACCGGACAAATAGCCCCTGTTTGTTTTCATGATCCCCTTCCGCGCAGCCCCTTGAAGGGTTTGTCAATAGCCGCAACTTACCAGAGTAACTGCGGAGAGCAAGGTGACTAAACATAGCTGTTTTCAGCCGCATTTATCAGTTTGGAAAGGAGCACGAAATGGACGGATGGAGTCGAAGGCAATGGCTTGCTGGTTTGGGATTAGCGGCTGTTGGGCAAGTGGCACTCGCCAATGCTTCGCCCAGTCCGCAAGAGAAAAGCGCGTCCCGACGCGCGCCTAAGAAAACACTGAGAAGCAGCAGCAAACTGGCACTTGAAGATTACGAGCCGAGGAGCATGCTTCATGTGCCAGAGACGAAAGTCGCGCGCGCTCGCTTCCCAGTTATTGACTTTCACACACATCTCTCATGGTCCACCCGCCGTGGTCGACTCGATCAAATACACAACAACGCCACCGCTGAAGAGGTCTTGCCAGTAATGGATCGAAAGAACGTGCGATTGATGGTGAATCTCACCGGAGGTTACGGTCCGGTGCTCGAGCAAACCATCAGTTACTGGCAAAAGCCCCATCCTGACAGATTTGTCGTGTTTACGGAGCCATGGTTTGAGAAGATTAGGGACCCGCGTTACCCGCAGTTTCAGGCAGACCAAATTAAACGGGCGCGGGAAGTTGGCGCAAAGGGTCTGAAGGTGCTTAAGACGCTCGGCCTTTATCTGCGCGAAAACATCACGACTGGACCGCTGGTGAAGATCGATGATCGACGGTTTGACCCAATGTGGGAAGCCGCTGGCGCGCAGCAGTTCCCAGTCGCCATTCACACGTCAGATCCCGAAGCCTTCTTCCTGCCCACTGATCGCTTCAACGAACGGTATGAGGAGTTGAGCGCCCATCCCGACTGGTCTTTCCACGGTAAGGATTTTCCCAGTAACCAGGAGTTGCAGGAGGCGCGAAATCGAGTGATGGCTCGCCATCCGCGGACGCAGTTTGTGGTCCTCCATGTCGGCGATTCTGAGAATCTGCCTTACGTTTCTGACTTGTTGGATCGGTATCGGAATATGCATGTCGAGATAGGAGCGAGAATTGGGGAGCTCGGGCGGCAGCCGCGCATGGCACGCAAGTTTTTCGACAAGTACCAGGATCGGATCATGTTTGGCACTGACGCCGTCCCGCGCGGTAACGACACCCCGCAACAGGTTTTTGGCGATCAACTCTACGAAATCTATTATCGGTTTCTCGAGACTGAAGATGAGTACTTCGATTATGCGCCCGCGCCAAAGCCACCACAGGGTCGTTGGCGCATCTACGGGCTCGGTTTGCCAGAGTCGATTTTGCGCAAGGTCTATTACGAGAACGCGGTCCGTTTATTGCGCCTGTAGAGTTAGTAAGCACCAATAGGTTCGAGCAGTTTAGAGTACAAGCTTTAGGTTGCTTTTTGCGCAACCACACAAGCTCAAGCTTGTAATCTGAACTTCGCGAATGTTCGCCAACAGTATCTGAACTACTCACTGGCTCCGTGTTGTTTCGGCTACAGAATGATGTCAACCTTTTCTCGAAGATCGTTTATCCAAACCGGATTGATTTTTCTAACAGCCGGGCGATCGATGCTCGCGTCTTCGTTGACAAACGCAAGCACTTTGCGGGAAATCGAAGTAAGGCTCGAGGGTCGCGCTGAAAACCTGGGCCGAGAGCTCGTGAACTTTGGTTTACCTCTGCCGCCGGGTCTGCTTTCGGATCCGCGGCGGTTGCGGGTAGTAAATAGAAGCGGCGAAGAAATCAGCGCGGCGGTGCGCGTGCTGGAACCATGGCGGATTGGTGGCAGAGACGGCAGTATCCGTTCGCTGCAAGTTCAATTTACCTCCGACTTCAGCCGCAACCGCACCCAGTCAATTAAGGTTATCCTTCACCAGCCGCGCTCGAAGGACCAAAGCCGCTTTGTGCCCGTCTCAGAGACTCTACTTGACCGCGAAGGGTTGCAGGGACCACGAGTGCTGGCATTGGTGAGCGCTCGCTGGCTGTGTGATTCGCTCATCGTTGGACCGCAAACGCCGGCCACTGAATCCGGTGCGTACGCAGCTTACGAACAATTTGTCGAAAAAAACTTTCCCGGGTCGCTGGCCTACCTCGACAGCAAAGTGTATTCCGAGTGGCTGTTCGATCGGACCACCGCTTATTACAAGATGTATGTCCGCACTGGCGAAGCAAAATTCCTTGAAGCGGCATATCACGCGGCCCACTTCGTACGGCTGCACACAAAAATGGATGGGCCAGATGCGGGTAGCTTCATATTGAAAGGCCCGGACCTCAAGTACGTATACCCACGCGCGATGCACATCCACTACTTGCTGACCGGCGATGAGCGTGCACTCGAAACCGGCAAGATCATGGCCCAGTACTGCATGAAGAACCAGGATCCTGTCTATCAGCCGGACAGTCTCACGCCGAGTCCGCTCGGAGCAGATCCGGAACGAGGCCGAAAATTCTGGACCCTGCGCCATCAGGGCTATGGACTGCTGGGCATTCTGCACGGTTGGGAGCTCACCGGCGACCGAGCCTATTGGACAAAGGCGCGTGAATGTGTTGATGCATATTACGAGCATCAACGCCAGCCGCCGGATGGACGGCCGCCCGATGGCTCATTAAGGCAAGACTGGTCGCTCTACGATCCAAACGAAGCAAGTTTCAAAGGGGCGACATCAGCGTGGATGATGGCACTGCTGCTCGATCCGCTATTCCACTACTGGACGCTGACGGGCAACAAGCGGGTGCCCGAGATCGTTGTCAAGTGGTGCGATTTTCTCGATCGCCAGGGGATGGTGCCTGACGGGTCAAAGGCATATTACGTCATCAATTGTTTCGCCGCGGTCGATCCGAAGGAACAGCCGAGTGAGCTGGGCCCCGACATGGAGATGCACAATGCCGAGATGGCTTACACCTTTGGGCTCGGTAGCTTCTTCACCAATGATCCGAAACGACTGACTGTTTACCGCAAACGTTTCGAGAAACTCTTTCCCCTGGCGGTTGCTCTGAGCGTTAATCGTCCAGCCCGGGCCTTCAACTGGGCTTTTCAATTCTCCAGCCAACTCGTGTATTTCATGCAAAACGTCAGCGCGGGCAGGCGAGTACCCAAAACCATTGCTCTTGCCGCACGTGGGCTTTGAATCAGCAAGAAAAGCAATGATGCGTCGCAAAATACTTTTGCTCGTGGGACTCGCAATCGGAAGTGGGATTCTCGCTCCGGCGCAAGATCAAAATCAGACGGTTGTCGTCAGGCCAGAGCCGACCAACGAAGTACTCGTAAATCCCGGCATGGGCATCACGACTTTTCAGCGGTTCAACGGGCAACCTTTGAATCAAGGAATGCGTTGGTCGGAGGAGGGACCTACCGCAAAACAGTCGACAGCACCGGATCGTTCGGATTTTCCTGACACATCGATCGCATATTGCCGCTGGTTCTGGAATGAACTTCAGCCAGCGCCGAATCGATTCCGTTGGGAAATCATTGACACCGCTCTTGAAGAGGCGCGACAACATCATCAAACTCTCGCCTTTCGCCTTATGCCTTATGACCAGGAGCATCCGTTGCCCGAGTGGTACCGCAACTCGGGAGCGCGGCGCGCCAACCGGCCCACAGACAAAGACGGCTCAATCTGGCAGCCCGACTTTTCCGACCCGCTATATCTGAAACATTGGAACGCGCTCATCTCAGCGGTAGGCGCCCGCTACGACGGCCATCCCTTCCTGGACACCGTCGACATCTCTTCAATTGGCTATTGGGGCGAGGGCTGGAGTGACTACATGCCCGCATTCCAGTTTCAGAAGGTCCTGATCGATATCTATTTCGACGCCTTTAAGCGCACCCCACTGTTAATGAATTTCGACGAACCGCAGGCGCTTGCTTACGGCACCGGCCGAGGCGCCGGCTGGCGGCTCGACTGTCTCGGTGATATGGGCCGTCAATGGAAGGACAGACCGAGTTTTTCTCATATGCTCGACTTCTACCCACAGCAGATCGCGCGCATGGGCATCCAGGATGTTTGGCAACGTAGCCCTGTGTCTTTGGAAACATGCTGGGTGCCGGCATTCTGGAAAGAGAAGGGATGGGATGTTGACTACATTCTTGATCAAGCCCTGCGCTGGCATGTTAGTTCGGTGAACGTGAAGTCATCGCCGATTCCTGTCGAATGGAAGAGCAAGTTCGAAGATTTTCAGAAACGGATGGGCTACCGGTTCATCTTGCGACGGTTGGAGTATCCGCGCTCGGTTAAGGCCGGAGAGATGATGCCGGTTCACATGTGGTGGCTCAACGCGGGAGTTGCTCCGCCCTACCGCGATTTCAAGCTGGCGCTGCAGTTACTCTCCGATACTCAAAGCGAGTCTGTAGGATTGATAGCGGACCTGCGGAAGTGGCTGCCTGGGGATGCCGTCGTGGACCAGCTGGTCTATGTGCCCGAGACGCTCAAGCCTGGAGAGTATCGCTTCCGACTTGCGCTGCTCGATCCCCACACCAAGCAACCCGCAGTACGTCTGGCAATCAAAGGACGAAGTCCTGACGGCTGGTACGATATGGGGGCAATTAGTGTTTCGCCCGGTAGCGCTCCACCACCTGCCAATACGAGAGGGACAAATGAATAGTTCGTCACGACCGCGTCGTCATGTCTTATTAAGATGTTCGCTTCTCGTTTTGATCTGCGCGGTCCTGTGGCTGGTGTGTGTGCCTTCAGCAGCGGCAGCGCAAGCTGAAACCTCCTACCGGGTCATAATCGAGAACGGAGTCCACATCAAGATGCGCGATGGCGTATCGCTCGTCGCGGACGTCTTCAGGCCTGCGAGCGACAGCAAGTTTCCGGTCTTGCTTGAACGCACGCCGTATGACCGAAAGGGTGACGCCGCCATGGCCCAGGAGTTAGCGGCGCATGGGTACGTTGTAGTACTGCAAGATACGCGGGGTCGTTACGATTCGGGCGGAGAGTTTTATCCCTTTCGCGACGAAAGCCAGGATGGCTACGACACCGTTGAATGGGCGGCCGCTCTGAAAGCCGCCGACGGACAAGTGGGAATGTTGGGTGGCTCATATGTCGGGGCGACGCAAATGCTCGCCGCCATGGCCCGGCCTCCGCACTTGGTTGCGATCTTTCCCTACGTGACGGCATCAGAATACTACGACGGCTGGACTTATCAGAGCGGCGTATTAATGCAGTGGTTTACTAGTTCGTGGACTTCGCTGCTCGCTGTTGACACATTGCGCCGGCGGGCCAATGAAGACTTGCGGCCGAAGGAGTGGGTCACAAAGCTGCCGGTTGATTCTTACCCAATTCTAACTGTACCTCCGGCTTCTGGTATGGCGCCTTACTTCCGCGACTGGATCGAACACGAGCGCAGCGACAGTTATTGGCAGCGTTGGCGCGTCTCTGATCACTATCGCAATATGAACGTGAAGGGCCTGCATGCCGCGGGCTGGCATGATCTTTTCCTGAAAGGGTCGATCAAGAATTATACGGGACTCCACACGGAAGCGGTCGCGCCCGAAGTACGCGCGGGTCAGCGGCTGCTAATTGGTCCCTGGGGACATACGCCGACTTCACCGGAAGGGAAGGTGGGTGATGTCGTATTCGGAAAAGCGGCGGTGTTCGACGTGACAGCGACTGCTCTCAAGTGGTTCGACTACGCGTTGAAGGGAACACAGAACGAGTATGCTAATGCCACCCCCGTGCGGATCTTCATCATGGGAGATAACATCTGGCGCGACGAGCATGAGTTTCCACTGGCGCGCACTCGCTACACCAAGTACTATCTCCGCGCATCGAAGGGTGCCAACGGTCCATCGGGCAATGGCGAGCTCGGTCTCACTCCACCAGGCGCGGAGCAACCTGAGCAGTTCGATTACGATCCGATGAATCCAGTGCCGACAATCGGCGGCCGCCTGTGCTGCGGCCTTGCCTTACCGCCTGGTCCATACGACCAGCGGCCGAATGAATCTCGGCGCGACGTGCTGATTTTCTCCACACCTGCCCTCGAGAGAGATCTCGAAGTAACCGGATTCGTCAGCGTGGATTTATATGCCTCAACATCCGTCCGTGATACCGACTTTACAGCACTGCTCGCAGACGTGGATGCTACAGGATATGCGCGGTTTCTGACCGATGGCGTGGTGCGAGCGCGGTACCGGAATTCAACGGAGCAACCAGAGATGATTCTTCCTGGTCAGGTCTACAAATACACAATTGATCTATGGGCCACTAGTAACGCGTTCAAGGCTGGACACAGGGTGCGGCTTTACATTTCCAGCAGTAACTTTCCCCGGTTCAATCGCAATCTTAATACGGGAGAGCCGCTATTCGGCGCGTCTCGTTCTCTCGTCGCTCGGCAGACTGTCTATCATGATGCCAAGTACAGTTCAGTATTGACTCTACCGGTCATTCCCAGATGATGCATGCCGGGGAGACGAGCAAACAACACGGGGTCTGAAAGTTTCAGAAGTTACAAAAAAGTTCTTGCAATTGGCCATGGGGCGGTGCTATAAGCCCTCCGTCGCTGGTCTGATCTTCCTTACTTAAAAACGTCTCTTCAATTGGCAGTGATTTCCTTGAAGGCGTTCAGTTAGTCGCTAGTTAGTTCTTAACGCAAACTAACCCGGCTCTTTCCCAGCACACCTAAACTCCATGGTTTGTTTGAGTTGGCAACTAACGTTGAGAAGAAAGTTATCAATTTTGGAGACGCCATTTCCTAGCTGCTGCGTGGCTAGCTGGATTTGGGGAGCCGACCCTGGCGCTCCCAGGCTGTTTTGTTTCCGACAGATCTTTTTCTGTCACTAAAGGAGTTCATATGAGAATCGCACGAACAATCATAATGAGTTTGCTCGTATCCGGCTGTCTTTTCTGTTTTACGAGCACGGGTTATTCGCAGGGCACCAACCTGGGAGTAATTCGGGGTACGGTCACTGATCCCAATGGAGCGAGGATACCGAACGCTACCGTGCAGGTGACCGATCTGGAGACGGGCATCTCACGAGATCTCACCACCGACAGCGACGGAAACTACGAGGTGGCCGCGCTGAAGCCGGGAAACTACCGAGTGAACGTCACTGCCGCCGGATTCAAAACCACAGTCAAAGAGGTGGTTGTCCAAGGATCCGATATTGTTCGTGCTGACGTTAGAACTGAAGTCGGTGTTGCAACTGAGACCGTTGTCGTTAGTGGAGAGGATGCAGGACTGATCGAGCGGGACCAGCCCGTAATCGGCGGCACTATCACTAACCG
>DATBRN010000398.1:0-7796 GCA_036560225.1 Pyrinomonadaceae bacterium | reverse complement strand
GATCTTCGTTTCCGAAGAGCCGCTCAGTGTTAAGACGATGGCGGAGGTGCTCCGTGAAGATCGTGAAGTTATCGAGTCGGCGGTCGCAGAACTGGCAAAAGAATTCAATGGGAGAAACGGTGGCTTGCAACTGCGCGAGGTAGCGGGCGGTTGGCAGTTTGCGACTCGGCCGGAGTACCACGAACACGTGCGCGCCTATTTGAAGTCAAGGCCAAGCGCCAAGCTCTCAATCGCTTCGCTGGAAACGTTGGCTGTGATTGCTTACAAGCAACCTGTCACGGTACCGGAGATTCTTGAAATACGTGGGGTACAGTCGCCTTCTGCGATCAAAACGTTACTGGATAAGAAACTCATTGTTGCCAAGGGACGCAAGGAAACGGTTGGGCGCCCGATGATGTACGGCACATCGAAAGACTTCCTGATCCAATTTGGCTTGAAGGACCTCGGCGAGCTGCCCAGCATGGAAGACTTTCAGGATTTGTCGGAAGGCAATTAGACGCATTGTCAGTCGTCAGTTGCTCCGTTTAGAGAGGGCACTTGTGCCCCGCCGTTGGCGCACAAGTGCGCTGGCTAAACGGTGCTGTTTTTAACGGTGCTGTTATGCAAGAGCGACTTCAAAAACTGATCGCCAATGCCGGCATCGCCTCCCGCCGTCATGCAGAAGAAATGATCGTTGCTGGTGAAGTTACGGTTAACGGCAAAGTCGTGACCGAACTTGGAACAAAGGCTGATCCCGAAACCGATCACATCAAGGTCCGCGGCAAACTCATCAATCCCTCACTCGAGAAAAAGGAAAAAGTCTACGTGCTGCTAAACAAGCCGCGCGGCTACCTCTCGAGTGTCAGTGATCCGGAAGGCCGTCCAACCGTCCTGGAACTCCTGCCCGCATCGCTCGGAAGGCTCTATCCGGTGGGCCGTCTCGACTTCAACACCGAAGGATTGTTGCTGCTGACCAATGATGGCGAGTTCACGAACTACATCACGTCTGCCCGGAACAAGGTTGAAAAAGTTTACGAAGGAAAAGTGAAAGGCGTCCCTGACGAGCAGGCGATCGCCCGTTTGCGACGCGGAATCACGCTCGAAGACGGAACGCGCACCGCCCCCGCAAAGATCAGGAGACTTGGTGAGACCGAGACCAACGCCTGGTTTGAGATTCTGCTTCACGAAGGAAAGAATCAACAGATCCGGCGAATGTTTGATGCCATAGGACACTCGGTAATCAAGTTGCGGCGTTCGCGCATTGGATCTCTGCGGGACGATGATCTGAAGCCAAAGAAGTGGCGCAGGCTCACGCCTGACGAGGTCAAGCTACTCATGCCAAAACGACCGCAAACCAAAAGTAACCCGACCACAAAGTCTCATGGGGCCAGTCACGGTTCTGCGCGCCAATGAGGTAGAATAACTCTTTCCGCATTCCGACGATTTCTATCTTAGACAGGCATTTCTGCCTGTCAGATTTGACAGGCGGGGATGCGTTTGTTTCTTCGCCCAAGTTTAAGTTTCCAGGGAAACCGAATGGAATTCGAATTAACGGAAGAGCAAAAACAGGTCAAGGAAAGCGTGCGCGAATTTGCCGAGGCCGAGATCGCGCCGCACGTGATGGAGTGGGACGAATCACAACATTTTCCAATTGAACTTCAACCCAAACTCGCCGAACTGGGCTTGACCGGGGTTCTTTTTCCCGAAGCATATGGTGGCGCCGGCATGGGCTATGTGGAATATGCAACCATCATCGAAGAGCTGTCGCGCGTTGACGGCTCGATCGGAATTTCAGTAGCAGCACACAATTCGCTTTGTTCCAATCATATCTTTCAATTTGGCTCGGAAGCACAGAAACAGAAGTTTCTCGTTCCATTGGCGAGCGGCAAGAATTTAGGAGCATGGGGATTGACGGAGCCAAGCGCAGGCTCGGATGCCTCCGGAACGCGTTCCACCGCAGTTAGGAAAGATGGCGGCTGGGTGGTGAATGGCTCCAAAAACTTTATCACCCACGCGATTCACGGGGACATCTGTGTGGCCGTTGCAGTGACGGATCGTTCTAAGCGTAGCAAGGGAATTACGGCGTTTATCTTTGAAAAGGGAATGAAGGGTTTCTCTCCATCAAAGAAAGAAAACAAGCTTGGCTTGCGCGCGTCTGAAACGGCCAGCGTGGTATTTGAGGATTGTTATGTGCCCGACGAGAACCGTCTCGGTGAAGAAGGACAGGGTTTTGTAAACGCCATGGAGATCCTTGATGGTGGTCGAATATCCATTGCGGCACTAGCCGTGGGCATTGCTCAGGGCGCTTATGAGTCGGCTCTTCGCTACTCGAAAGAACGTCAACAGTTTGGCAAGCCAATATCCGAGTTCCAAGCAATTCAATTTAAGTTAGCAAACATGGCAACTCAGATTGATGCAGCGCGACTGATGATGTATCGAGCGGCCTGGATGAAAGACCAAGGCAAGAAGACTACGAAGGAATCATCCATGGCGAAGCTGTTTGCTTCCGAGGTAAGCGTAAACGTTTGCGAGGAGGCTATCCAGGTGCACGGTGGCTATGGTTACACTAAGGACTATCCGGCGGAAAAGTACTGGCGTGATTCGAAGCTTTGCACTATTGGCGAAGGAACTTCTGAGATCCAGCGAATCATTATTGCCCGAGAGATTTTGCAGCAGGCTATTTAGTAAATGGACGCGTCAAATAACAACACATCATTGGTCGATCGACTTGCGGGAGGTGATACGAGGGCAGTAGCACGTGCGATCTCCAAAGTCGAAGATCTTTCTACGGATGCCGCCCAGTTGATGAAAAAGATCTTTCCCCTGACGGGACGCGGCCTGGTGATCGGAATCACCGGTGCGCCAGGTGCGGGAAAGTCATCGTTGGTGGACAAGCTCGCTTTGCACTATCGCCGGCAGGGTGAGCGCGTCGGGATTGTTGCCGTCGATCCTTCGAGTCCATTTACAGGTGGCGCAATTTTGGGTGACAGGATACGCATGCAGACGCTAGGCCTCGATAGCGGCGTGTTCATTCGCTCAATGGCCACTCGAGGAAACCTGGGTGGGTTGGCGCGTTCCACAGTCGATGCTGTCTCTATACTCGACGCCGCCGGTTACGGAAGAATCATTATCGAAACGGTAGGTGTGGGGCAGGATGAGGTTGAAGTAGTGAAGGCCGCGGATATTTCTGTAGTCGTACTCGTTCCGGGGATGGGTGATGACATTCAGGCGATCAAGGCCGGCATCATGGAAATCGGAGACATCTTTGTCATTAACAAAGCCGATCGCGAAGGAGTTCTTGCCACTGAAAAGGAGTTGGAGGCGCTGTTGTCGCTGGCGGAACGAGAAGACTCGTGGGAGCCTCCAATCATCAAGACCGTGGCCCCTGAAAGCAGGGGAATAGAAGAGCTTGCGGCGGCAATTGAAAAATATCGTGACTTCTATTTACAGTCGAAATCGGGGGACGGACGCCGCCGGGCCATCGCGCGTTGGCGCATTCTGGAACTCTTGCGTGAACGCCTCGTGGCGCAAACCCTGGCGGCCGACTCTGCATCCGACAAACTCGACCGGCTGGCGGGTGAAGTTGCCAGTAGGCAGCGAGACCCTTATTCTGCTGTGGAAGAGATCCTTGGCGGAAGTTAGTGACCCGGTTGTTGTTGAGCGAACGTTGAGGAAGAACAAGATTTTCCATATATCATTTGGCATTTTTCATTCGTCATTTAGTGGCGGCAGCGAGACTGGTGACTGGTGACTGACAACTGACGACTGACTAGTGACAAAGTCATGAAAGTTGATCATATCGGAATAGCTACGCGCCGGATCGATGAGGCGATCGGGCTTTGGCGAGACACGCTAGGGTTGGAAGTCGCTTTCACGGAGGAGGTAACCGATCAAGGTGTACGCGTGGCTATGTTGCCGCTCGGCGAAACGCACATCGAACTCCTTGAGCCTTTGAGACAAGATTCTCCCGTTGGAAAGTTTTTGGAGATGCGCGGCCCCGGAATTCATCATGTAGCTGTCAGAGTTACTGATATTCGGGCGTCGTTGGCGCAGTTGAGGGAGAAAGGCACCAGGCTAATCGATGAAACACCACGCATCGGCGCGCGCGGTTGTCTGGTGGCATTTGTTCACCCTTCATCGGCCAACGGTGTATTGCTCGAGTTAGTACAGCATGATTAGATTTGGTTTTTAGGAAAGGAAGATTATTTTGAATTCAACTACTAAGGCTTGGATAGCGGCCGCGGTGGCCGTAGTGCTTGCGGCAGGCTTAATTGTCTGGCAGGTGAAGGCGAGACGAACTGAAATCTCGAGTCTCTCCGCGGAGGACATGTCGCTGATTGCAGAAGACCAGCCGCCACAGTTTCGTGCGCGTCTCAACGCGGATGAAGCATCGCGTAAAAGTTTTGCGGATGACCTGCACAAATTGCTGGCCGTTGCCGAAGAGGCACGCGCCAAAGGCATCGGCAATAAACCCGAAGTCAAGCGTCAGCTTCAACTCGTTCGCTCCGTTGTATTAGCTCAGAACTATTTCAAATCGCAGGGGAAAGACGCGGAACCCAATGTCTCCGAGCAGGAGATTGACGAGTTTTTCAAACAACCTGTGCACCAGGCGACGTTTGATCAATTTATAAACGACGCCAAGGCCAAGAATCCTCAACTCGCCGCAGGTCAAATACCTGAAGAACAATTGAAGCAGGTCAAACGCCAGTTGGGACAGGTGCTGATCGGAGAACAGCGCGCGATTGCCGCCGGAACGGACAAGCAGCGGAAGGTCGACTTGCAGATCAAGTTGGAACAAGCTCGAATCCTGGCGCAGACCTATGCCCAGGATGAGTTGGCCGACAAGATGAAAGTTACGGATCAGGAGGTTGACGACTATCTGAAGCAACATCCTGACTCAGGGGCCCAGCAGAATCGCGCAAAGGCCGAGGAAGTCTTGAGACGCGCGCGTTCCGGCGAAGATTTTGCAAAGCTGGCCAAGGAGTTTTCTACCGATCCGGGAAGTAAGGACAAAGGTGGCGACTTAGGCTGGTTCGGTCACGGCCAGATGGTGCCCGAGTTTGAGCAGGCAGCGTTCGCATTGAAGCCCGGAGAGATTAGCGACCTGGTTGAGTCAAAGTTTGGCTTCCACATCATCAAGCTCGACGAGCGCAAGACCGAAACCAAGGATGGTAAGTCCGAAGAGAAAATCCATGCGCGGCACATTCTGATCTCTGAGCCTGGCGGTGAGAATGATAATCCGTTTGCGCCACCAAAGAGTCCGCACGACAAGGCGCGAGCTGTCCTTGAACAGGAGAAGCAGAAAAAGATACTCGACGACATTGTAAAGCGCTCGCACGTTACAGTTGCGGAAAACTTCCAGGTCAAGGCGCCTGAGCCGCAGCCGCAGCCACAAGCGCCGCCCGGAATTGCGCCGGGCTCGGAACAAGCGCCCGAGCCTGCTCCGGTAGAGCCTGCTTCCAAGCCGAAGGCCGATTCGAAAAATAACCAACCCAAAAAGCGTCAGAAGTGACGCCGCAATTGCGGTTAACGAACCAGGATGCAGTTTGGCGATTACCGCGTGGAGATTGTTCCCGACACGGAGTTTCACCTCGATGGCGGCGCAATGTTTGGGGTCGTGCCTCGGACCCTTTGGTCGCGGGTGTGTCCACCTGATGAGCAGAACCGGATTCGAATGAATATGAATTGCGTCTTCATTGAAACCGGTAATGAGCGAATATTGATTGAAACCGGAATTGGTGAGAAGTGGTCGCCGAAACACACTGAGATGTTTGGTATTACACGCCGGCGAACTCTGGCTGAATCGTTACTCGCGGTTGCTGGTGTTGAGCGGGATAGCATAAGCATTGTAATCAATACTCATCTCCATTTCGATCATGCCGGTGGAAATACTGACCTCAACGGAGAGGGTGAGGCTGTGCCCGCATTTCGAAATGCCCGTTACTTTATTTCCAAAAGCGAAGTGGAACACGCTGAAGCTCCCAGCGAACGAGACCGCGCGAGCTATCTGCCTGAGAACTGGCGACCGCTGATCGCGAGTGGCCAACTGGAATTAACGGAGGCGGACTACGAAGTGGTGCCCGGGCTGCGTATGGAAACCTACCCGGGTCATAATCGATCGATGCAGTGCTGGCGGCTTAACCGAGCGGGGCAAACGCTATTCGGTTTTGCTGATCTCGTGCCTATGCGCGCCCACGTACCGTTTGCGTGGATCATGGGTTACGATCTTTATCCCGCTGAGACGCTCGAGATGAAGAAGAAGCTCTTGCCGCAAGCCGCGCGCGAAGGATGGGCGTGCCTGTTTTATCACGATCCGGAAGAGCCACTGTGCCATCTCATTGAAGATCAAGGAAAGCTCCGCGCCGTTCCCGTCGAGCAGATCAACTAAATTTCGAATAACCAGAATGCAGACAGCAAAGATTGGAATCATTGGGGGCAGCGGGCTTTATCAAATGCCGGAGCTTCAGGATGTTGAGGAAGTCGCAGTCGAAACTCCTTTCGGTTCTCCGTCAGATAATCTCATCCTGGGAACGCTCGAGACCAACCGGGTCGCGTTCTTACCGCGCCATGGGCAGGGACACCGCTATACGCCGACGGAGGTTCCATTTAGAGCTAACATTTATGCGATGAAACTGCTTGGTGTTGAGCGGATCCTTTCCGCTTCTGCAGTGGGTTCGCTTCAGGAGCAGTACGCACCGCTAGATATGGTGATTCCCGATCAGTTCTTTGACCGGACTCGAGCACGCGCGCGCGAGTCGACCTTCTTCGGTGATGGAATCGTGGCGCACGTAACCTTTGCGCATCCCGTTTGTGGTGATTTGGCTGACGTGCTCGAGGCGTCGTGTAAGGCTGCTGACGTTAAAACGCACCGGGGTGGAACCTACTTGTGCATGGAAGGTCCGGCGTTTTCAACCAAAGCGGAATCCGAGGTCTATCGCAGCTGGGGCATGAGCGTGATCGGCATGACGAACCTGCAGGAGGCCAAGCTCGCTCGCGAGGCCGAAATCTGCTACGCCACGCTCGCGTTGGTCACCGACTACGACTGCTGGCATCCAAGTCACGATGCAGTCACCACTGATTTAGTCATTGAGTATCTGAACAAGAACGTTCGGAATGCTCAGCTCATCATGAAGGAGGCCGTAAAACAGCTAGGCAATCAGGAACGGAACTGCAAGTGCGCTTCAGCCCTAAAGAATGCAATCTTCACAGCGCCGCATCTGTGGCCGGAAGAGACCCGAAAAAAACTGGATGCCATAGTGAAAAAATATGCGCTCTCCTGAAGAGTCGCATCCAAGTGAGGAGTATTCAAGGAGTTCGGAGTTCACGCTTCAGCTTGCTTAGTCTCGAAAGCGCAAATTAAAGTTTGAACTCCAAACTGCTTAAGTGAATGCAGGATCGTTCGTTGAATAGTATATGGTTTACCAAAGGGAGAGGTGTTCTATGAAGAAAGTATTTGTCACATTGGTGATGCTGGGAACGGCGATGTTTGTCTCTGGTTCGGCGTTGTATGGTCAGGGAAAGGCGAAGACTGGCCCGGATCCCTCCTTGATTCGCGATTCGGATCTGGAAAAAGACTCCAGACACAATCTTGAAGTTGCTCGCCACTACTTCAAACTGAAGAAGGCGTACCTGGCTGCGCTCAGGAGGTGTGAAGAGATCGACGCCGGCAACCCTAATTTCGCCAAGATGGATGAAGTACTGTTCATTGCCGGGGAAAGCAGTCTGCGACTTGCGGAGACCGGTGGAAAACAAAAGTCGAAGAACACGTTACCTAGCGACGTGCAAGCCAAAGAACGACAAGACATGAAGTACAAGAC
>DATBRN010000397.1:0-4782 GCA_036560225.1 Pyrinomonadaceae bacterium | reverse complement strand
GTGCGTACCTACTTCATCGAACTAAGCTACCTGCTGGCTTCCATCCTCTTCATCCTCGGACTCAAGGGCCTGAGCCATCCGGAGTCTGCCAAGCGCGGAATGCATCTGGCGGAGTTTGGGATGTTGATGGCGATCATCGGCACGCTGGTTCATCACGAGATCGTCACCTACACCTGGATCATTACTGGTCTCGTGCTGGGATCGCTGGTCGGTTTAGCAATGGGTCTGTGGGTTCCCATGACAGCGATGCCGCAACGGACCGCACTGTCGCACGCCTTTGGCGCTTTCGCCGCGGCACTGGTCGGAATTTCCGAGTTCTATCGCCACGGCGGACATCTCGAGACAATTACGATGAGCGCGCTTGGTTTTGAAGTAATGCTCGGCGCGCTTACAACCACCGGCAGCCTGTTGGCTTTTGCCAAGTTGCAGGCTCTGGTCCGCGGCACGCCGATGACTTATCGCGGCCAGAACATTTTCAACATGGCGCTGCTGGCGACGACGATTGGAATCTTTGTTTACTTGATTTTTGTACCGGGCTCGCTGCCGCTCTTCTTTGTGATGGTAGGCCTGGCATTTGTTTTCGGGATCTTGCTTGTGATGCCAATCGGAGCGGCGGATATGCCGGTGGTTATGTCGCTTCTAAATTCGTACGCGGGTCTGGCCTCCGCGGCGACCGGCTTCGTGCTTAAGAACAATGTTCTGATAATCGCTGGAACGCTTGACGGCTTCTCAGGATTCATTCTTTCGATTCTCATGTGTCGCGCGATGAATCGTTCAATGACCAATGTGCTGTTCGGGGCTTTTGGTAGCGCTGCTACCTCTGCAAGTGCCGCTGATCAGCAAGGTGTGATGCGGGAGGTAAGTTTGGACGACATCGCGGTGCAGTTGGCCTATGCGAATAAGGTCGTGTTTGTTCCCGGCTACGGGCTCGCAACTGCCCAGGCGCAACACGCGGTCAGGGAGTTGGCAGACACGCTGGAGAAGCGAGGCGTGACCGTAAAGTATGGGATTCATCCGGTGGCCGGACGCATGCCAGGTCACATGAACGTGTTGCTTGCTGAGGCAAACGTTCCCTACTCAGCGCTGTATGAGTTGGAACAAATCAATCCTGAGTTTCCCTCGACGGATGTGGCGGTTGTGATTGGCGCCAATGATGTTGTGAATCCAGATGCGCGCGACAATCCAACCAGCCCAATTGCCGGCATGCCGATCCTCGAAGTCGATCGCGCAAAGTCAGTGGTGGTTCTGAAGCGGGGACAGGGAAAGGGGTTTTCAGGATTGGAGAACCCACTGTTCTTCAAAGATGTGACTGGAATGCTTTACGGCGACGCAAAAGATACTCTGACGAGAATGATTCAGGCAGTCCAGCAGGCCTAGGATTATAAGCGGAACATACATGCGAAGACCACTTGCAACAGTTTTCCTGACGAGTGTCCTCGTCTTTAGTGTATTAGCACCATCAGTCCCATGGACTCTCGCCCAGCGCAAAGCCAGGACGTCGAAAGCAACCCCTGCTTCGCTCGCGTCGCAGAGAGCTGCGGACACAATCAGTGCAGCAGAACTGAAAGACTACCTTTCTTTCATTGCCTCCGATGAGATGGAAGGCCGTGACACGCCGTCGCGTGGACTGGATACAACCGCCAGGTTCCTCACAATGAACCTGTCGCGCTGGGGGTTTAAACCAGCGGGCGACGACGGCGGCTATTTTCAGAAAATCGCTCTCAGTCGTGACGTTATCGACAAAGCGGAAACGCGCGCGCAACTCAATAACCAGTCGCTGAGCCTCGGCGATGATTACATTCCGATTGTTCGGCCAGGTGAGGTTGCTGCGTCACAAATGGTGTTTGCCGGCAATGGTTGGTTGGTCAGGTCAAAAGAGATCGACGCCTATAAGGGAATCGATGCGAAGGGAAAAATCGCAGTTATCTTTGGTTCGCCTAACGGAACTCCACCGGGGATCAGGAATTCCGACCTCACCGGTAAGCGCGGCGAAGACTGGATGAACGCCAGCGAGTATGCGCAAAAGCAGGGTGTCGCCGGAATTGTTTTCGTACCCGATTTTCAGTACCTCGCGAACTGGGATCGCAACCGAACTCGAATGACGGAACGCGGATTAACGAGAGTTGATAAGTTTCAACCCCCGGCCGGAGCGCAAATACCGCAGATCGTCATTTCACCACGAGTGGCAAATGTTTTGTTACAGGGCGAGAGAAAAAACGCCACTTCCATCTTCGAAGCGGTTTACGGCGGTCAACCGCTCGAGTCTTTTGGGCTCAATCCGGACAAAAAACTTTCCATAGTCATAAGGGTAAAATCCGAGCCGGCCAAAACCCAAAACGTAGTAGCCGTGTTTGAAGGAAGTGATCCGGTGCTGAAGAATGAATACGTCGCGCTGGGTGCACATTACGATCACGTGGGCGTCGGCATACCAGTAAACGGTGACTCGATCTACAACGGCGCGGACGATGACGGTTCCGGGACCACCGCGCTGCTCGGGATCGCAGAGGCTTTGACCAAAGCCGGCATGCGACCGAAACGTTCGGTGCTCTTTGTGTGGCATGCAGGTGAAGAAAAAGGACTGTGGGGTTCGCGCTACTTCACCATGTACCCAACCATTCCGCTCGACAAGATCGTGACGCAAATTAATATCGATATGATCGGTCGCAGCAAAAAAGAAGGTGACGATAATCCCAGAAACAGAGAACTCTCGGGACCGAATGAGATTTATGTTATCGGGTCAAAGATGATGAGCACTGAGCTTGGCGAGTTGACGGATACCGTGAACAAGCAATACCTCAATCTCACTTACGACTATCGCTATGACGATCCGAGTGATCCTAACCGGTTCTTCTCCCGCAGCGATCATTACAACTACGCGCGCAAAGGGATTCCTATTGTTTTCTTCTTCGACGGTGAACACGAAGACTACCATCGTCCTGGCGACTCGGTCGACAAGATAGATTTTCAGAAGATGGAAAAGGTCACGCGGACGATCTACATGACTCTGTGGGAAATCGCGAGCCGTCCCACTCGCCCGAAAGTTGACCGGCAATTGGCACCGGACTTTACGCCGTGAGATAGCTCAACACTACGCGGTGAGTTAGCTGAGCACGAGGCTTTTTCGAGATCTCGATGCCTGATTGAAAGGCTTTCAACCTCCAATGGAGATAAGATGCTGTAATAATCTCACAGGTTGGGAAGGCGGGCCTAGCACCCCAGCGGGGCAGCCCCGCGGGGACCCCGCCTTGCCCCCGCTTTTCGTGAGTAGAGACGCTTCACCAGCGACCAGACAAGTTGTGTTACAGCTTTCTAACTGCCACCTCTTTGAACCTGCACAATCGGCGTAATCTGTGGATACACGTCGTTCATCGCCTGCGCTTATCATCCTCGCCTTCGCCGCCGTCTATGTGGTCTGGGGTTCAACCTACCTCGCAATTCGCTACGCGATTGAAACGCTGCCACCATTCCTGATGGCTGCGACCCGATTCCTGGCAGCCGGAGCGTTTCTCTTCGCCTGGGCCGGCTTTAGCGGTGACAGCATTCGCCTCTCATTCGCACAGTGGCGTCGAGCATTCATTATCGGCGCCTTGCTGTTCCTGGGTGGTAATGGCGGTGTTACGTGGGCAGAGAAATACATCGCTTCAGGACTGACCGCTCTGTTAGTCGCGACCGAGCCCTTGTGGGTGGTGATGTTCAACTGGGGGTTGAGTCACAAACGCCCAAACACGAAGGTGTTGTTGGGAGTAGCGATTGGCTTGGCAGGCGTCGCACTGCTCGTGAGTGATGGACTGACGGGAGGCAAAGCCGGACGCTTGATGAGTCTGGTGGGTGCGGGTGTTGTAATTGCTGCGGCGTTGGCCTGGGCAGGAGGTTCGGTCTATTCAAGTCGTCGTCCGATCAAAGCTTCGACCTTGATGGCGTCGGGAATGCAGATGCTTGCCGGCGGCAGTTTGCTCCTACTCCTGGGCCTCTTTACCGGCGAATTCAAACGGCTCAACTTCGCTAACACCTCCTGGGTCTCGATTGGCGCCCTGGTCTATCTAATCGTCTTCGGTTCAATCGTCGCCTTCACGGCCTACAACTGGTTGTTGCGGAATGTCACAGTCGCGCGAGCGGCCACGTACGCATACATAAATCCGGTGGTTGCCGTCTTGTTGGGTTGGCTAATCGCGAGCGAACCACTAACTCCGCGTATGTTAGTAGCAGCAGCGGTAATTGTGGGGTCAGTAGCCTTAATAACAACCTACGGCGCCGAAAGCGTGACAATGCCTTCACTGGGACCGCGGGCGTCTCGCCCGCCAAGCGCCTTTAGGCGCTCTTAGTTGCGTAACCGATTCGCCCGCAGGAAATGAATTACGGTGGCAAACGCCGTCGCCCGCTCGCGGGCTGGCACTTTCTTTGGGCAATCAACCTGGGGTTCCGCTATCGCTCCACCCCAGGGCGGGGTCCCCAGCCGGGCAGCCCGGCTGGGGTGCAAGACTTTATTCTGCCGCCTGCTACAGGGTAAGTCCTTGGGAACCTTCGATCCCAGGGTGTTACCCTGGGCTAAGTTATTCAACGCCTTCGGCATGAAGGAACCGAATCTTGACACACTCTCCGCTCATTGCGGGTAAAAGACCCGTTCGTCGCTTGGGCGGCTTATGAAGCAGGCTCTCTATGAAACAACGTTCCGATTCCTAAATGCTGCTTGGACTCTCCATCATTAGCTTCGCAAAGCGTTCCAGCGGAATGTTACCTCCCGAGATAATGCCCACCACCTTTTTGCCGCGCAGTTCGTCGCGG
>DATBRN010000396.1:0-6955 GCA_036560225.1 Pyrinomonadaceae bacterium | reverse complement strand
TGCTCAGACCGGATGATGAGATCGGCAGCCCACTTGCCGCTCTAGACCAGTGAGAGCCTAAGAGTAAACTTCCCACCGCTTAACGTATCTGTGATGATTAAAACTTTTCGGAACGAAATCTGCGCCGGGTGTGCCAGTAAGAAAACGCGCACCATGGATTTACGAAGCTTGTTCCGCTGGCCATAAACTAACCAGTTTTTCGTCCGGAATCCTTACCCACGTGGAAGTGGGCCGCGTGCGGACGCTTGCTGAGGGTGGAGACTGGAGAGGCGGTGGGGCCACCAAAGTAAGTCTGGCTTCCGGCAACATCTCATTGAGAAATCTTCGGAGTTCTTCTTCGTGCCGATCCGTCGAAAGGTGTGTCAGCCGTTTTAGTGCCTCTCGCAGCTCTTGTTCCGGATACGGTGTGATCTTACCGATGAAGATCTTCGGATGCCGTGTTTTAACCAGCTGCTCCTCCATCATCTCCAATTCTTCAAACAGTTTTTCTCCAGGACGCATCCCCGTAAAGACAATATCAATGTCTTCGAATGGTTTAAGTCCCGACAGGGAAATGGTTTCTTTAGCAATGTCCAGGATGCGCACTGGCTCGCCCATGTCGAGGACAAAGATTTCGCCGCCTTTGCCTATGGCGCCGGCTTGAAGTACAAGTTGTGAGGCTTCGGGGATGGTCATGAAGTATCGGACCATATCCGGGTGAGTAACGGTCACAGGACCCCCCTTGGCAATCTGCTCGCGGAAGATTGGAATCACGGAACCCGCCGAGCCGATAACGTTGCCGAAGCGCACCGCCACATAACGAGTAGCAAATCGCCTATCTAGATCCTGCACGACTAATTCGGCAACTCGCTTTGAAGCACCCATTAATGACGTGGGACGAACGGCCTTATCGGTGGAGATAAGCACGAAGACTTCGACTTCGAACTTTCCCGCTAAGGTTCCGAGCAGACTCGTTGCGAGTATGTTGTTCTTGACCGCTTCGGTAGGATTAAATTCCATCATAGGCACGTGCTTGTGGGCCGCCGCATGAATTACCACCTGCGGTCGGTATCCCTTGAAAATGTGCTGCATTCTAGCTTCGTCGCCGATGTCCGCAATCACCGCCGCGACCGATAAATCGGGATGAATTTCGCGTATCTCGCGTTCGATGTTAAAGAGTGCGCATTCGGCGCGCTCGACCAAAATCACATCGTTGGCGCCCAAGCGCGCTACCTGCCGCACCAACTCAGAACCGATCGAGCCGCCCGCTCCCGTGACCATTACTGATTTACCGGCTAGCAAGCCAGCTATATCTTTCTCGATCAACCTTACAGGCTCACGACCCAACAAATCTTCAATCTGCACGTCGCGAATCCGGCTGACCTTTACGGTCCCCTGCAAGATTTCATATAGAGCTGGTATGACTCGTACCTTTACCGGGATCTGTTCGCAGATGTTCAGAATGCGTTTGAATTCGAGCCGCGAGGCATGAGCGATCGAGATTACGACATTGTCTATCCTAAGTTCGCGCACGAGCCGCGGCAAATCCTGGGTCGTGCCAAGCACTTGGAAGCCGTTAAGCACAGCTTTCTTAATATTCGGGTCGTCGTCAACAAACCCCTTGATTTTCAATCCCATTCCGCCTTGTTGCATAATCTCCTTGGCCGCTAACATTCCTGCGCGCCCTGCTCCGACCAATAGCACAGACTTCTTCTGTTTGCTGCCGGAGTCCGTTGCTTTCAGCTCCTTTTCATATCGCTCGTGCATGATGCGTTGCAGCACGCGCAATCCCACCACTCCCATAAACGCCAGCACCGTATCAGCGACGATCACTGAAAGCGGCACTTTCCAATCCTGAAACGGAGCGGGCAGACAGATACGCACAATCGTGATCGGAAGCGCCGCCAACAGCATCGCCTTCGTGAAAGCTCTCACCTCGGCCAAGCCTGTGTAACGCCAAATGAAGGCGTACACTCCAGCCAAAGCCAGCATTACGAACTGAATCAACACGACGTAAGGCAACTGTATTAGCCCGCAATGAAGGTCGCGCTCAGGAATTTGGAAATCAAACCGCAGCAGATAAGCCAGCACAAAGGCGGCCACCAGAACTCCCAAATCCAGCGCGAACTCAAGGGCCTTTGTCGCCAGCCGCGTATTCCATAGTTGAGGTCCGAGCTTCTTTTCCCCGTTTTCATTCACCATAAATTTCCAACGCTTTCGCAGACGGTCCAAGACCGTAGCGGCAGCGCCACCTCTGAAAAGCAATTCATTAAGGACCAGGGAAGTTGCGCGCGCAAAAAGTCTCGCGCTTAGGAGTGGTCTTGCTGAGGAGACTCGGAGATGTTAGTAACCGATTTCTCAGAGCTTACAACCAAGGGGTGCGACGCTCTGTACATCACCGTCCGCCTTTATTACTGTCCCGCATAATCGGTCTCATTCATGCAGGACAAGAGTTCATTCATTACCGTGATCGGGGCTTTGCCGGGAAACATCACCGCGATGCCCGTGCACCATAGAACCTTAACGTCGCCCCATGAACTTCGCCTTCGGAGATATTCGCTGTAACCCTGGAGCTTGAACGGCAGCAAAACTTCCATATAAAACCGCTCCCGGTCAGCTTTCACGTTAGTAATAAGGACTTCCTCATTGCGCAGGCTCAAGGTTACCGGGTCTGTGATTCCCGGCCGCGCCTTCAGCACAAACTGCCACATCGAATTCTCCAGATCGACATAGCGCGGAACTTCCGGGCGCGGCCCTACCAGTGACATGTCGCCCCGGACCACATTCCACAACTCCGGCAATTCGTCCAGCTTCGTCTTGCGCAAGAGTTTTCCCACGCGTGTCACGCGCGCGTCATCGCTCGCCGTTACTTGAATTCCGTCATTTTGCGAAGACATCGTGCGGAATTTATATAGAACAAATGGGAGCCCGTTGCGCCCGATGCGCTTCTGGCAAAAGAACACTGGCCCGCGCGAAGTTAAAACGATAGCAACCATCGATAAGATCAACAGAGGCATTACGACAACCAATCCAAGGAGAGCCAATACTGCCTCTAGCGGACGCGCCAGCCCCTTCCCCGTCAAATGGACCGTTAACGAGGTCTTAGGTCCTGCCTTGTCATCCATACCGAGCGCAGAGTTTTCTAATGATTCGAACATATGCCTGTTGTTCTATAGATGCCGCTGTATTGAAGGCCTATCTTGGCGAAAGATCTTGCGGTGGAGCCTACCGGTGCCATCGGGATTGACTAACCATCTGCCGGCCGCAGCAACTAATTTCAAGTAGATTTTCAATTGCGTTTGTGCGCCGAAGAGCTGAATGCGCGGCAGTCGCCAAGGTGGGAAGTGGTTGTCGACCCACAGTGGTTCTGTTGTCATAACTGTCTCGACACCACACCGCAGCGCGTGGAGCGCCAGCCGCGCTGTATAGTTCCCATTCGGGAAAGCAAAAGTTCTACATTGCGTCCCTAACTCGGACGACACGTCTAAGATACATTGCTGAATGTCTCTGATGGCCTCAGATTCGGGTTCGCGGGTTAGGATGGCATGTCTGAGACCATGGGCACCGATCGTGAAACCACGGCGCATTAAATCGCGAGCGTCATCCCACGACATCGGGCGAAAATCATCACTTTCCATATCAAGCGACACTCCATATTTTGCGTAGGCACGGTCTATGCGCTCATTTATTAAAGCAAGCGGAATTTCTTTCACGGTTCTCGGCTCTAGACCAACGGGGTCAAAACCCAACAAAGCTCGCAAGTTCTCATAGCGATCAAACCAGAGAGGGGTCCCCTCAGAGAGAAAACGAGTCGTAACATAAAAGACTGCGGGCACGCCCAGCCGCTCCAGTTCGGGCGCAGTCTCTGCGTACCCGCTACGCTTACCATCATCGAAGGTTAGTAGACAGAAGGGCCGCGCCCTCGGCCGCTGTATTCGGTCGAGTAACTCATCGTGATGGATAAATTCGAACCACCGGCCTAACACATCAACATGCCGTCGCGTCTGCGAGGCGGTGAGGGTGTGTTCGTTGATAACTACGCCGGCCTTGACCGTCTTGCCGTTCTGCCGTGCTGCGAGAGGCAACACTTCACCGATGCTCAACATTTCAATGCTCCTGCAAGGATAGCCGGCGAGCGTCTTCCACGTAACAGATAAAGGAACCTTATCCAGGCCGCCAGGCCCGGCGCCGACCGATACACGGACGCTTCAGCTTCTGGTTTCGCATGAGTGGAGGGTTTGTCGCCGCGCGTATAAATCTCGATCACGCGAACCAACGCCTCTACTGCTTCCAAGTGCGCCCGGAAAAAGAGCTCGGTTGCAGTGTCGCCGGGCGCGATTTGAGGAGACCCACGCCACAACACACATCCGGTATCGATGCCGTCGTCGATCAAGTGAACTGTCGCGCCGATCCAATCAGTCCGCCCCTCGACTATTCCCCACGGTATACTCCACATCCCCCTTATTCTTGGGGCCACCCCATGGTGAATATTGAGTGCGGCCGTGCATGCCAGGCCGAAGACTTCTCGTTTCAGTATCCCCCCAGAGACGCGCACAATAATATCCGGCTCCAGAGCAGCGATCACCGAACGTGCATATTCGTGGTTGAGGTGTGGGACTGTTATAGGTGAAATCCCGCAATGGGCCCACCATTCGCGAAGGTGTTCGCCATCGAACAGGCGTTCCATGTCTTCCAGTTCTCGGCGCTCTTCCAGCTTACCGATAAGTTTACCCGCTAACACACGCGATGCGACTCTTATTACGCCGTGTTCACGAATCAAGCGCCTGAGACGTTTGCGGGAACTTACGCCCGTGCCGTTTTCAGCAGACACGACTTTTAAACTACCGGCCACTGACGCCAAATTCTTGAGCGTCCAAAGTTCCGGCGCATGGGGATCTCCGACTAACAGTGCAACTACATTCTGAGGTCGCATTTTCACCTTCCAATGGCTTTATCTACTCTATCGATTGCCAAAACTGTAAAGACTCATATCGCAGTGTGCCGGTCGTAGCTCACGACTTCTGCAGGCCATGACCGCGCAACGCCGAAGCGGCTGAATGCGACTACTGAACCGTGATCAACCTGGAATGGTGGGCGCAAATGCCTTTAACAGAGCGGATGACGTGTTCAATTTCGTGACTTGTCATACCGGAAAAGATAGGCAGACTGATCGAGCGCTGCCAGACAGTCGTCGCCACAGGAAAGTCTTCCGGCTGCCAACGGAATGTCTCCTGGTAGTAAGGATGCAAATGTAAGGGACGCCAGTGAACAGAACACCCGATACCCGTTTGCTTTAGCTCCTCAACAAAAAGATTCCGATCGACTGATAATCGTTCCAGGTTTAGCTTAATAGGAAAAAGATGCCAGGAATGTATGCGATTCGGATTATCCGACGGCAGTTCGATCTCTTCCACGTCCGAAAGCTCCTCCATGTAAACACGCGCAATCGTTTCACGATCCCGGCGCATCTCCTCCGCGCGCGCCAGCTGGTGGATGCCGATCGATGCCGCAATGTCTGTGAGGTTGTACTTGAAGCCGGGAGCCATGATCTTGTAATCCCATGTTCCACCCGCATACCTTCCCCACGCATCATGCGAAAGTCCGTGAAGCGACATTGAACGGATACGGCACATGATCTCCGGATCTCCTGTTACAGCCATGCCTCCTTCGCCAGTGGTGATAGTTTTATTGGCGTAAAACGAGAAGCAAGTTACTGCCGCCGTTCCCTCGCCGCACC
The DNA here is from genome assembly GCA_036560225.1 of Pyrinomonadaceae bacterium. Lineage (GTDB taxonomy): Bacteria > Acidobacteriota > Blastocatellia > Pyrinomonadales > Pyrinomonadaceae > PSRF01. Next base: position 1,239 of record DATBRN010000396.1, on the reverse strand, counting down.
TCTGCCACTCTTTGGTTGGGCCGGATCTCCAAGCGGCTGGAAACGCATGTGCCGCATCCTCCACTACCCAGAGCCCATTGCTGGCGCAGAAACGTTCAACCTCCGTTACATCCATCATCATGCCGCCCACGTGAACAGGTATGATCCCTACGACAGACGGGTCTCGCCGCAGCGCGCCCAACAATTTTCCAGAGGCCAGCTGGGCCAACTTCTCGAGCGCGTCATTCAGGTCCATGTTCAACGTCACTGGGTCGCAATCTACAAGAATAGGAATCGCGCCAAGATAGCGAACAACTTCTGCCGTCGCGGCAAAAGTCATTGTCGGAACAAGAACTGCCTGATCCGGCTTCAAGCCAACTGCCTCCAGGGCAAGATGAAGGGCCGCAGTACATGAGTTGACGGCCGCAGCATAGGGAGCTCCCACGGCCGCGGCGAACTGATCTTCGAAGCGTCGAACCTTTGGGCCACTCGTGAGCCAGCCGGACCGCAGAGTGGCTACGACCTCGTCAACTTCCTGATCGGTTATGTTGGGCCGAAAAAAAGGTACCTGGATCTGACTCATGATTTATTAAGGCTGGGAGGATTATGGTCACGCAAGACAGCGTGATTTCGGCTTAGGGCTTGGCAGCTTTGAAGTTATCAAAGATAACTGTGCCTGGATTGTTACCTTCAATACGCCACGTGCCGGCTTTCAATTCAAAAAGTACCGCATTCAGCGGCACCGCCGAAGTATTCCACGGCTCCGAGTAAAGCTCGGTCCACGTCCCAGGCGTTCCGGCGTTCGACGGCGCCGTTTCAAAGAGGATCTTTCCTGAAATCGCGTCGTGCCTGATGCGCCAGAATGCATGGTTAGTGGAGTTAAACGTCACTGTAAGCATCGTGACTTTAGCGCCGCCGATCTTCTTCTGCACGAATAGACTTCCCGCTTCTACGTACAGCCGGTAACAGTTGTCGACATTCAGACCGATCGTATAAAACGCGTCGGCAGCAGTCGGCGCATTGGGTGCCTGAACTATCTGCACATATGCGTAAGCGCCAGTGAAGTCGTACGAAGTTATCGACCGAATTCCGTTATAGTGGGAACCGTCAACATTCTGTTTGAGTGGTCCTATTGAGAGCGATTGAGTCTCACTGATCGCCACCGTCGAATCAGTAAATCCGCTAAATAGATTGTTGGCACTCCAGTTTGAAGTATTCAGGGAATTGTCGTTGAAATCGTCGGCAAGCAATACTGTTTCC
>DATBRN010000395.1:0-12473 GCA_036560225.1 Pyrinomonadaceae bacterium | reverse complement strand
GACCGACGCTCGGGCAGGCTCATACTATGACAAGATTGCGGCTTTCTATGATCTGACTTTCAAACTTAACGGCTACGGCCGGTCGCTCGATCAGTACTTCGCCAACAACCCGCTGCCGATTTCACGTGGCGCAAAAATCCTCGACGCCGGCTGCGGCACCGGCTTGCTCACCCTGGCCCTGATGCGTTCGATACACTTTCCGGTAAGCATTACGGCGCTCGATCTTTCTGCCACTTCGATCAGTGCGGCCAGGAAAGCAGTCGCCGAGAGTCGTGGACGCGCACGCGACGTTACTTTTGCTGAAGGCAATCTCTTGTCGCTTCCCTTCGCTGACAATTCTCTCGATCTCGTGGTGACAAGTGGCGCAGTCGAATATGTCAAACTTGATGAGGGCATGGCCGAACTCGCGAGAGTAATTATGCCCGGCGGACACCTGCTTCACATTCCTTGCCGGCAACCTTCCCCGGCAACCACCTTTCTCGAAATCCTGTTTCGCTTCAAGTCGCACCCACGCACGGAAATACTCAAACAAACGGACCGTCACTTCCGCATGGTCCATGAGTATCGCTTCCCGCCTCTGCAGGTCATCGGCTGGAGCAAGACGGCGATGCTTGCTCAGAAACAGTAAGAGACTCAGAAGTCAGAGGTCAGAAATCAGTCAGAGATCAGAGGGCTTTGTTCTTTGTTCTTTGTACTTGGAACTTTCTTTCTTTGATCTCACGTGAGCACTTCTGAGTGCGAAACAGAGTATGAGGTTCAGAGTACAAGCTCAAAGGACAAAGAACAAAGTACGAAGACCGAAGCCCAAAGACCAAAGCCCTAATTCCGATAGGATGGATCCATTCGATCGAGCTTCCTCAGTAGGCCCGGCCAAGCAAGTTGAGCCCCCTGCCCAACAGTGACGGTGTTGAGCTGGGCAGCCACATTCTCAAGAATCGGTTCGGAAACCGGCAGCAACGTTTCACCTCCCGACTGGGCAAGAATCTGAATTCGACAAGCGCGCTCCAGGATATACATCGATAGAAACGCTTCCGCAGCAGTCTTCCCGACCGTCAACAAGCCATGATTTCTGAGAATTAGATTGGTTTTGGTCCCAAGATCCGTTACCAGCCGCGACTTCTCGTCCTCATTGAGGGCAAGACCCTCGTAGTCGTGGTAAGCCAACGAAGCCAAACTCAATAATGATTGCTGCGAAATCGGCAGTAAGCCATTTTTCTGTGCCGACACGGCAATGCCGTAGTCAGTGTGCAAATGAATTACACAGAGCGCGTCTTCGCGCGCTGCGTGTACAGCGCTATGAATGGTGAAGCCCGCCGGGTTGATAATGTAAGGTGAAGGCGCCACTATCTCCCCGTCGAGGTTGACCTTTACAAGACTTGAGGCAGTGATTTCTTCAAACATCATTCCGTATGGATTGATAAGAAAATGATGTTCCGGTCCGGGAACCCGCGCCGATAAGTGGGTGAAGATAAGATCGTCCCAGCCGAAATGCGCTACGAGACGATAAGCAGCCGCAAGATCAACTCGTACCTGCCATTCCTCGTCAGGAACTATTCCTTTGACACTAGCCTGCCTCTCTGCTGTGCTCATTACGCTCTCCTTTTGATCTTGATGACTTCGAGGTCGCTCGTTGATTAGCTCAGCACAGTTTATCAGAACCGAGAGCCGCTGCGACCCCACGCAGGTGATTTCCACCCGATCCGAAACTCGTTTCAATGGCTGCTGCCGTTACCGATCATCCTTGGGGAGATGGAGGATATTGTTGCACTGTTAGACCAACCAAGTTCATAATCGCCGCGCCCGGTCAACTCTGACGTTCGGCCTCAGGTTGTTCATTTCTTCGAGAGTCGTGATGCGTACTGCACTTGATCAGCAAGAGATGCTGCTTGCGGCGTGGAGAACCAACAACCGCGTTACCGTCTTCCTCGTCGAGCATCTACCTAAGGAGCTATGGGGAGCTACAGTGCCGGGGGCTCCACGTCGAACCGTTCGGATGATTGCCGGCCACATCCACAATGCGCGGTGCATGTGGATCAAGACGTTAGGAAAGGACCACGGCATCGCGGTGCCGCGAGCCGTCAATCGACTCAAGGTTGGACCGAAGGAGTTGATTCCAGCGCTAGGCCACAGTAGCCGCGGCATTATCAAGTTGTTGACGCTCGGTTTTGATCGAGGCGGCTCGATCCCCACCTCGCCGTCGTACACTTGGCGCAATCTGCCCCTCGACGTGGCGCATGTCCTAACGTATTTCGTCGCGCATGAAGGCCATCATCGCGGGCAGATTGTCATGCTCGCCCGCCAGTTGGGATATCGTTTGCCAGTTGAGATTACAGGCGGTCTTTGGCATTGGTCGAAACGCTCCAAGGAGTCTGGGAGTTAGATCTCGCTGACTGACGAACAGTTGGACTGGAGCGCGGGGAACGTGTTTCGTAACTCTTCAATTGTTCAACCGGAGAAACGACCCACTATCGTCGCGCGGAAAACCATTGACTTGAATAACGGTGGGTAGTATTGTCCCGAACGAGTAAATCAAATTTCCTGCCAACAAGAGTTTTGTATTTCGTTGGCCTCACTTAGGTTCGTTTTCACTGTAAAGCGTGACGGTTTTTGAATAGGTCTCACGGTACACGCCTCTCTCATAGAGTTCTTATATCTCAGAATAGCGTGTGCGCCGCAAGCAACAGCTCAAACCTCCTAATCAAAGAGAAGTTTTCAATTCACTTCCCGTTACGCTTTGGAAAGGACACTTTATGCAAAACCTGATTACCCGCAGAGGACAAACAATGATGGCCGGCCTGCTTATCACGGCCCTTGTCCTTCTTACCACTGCCTGCCCCTCCGAGAGCCAGATCAGAAAGGCCGCTAAGGCGTCGAATGATCTGGCCAGCCTGACAAACAACGTAACAGATGCCGTCAGGATAGCTTTCCAGGCCGGTCAAATCAGTGTTGAAACCAAAAACAAGTTGGCAGACGCTCTAATTCTGATTGCGAAGGAAGGCAAGATATTCAACGACATGCTCATCGCCAACCAGGCGTCTGCTCAGGACGGTAAGTTTCCGCCGAACATCTTTGTGCAACTGAGCACTCAGTTCGACAAGGTGGTGCAACCGTTTCTGGACATGGCGACGCAACTGAATCTGATTGGGCAAAACACCAACCCCAGGCTGGCACAAACATTCGCTGCGTTGAGGGCCGCCATTCTTATTATCTCCGGGGTCTTTCAGTAAGAGTCAGAAAGGAGAGCAACTGTGAGCATAAAAGACCTAATCATGATCTTGGACCAGTTGATTCCGATCCTGGCCACTCTTACAGACGATCCAGCAATTGCCGGCCTCGCTCAGCAATTGATCAAGATCGCTAATGAACATTTGGAAAGTCAGGCAGCCGCCAGCGGAAAAACAACTGAAGAAATCCTGGCGGAAGCCTCGGCGATGTGGGACAAAGCACTGGCAAATGCCGAAGACCTGCGTAGTATGTAGCACTCGGTGGCGAGTAGTGAGCAGTGGGCAGTGAGCAGTGGGCAGTGCGCGGTGGGCAGTGCGCAGTGAACAACAGAAGTCGTCAGGCCCTCTTCGCGTCATGAGGTCTCGCGGTAGCGGGCGCAACGATTGCTGATTGTTGATTGTTGATTGTTGATTGTTGATTGCTGATTGCTGATTGCTGATTGCCAATTGGCTAAGACTATCAGTTCATCCAAGCTGTAAGCCGAATGACAAAATCGGCAATCTGCAATCGCAAATCCGCAATTGGCATGCCTGCTACCGCAACGTGGTACTGACCTCATGAAGTCGGAGCAAACCAGTCTGAGACTCACTTCACAGGCGCGAGGCGAATGATTCGATCGTCGTCAGCGGCAGGCGTGCCGCGACCATCGCGGTTAGAAGTTGAAAAATATAGAAGACCGTCGGGCCCTTCGGCGATGTCGCGGATGCGGCCATACTTTCCTTGAAGTAGATTCTCTTGCGAGATCACGCGCCGGCCATCAAGCACCACACGAATGATGCGCGTGCCTACCAGGCAGCCAAAAAAGAAATTGCCTTTAAACCGAGGAAGCGCTGCACCGCGATAGAACATTCCGCTCGCGGGCGCGCACGCGGGAGTGTACTCCAACAGCGGCGCTTCCATACCTGGGCCGATTTGCGTGTGATGAATAACAGGCCATCCGTAGTTCTTCGCTTTCTCAACAATATTCACCTCGTCGCCACCTCCTGGCCCGTCGAATCCACTCGGCCCGTGCTCAGTTTCAAACAATAGGTTCGTTCCCGGCTGCCAATCGATTCCTTGGGGATTCCGATGCCCGTAGGACCAGATCTCAGGCCGGGCATTCTGCTGGCCCACAAAAGGATTGTCCGCGGGAATCGTGCCATCGTCATTTAGCCGCAGAATTTTTCCTGCTATTGAATCGAGTCGCTGCGCTAGTTCGCGTTTCGTCGCGTCGCCGGTGGTAATGTAGAGCTTGCTATCAGGACCGAAGCGTAGGCGGCAGCCGGCGTGATACTGCGCGGCGGGAATATTTTCGATAATGACCTTGCGGTCCGTGAGTCCGGTTTCAGCTTCGCGATAGCGCACCACTCGAACACTCTGGCCGTCGCCTTTGTAAGCATAAGACAGGTACAACAGATGATTGGAGGCAAACTGCGGATGCAGCGCAATACTCATCAGTCCGCTTTCGCCTGAAGGCTCAACATCGGGCACAGTAAATAACGGTTCGGGTCTAAGCTTCCCATTCTCATAGATTCTGACTCTGCCTATCCGCTCTGTAAAAAACATGCGGCCATCCGGCGTCCAAACAATGGACCAGGGTACTTCGAGGTTGCCGATGACGGTCTCGACACGAAAACTTACTTGATCCTTGGCAGCCTGTCCTGCCGCGGGCTGTGTTGTCTCAACTTCGCCCGCTCCCCTTCCGGGAGGTGGATGCCCACACGCCAGCGCAAGCAACATGAGCAGACAAAGGATTGGGAAAACGGTACTTTTCATTTAGATCAAAAGCTCCCTAGCAGCGAAATGTGATCTCGCTCCTACGAAGCTAAGACTTCAGTAGACTCCGATATCAACTTGATCAGAGCGTCCTTACAACTTACGAGGAAAGGCTATAAACATTGTGCGCCTTTCGGCGCACCACTTCAGCTCCACTGTCTGTCACTAATCGCTAATCGCCTCTTCCGTGCTTTCTCCTTAGCACGTTCTTCGGTTGCATTATTAGTGTTGGATGTATTCGTGCAGCAGTTTGATCTCGTCACCCTGCTCGCCGACTTCGACACGCAACAGGTCCCGCATTGAAAGCATTCCCACCCACCGGTCACCGTCGACTACCGGCAAATGACGTGTCCCGATGCGCTCCATTCTTTCCAGCGCTTGATGGGGAGTCTCGTCGCAATTGATTACCGCTCGGAGTTCGCTGGTAACGTCGCCCACTTTCACCTTTGTAGGATCACGTCGCAGCACGACAACGCGTCTTAGAACATCCCGCTCCGAAAACACTCCGAGTAATTTCCCGGCATCATCAAGCACGCAGACAGCGCCAATGTTTTTGGACGCCATGAACTCCGCCGCGTCCTGTACGGTGGCCGACGCATTCATAGAATAAGGCTCGCGGTCTCGAATGACGTGTCTAATCAGCATCATGTTGAGCCTCCTGGGGATGTGCTAAGTTGTAGGAATTGCGCGGGTATTATAGTTAAAGCTGGTTGGTCTGTCTCTAATTAATCGGGAAATACTTGGCGGCCGCGGCGATAAAGACTAGGCGAATAGATCGGCCTGTGCTGATGGGCGGCGAAAAGTGGTCTCCGCACGAGCCGTGTGCCTTTTGCTCTTGTTGAAGCCCAGGCGTTCCGAATGAATTTTGAACAAGCGTTCGGTAGCCGCCCAATACTCGCCCTTACCACGCATGCGTTCGCCGAAGACACTTGAATTCAACTTGCCACCACGTGCTTCACGAATTCGACTCAATACGCGATTGGCTTTCGTGGGCAGTTTCTCATGCAGACGCTCCTGAAAATAAGGAGCGACGCTGCCTGGCAATCGGAGCATGTTGATGAAAGCGAGCGTCGCACCTGCCTCCTTCGCGCGCCTCAGGAGCACCGGTAGTTCTGCGCTAAGGCCGGGAATGACAGGCGCGATACCGATTCCGACGGTGATTCCGGCGGCCGCCAAATCAGCCATCGCATGAAAGCGCGCTTCCGGTAATGGCGCGTAGGGCTCCACTGCCCGCGCCACCTCGCGATCGGTAAACGGAATAGTGAAGAAGACCGCCAGACGCGCTTGCCTCGTCAGTTCTTGAAGGACGTCAATGTCTCTGCGGATCAATGCAGACTTAGTAATAACTCCAATCGGATTACGAAACTCCGTACAGATCTCCAGGCATTGTCGTGTAAGTTTGTAGTTGGCTTCGAGAGGGATGTAAGGATCGGAAGTGAACGAGAAGACAATCTCATCACCTTTCCACGACGGCTTCATGAATTCCTTGCGCAACAGCGCCGGCGCGTTCACTTTAACGACAATCTTGCGATCAAAGTCGGTGCCGGCCCCGTAACCAAGATACTCGTGTGTCGGACGGCTGAAGCAATAGGTGCAGCCGTGGATGCAGCCACGATAACAGTTGACGGTAAAGTCAAAGCCAACGTCAGGACTGTCATTGTGGGTAATGATTTGGCGAGTTTCAGTTTCTTCGAAGACTTCGAGTTTTGCTTCGGGCGGCTCACCCAGCCATTCGATTGAGTGCTCAAGGTAGGGATTGGGTGGGTTTTCGACGTACTGCATAAAGCCTGGTTCACGTTTGGATTTTTACCGTCGGCCAACAAATGCAAGGCTGTGCCATCGGTGAAACACAGCTTACCAGATGTCGCTCGATTTGGCGAGGGTGCGAAAGAGGCAACTCTCGGGTGAGGCTTACGGTGTTTCGGCGACAACGACGGATTCTATGGCATTAAAGAGTACGAAGGTTGTCGTCTGATTCTCAGTATCGCGATCATTCAGTGACACATAGTCGTTGGTTATCTCCACCACATAACCCTTATAAATTCCACCAGACACACTCCTGATATTTACGAGCTGCCCCTTGTAGCGCCGAAACAAATTCTCAGTGTGTTGTCGTTCCATTTCAAATACCCACTCGAATCACTAGTCAGTATCTTCCAGTTTCATGTAACGCAAAACTTTTATTGGTAACGGCTGTCACCACAACTTGAGTGAGTGCACCGCGCGAACCCACCCGCTACCGCGAGGTGGTACTGACCTCATCTGCCCGCGGCTTGAGTGAATTGGGTGGCATTGTCATAGCGACCTAACAGCTTGCTCTACAATTCCACCCGGTCAGGTGATTGGAGCAGCCTCCTCCCTGCGCTCTTTATTCGCGGAAGTTTTCTCGATCCATTGCACGAAGAAAAAGCGATACCGATCGGGATCTTCCAGCGTGATAAAACGACCGCCCCAACCCTCATCCGCGGGCGGCAAAACTTCGGCGCCATTCTTTGTTAATTCGCGATAGTATTCATCTACATCGTCCACGCCCAGGAAAAAGTTGACGCCGCGCCCTCGCTTCAACATCGTTTCAAGGCGCTGGGCCAAGGTGATCTTTAAAGCGCCGGCTTTCAGGGTCGCCATCGGGGGATCCGAATCCGGACTATGCTTCTCAATTTCAAACCCGAGCATGCCGCCGTAGAACGCGAGCGACTCCTCGATGCTGTTGACCTCGAGAACCAATAGATCCAATCCTGAGACAGCCATGCAAAGAGTTTCTCACATTGCGGTCAGTACCAGATAAACGCCGTAGCCGCTGGCAACAACGAGACTCCAAAAGATCGCCTCTTGGACGCGTGGGTAACCGCGAAACGGATTTGAGGTTGGCAGAGAGGCATTGAACGCTCGCATGGCGTTGCGAGCCATCATGACGCCAAATAGGATCACCAGGACCGACAGCACTGCCAACGGCCATAAGAACCTTATCCATTGAATGCGCACCAGGAACAACAGAACTAAACCAATGAGCAAACAAAAGAATGCACTCAAACCCTGTCCAAACAACCCGATGTCCTGGGCGGCCGGAGATGAGGCGGGCACAAAGTCAACGACAGGTTTCGCACGCTGCGCATCGTATTCAAGCCTCTTCTGCTTGTTTCTCAATACGCTGTAAGCTTCGTTGAGAGACTTCATTTCTTCCTCACTACCACCTTTGTCGGGATGGCGCCGCGCAGCCATGCGCTTGTACAAGCGTTCGATGTCGCGGGGGCTGGTGCGCTCATTGGCGCCCAAGATTTCGTAGTAATCTTTGTGCGAATCAAACTGGCTCATGTGGGTTTTGCGATTTTAGATTTGAGGTTGGCGATTTGCAATATATTCTGGTCCGATCGGAAGACCTGATAATGGCCTGTGTCGGTCGCGCCCCCTGCGATTATCGCATGCGCGTACACTGGGACCGCGGGCGTCTCGCCCGCCCGAGCACCATCAGGTGCGAGTGATCTCGCGCGATACTCAACTCTACCGGTTGTTCGCGCTGTGCACTCATTGCGGGCGGAGGCCCGCGGTCTCAGTAGTAACGCCTTCGGTCCCCACACTATGCTATAAAGATTTCGGGTCATGCGAACTGATTGACCCTGACAAGAACCAGCTTAAACCCATGCCACATCAATTTGCTCCAGGAGACGATCTGATTTTCCAACTTGAAAGCGGGTTGGGACTTCTTCGCATTCTCGCGATCGATGGCGAAGGAGCGGAGACGGTTTGGCATTTGCTTGCCTATGAGCAGTTTTTTCCCAGCGTTGAAGCTGCTGAGTCGGCGCTTGCGCAACCAGACTTGCTGACTGTTCGCAACCCGCATATGGCTCTTACTGACAGAGCCTTCGAGAGAACACCGGCGGCGCGTCTAGGCAACAGGCCGCTCACCGCAGAGGAACTTGGTCCATACCACCAATGGGTGAACTCGGAAACTCGAAAGGTATCTGATCGCTCCGCGTTGTTACAACTGGGAATTCGTTAACTAGTGAGCACCTCCACGCACAGTGTCGGTGTGAACTTATCCCAGCATTTCAGAGTGTTTTTGAAAACTCAACCGACCTGGTCATGAGGTCAGTACCACCTCGCGTGGCGGGTGGGCCGTACCATTGATGATTGGCGATTGCCGATTGTCGATTGGAGAGAGGTAACCGCAGTGGACAATCATAATGTTCAGCGCTCGAACCGCACTCATGCAAATGCGCTAACCGTCAGTGCACTGATCCTTTCGATCCTCTCAATTCTAACCAGCCAGGCCGTTGCCGCTCGGCGTGAACGTCTTATCGATTCCTGGAAGCCGGTTAACTACAACCTGTCTATTACGCTCGATGACCGGCTCACGGAAATCACGAGCGCCAGAGTAGAGATAACGATTCTGTCTCTAAAAGACACGTTGTCGGAAATCGATTTGGACTTTGGTGAGATGACCGTGGACTCCGTAACGGTCAATAATCAAACAGCGCCTTACGAGAGATCGCCCAGCCTCCTTGTTATCAAGCTATCGAAACAGATGCGACGCGGAACCAGCCTCATCGTCGCTGTCTCCTATCACGGCAAACCTAAAGACGGCTTAGTCTTGACGGCCGACAAGGCAGGTAGGCCATCGGCTGTCGGCGATAACTGGCCTGACCGCGTGCATCATTGGATTCCCTGTTTCGATCATCCCGCCGCAAAAGCGACGATTACCTTTTCGATAACCGCTCCTGCGCGAGATACAGTCGTTGCCAATGGCAAACTTGATCGCGTGGAGAACACTTCGAATACGACACGTACCTGGACCTATACCGAGTCAGTTCCTATTCCGCCGTATTGCATGATCATCGCTGTAGGGGAATTTGCTCGGCTTGAGCCTCCTACGCGGGAAGTGACTCCCCTTGCATATTATGTTCCAACCACTGACAAAGACTTTGCGATGCAGGGTTTCGCTCCCGCTAATCCATCCCTGAAGTTTTTCAGCCAAACAATTGCGCCATACCCGTATGAAAAGCTTGCTTTGATAGTTGGCGCGACGCGCTTTGGTGGCATGGAAAATTCCAGCGCGATTGTTTTTGCAAGTTCACTGTTTGAGCCCAGAGCTGAATCGCGAATAAGCAGTGTCTTCCATATTCGCGAGGGTCTCGTTAATGTGATTGCGCACGAGATAGCGCACCAATGGTTTGGAGATTCTGTTACCGAGTCGACCTGGGCTGATCTTTGGTTAAGCGAGGGTTTTGCTGATTATTTCGCCGGACTCTTCATTCAACGTTATGAAGGCGAACAGGCCTTTCAGCGATACATGAAAGACGAGGCAGACACTTATCTAAACTATGAAAAAAAGACGCGCACGCCAATTCACGATACCGACACTGAAGATCTTTTCAAACTTCTGAACCCTAACAACTACAAGAAGGGTGCCTGGGTTTTGCACATGCTTCGTTCGGAACTCGGAGACGAGAAGTTCTTTCGGGCCATTCGTATCTACTACGAAGCGCACAAGAGCTCGGTGGCTGACAGTGAGGATTTGCGAGCCGCGTTTGAAAAAGCATCCGGACAGGATCTGAAGGATTTCTTTGCGCGTTGGATTTACGGCACCGGTCACCCGCGCTACGTACTCTCCTGGCAATGGAGGCCTGAGAACCTAAAGGTGAGGCTTGAGCTTAGACAGCTTCAGACGGAACCAGCCTTCCCCAACGCTGTGCCTATCGACATCCTAACTGCAGGTGGCAAGAGGCGAATAGTTTTGAGACCAACCGGCAGGCAAACCGTTGAAGAAGTAAAACTAAACGAGGCTCCCACCGGCATCAACATCGATCCTGAAAACACCTTGCTCAAAGAAGCAGAGGTAACCAAAAGGGGCGCATTAACTCGTTCCCCAAAGGTGGGTATGTGAGCACTCGAAGCCGGACTCCAGCTCAAGTTGCGGCGGGGGCAAGCCCACCTTCCCAACCTGAGAGATTTAATCTAGCATTGAAAGCCTTCAATCGTAGGAAAATCACTCGAGTCACGTCAGCTCAGGGTTGGGAAGGTGGGCTTGCCCCCGCCGCAACTTGAGCTGGAGTCCGGCTTCGAGTGGCTACTCCACCGGCCGCAAAGCCTAATACAATGTTGACTGCCCCGTGCTTCTCGGCGTATCGTTGGACACGTAAAGAGTTATTGAAGTAACGACTGATTGCCGGTAACATCCCCGCCACCGAAACCCGACCTCGGCCCCCTAACCGGCCTACCCGATTAACCCCGACGCTTAGCAAAAGAGGACTCGCCCGTATCGAGTTCGCGTAGGCATTCCCCCTAACAAGTCCGATCACTGGGGAGGTATGACAATCGAACTTATGAGCATTATTAGAAGGCTAGAGCCAGTTTTGTTACTTATTATTTGTGTGCTTGTTCTGACCTCAACTTCGTCAGTCGCAAACACAGCGGAGAGAAAAAATCGTCAAGGACAAGTTCCTAGCCGGGCGGAGGCCAAGGAAGCGGAACAACGTCTTTCGGATATGGGTTACTGGACCGGTCCGGTAGACGGAGTGATTGACCCGGTCACGCGCGCAGCGTTGATTGCCTTCCAGAAAGTAGAAGGTCGCAAGATTACCGGCCGCCTCACGCGCGACGAGGTCGAGGCAATCCGGAACGCGACTCCACCTCAGGCGAAGGACATCGGTTATGAGCATGTTGAAGTGGATGTAGGTCGCCAGGTATTCCTGATGGTCAACGAAGAAGGGGCAGTCAGTAGAATTCTTCCGGTCTCGAGTGGCAGCAACAAACACTACAACGAGAAGGGCATGAGTGGAATTGCCTACACACCGAGAGGTAGGTTCAGGGTCTATGCCAAAGCGATGGGCTGGAAGAGGTCGCCGCTAGGATTGCTTTATTATCCGAATTACATCAGCGACGGAGTGGCGATTCACGGAAACCCGTCGGTTCCACCCGAGCCACAGAGTCACGGGTGCATTCGGATTCCGATGTTCGCCTCTCGTGACGTGAGCAAGATGCTTCCCGTGGGAACGATCGTGCTGGTCTATGACACGGAGTCATTTGTCTCTGCGAAGGATTGGGCTGAGGCAGACAAACTAAAGGGTGTTGCGACTACTCAGTAGTCGGTACGGACCGTTCTATCATAATCTGAGCGGTTTGGCGTCCTGGCTTCGGTGTGGCGGTAGCGATGTCCCAATGCTCATCGCAGCATTCGCAAACCACGCGGGATGTGACTGAAGGGCAAGTTGAATAAGATCGCACCGAGGGGCGGCCACGGAGTGCCGCCCCTACAATTTGCCCAGACGGGAAGCATTACTGGCCGAAGCGCTGGCGATATTCGCCAGAGATGATGAAGGCCTTAACCATCTCGGCGTTGACGAAGTTACCGTTGAATTGATTCAGCTTGCCCAACCAGAAGTTGTAGCCGTCGAAGTTTAATCCTGGCTCAGGCGCGTCGTTGGGATTCCTTCGCAGATAACCAAAGTATTGCATCAACACAAACGCCCGGTTGAATTCCTGCTGTTTGAACGTCG
>DATBRN010000394.1:0-14759 GCA_036560225.1 Pyrinomonadaceae bacterium | reverse complement strand
CCGGCCGCGTAAAACTGTTCGGCGTCAGCCTTGAGTTTCGAGTAGTCAGCCTGTTGAGCAGACGTAGGCAGCAGGTAAAGAAATCCGAACAGCGCGATGGAGATAATTGTTTTCATGTCGGGTGTCGCCGGTGAACCGGATAGTTTCAAAGTTTGTTAAGGCGGGCTGCAATTACGAAAGCTCAGATAGTTTAGAGTTCAGTCGGTAGGGTGGAGTTTGAAAATCCACAAGCTAGGACTGAACTCTGAACTGCATGGCCTCGCCCCGGGGTGACGGTGTGGGTGGTTAGACCACGCAGCCACGATAGGGAGTTGCCCGTTGCGCCGTTAGATGAACGAGTGAATTGGAGGGGACTTGCGTTCGGGAACGGTCTACCAGTCTTCCTGGGCGATGTATTTGAGGACTGATTTTATGGAGGCGACGGAGAAGGTGCCGTCTGAATTCCTGAAAGGAATGCGGCGATAGCGGCCGAGTGACATCTTGTTGAGGGCCTCCGCCACGGAATCTCTCTCATGGAGCGATTCCGGATTATGACTCATCAGATCTTTGACGGGAATATTTCCGGCATTCGACGAACACAAGTCTGCCGGACTCCTGGTCATCCTTAGCAGCACATCATGCTCGGTGAAAATTCCAACCAGTTTCTTGTCTTTCACGACCAGCGCGCAGCCGGAATTAGAGTTTTTCATCAGACGAGCGACTTCAAGCACTGAAGTGTCAGGCGCAACACAGACCGGCGGGTCCCGATCAAGCTGGCCCAAATTGTCTTCCATCACCGAACGGGCCAGCCCTTCAGCTGCATCCGCGCTGGGAATGTCGAGCTGTCGAAACGGCGCGAGACAATTCTCACAACGGTCAATGCCGTCCATATTCTCGTGACCACAGGAGGGACAATTCATTTAGCCTTGAACTCCGAGATACTCGTTGCCAGATCAGGCTGCAATTCTACGCCCCAGGTGACAAAGGGCAAACTAAAAAATGCCTGCTACAAAATTGGAAACAATTGCCGCCACAAAATATCCCCCGACTTACCAGAAGGACTCGTATGAAAAAACAGACTTCGGCTACCTTGCGCCGGAATCCGGACGATGCTCCGGACACAAACTTTGGAGGATGGCAATTTTGGCTTGATAAGCTGAATCAGTTCAACGGCAACTTCATTAACACGGAGATGGTTAAGGCATTTCTCGTCTCCGGTGAATACAGACAGCGCTTCGGCTCTTAAAATGCATTTTGCGTGACATAAGGTCACTACCACCTCGCGGTAGCGGGTTGGTTCAACGATTGCGGACTGGGGATTGTCGATTGGTAATTCCACTACCAATTCGAATCTACGGTGGAGCACCCGACAATCTGCAATCGCCAATCGTTGCACCCACCCGCTACCCGCGAGGTGGTACTGACCTCATTCACACGCAGAGTTTGTTTTCCCATCCGGCAGCTATTCCACTACCCACGTGTCGCCGCTGTTGATGAGTTTTTCCAGACTGCCGGGGCCGGACTTCGCGATGGCCGCATCGATCTGGCCCACCATCATCTCTTCATAAGTTGCACGTT
The DNA here is from genome assembly GCA_036560225.1 of Pyrinomonadaceae bacterium. Taxonomy (GTDB): domain Bacteria; phylum Acidobacteriota; class Blastocatellia; order Pyrinomonadales; family Pyrinomonadaceae; genus PSRF01. The sequence goes on along the minus strand of DATBRN010000394.1, from coordinate 13,202 downwards.
CGACCGCACGGAAGATTCCCACCGGCTGCGGGAAGTCAGGTTGTTCCATACGTGCGAGCATGAACGCAACCGAGGGGTCTTTCAGGTAAATGTCGTGCACCAGCAGATCGTTTTCCGTAATTCCGTTTTCCCCTATGGTCACCACCTCCGGATGGGCGCCGTTCATGCGAATGCCACGGTTACGATCCTTGCCGAAGATCATCGGTTTGCCATGCTCGAGATAAAGCACGCGATCCGTGCGCACGCTACGCTCGGCAAATGAATCGAAGGCATGGTCGTTAAAAATGTTGCAGTTTTGGTAGACCTCAATAAACGAGATGCCCTTGTGTTTCGCAGCCGCTTCGACTACTGAGCCAAGATGCTTAACGTCGATATCAATTGACCGCCCTACAAACGTCGACTCGCTTGCGATGGCCAGGGAGAGTGGGTTTATTGGGTAGTCGATGGTTCCCAGCGGTGTGGATTTAGTCTTTTTGCCAAACTCCGATGTTGGGCTGTACTGGCCTTTCGTCAAACCATAAATGCGGTTGTTGAAGAGGATGTAGTTGACGTCGAGATTGCGGCGAATCGCGTGAATGAAATGGTTGCCGCCGATCGAGAGCGCGTCGCCGTCACCGGTGATAACCCAGACGCTCAGGTCCGGATTCGCACACTTGATGCCGGTTGCAATTGCTGGCGCGCGTCCATGAATCGAATGGAATCCATAAGTATTCATGTAGTAGGGAAAACGTGACGAGCAACCAATGCCGGAAACGAAAACGATCTTCTCGCGCGGAATGCCGAGCTCGGGCATTACTTTCTGTACGTTGTTGAGAATTGCGTAGTCGCCGCAGCCGGGACACCAGCGCACTTCCTGATCGGAAACAAAGTCGGCTTTCTTCATCTGACCCGGAGGCGGCGCGATCTTGCCCGAGACTGCCGAACCCACTTCGCTGTCAGCGGAGACCGCCTCGACGATGGGCTTGTTACCATTGCCATTACCACTTTGACCATTTCCCGTTGTGTTCATGAATGCTCCTATAAAAATCTTAGCCTATAGCTCCTTATTTCACGTTGTCGGATAGTTGCTATGGTTATCGGCCTAGGTCAGCCAACGCAGCTTTCCAGTCTTTTGGATCTCCAAGCAGCACAGCTTTATCGATGCCCAAATTCTCAAGCAGCATTGCCAAAACAGTGAGCCTCTGACGTTCGTCAATAAAGATCCCGCCGACATATTCTATTTTCTCAGGTGCCTGGTAGATTCGCTTGTCGAACTCCTCGCCCTTCCACTCATGACCTTCCCGCTCAATCTTCCATTCAGCGGGATCAAAATCTTCGACGTTCCAAATACTACCTGCCATCAATCTTCGTCCTTCGGACTTTGCTTGATTGTTTCAGCCAACTCTACAAATTTTTCTCTTACGTACGGGTCAAGTCGCTCTGCAAACTCGGGTTGCAAGTCACGAACCTTGATTAGCTCCTGCACGTCTGCCAAGTCCTTCAACCTGTGTGGCGCAGTCATGCCCGACGCAAGCTTTAATTCGATCAGTTTTTCAAAAGTCACAAATCGGACACCATCAATCTCGACTGAAGCTGCTGATGGTTCGGGAATACTCACCGGCTTTGGTTTCCCATCACCGGGATATTCGCCAGTAGTCATTATTTCAATAGTGATTCCGTCCGTCGTCGAACGCAGCCTTTTCTTTGCGCCTGGAAATGCGGGAACATAACCTAAACCAATTAGCTCCCGGTGAAAGTCTTCCAGTCCCTGCAGCGTAAGCACGAGGTCGATGTCCTCAGTGAGCCGGGGATAGCCGTGTGCTAAGAGAGCGACTGCTCCAATCACCATGTAATCGATTCCGTGCGTCTTCAGATCGCCGGTGATTCGGGCCAGTGTCCTGTTGAGACTGCCTTCTCCCATAAGGTAGCGCAGGGCCTCATCATAACGGTCTATTACCGATTGCCCTTGATGTATCTCAGTAATTTGGGTCCCCATCGCGAATTAAAAATCACAGCCTAGTGTCTACAAATACTCCTCAACCTTCCGCATGATCTCCCGAATCTGGAATGGGCGGCCTTTAACTTTCGAGAACGGGATCGCGTCAACCAGGTATTTCGCCCGCACCATGGTGCACAACTGGCCCAGGTTCATCTCCGGCACGATGACCGTTTCGAATCCGGCGAGCACTTCACCGAGGTTTTTCGGGAAGGGGTTTAGATATTTCAAATGCGCTGAGGAAACACTCTTGCCCTCAGCCTGAAGTTTCTCCACCGCGGTGCTGATCGACCCATAAGTTGATCCCCAGCCAAGCACAAGCACCTTGCCGGTTTTCTCGCCAAAGATTTCCACGAGCGGGATTTCGTTTGCTGCACGATCAACTTTTTCCTGCCGCAGACGAACCATCAGGTGGTGGTTCTCGGGATCGTAGTTTACGTTGCCGGTGATGTGCTGTTTCTCGATGCCGCCAATGCGATGCTCGAGTCCCGGCGTTCCCGGAATCGCGTACGGTCGCGCCAGGGTTTCAGGATCGCGGGCATAGGGCATGAAGTTGGCCGGGTCGCTGGCAAAGTTCACCTCAATCTTCGGCAATTGATCGATTTCGGGAATGGCCCATGGCTCGGCCCCGTTTGCCAGATAGCCATCTGATAAATAAAAGACCGGCGTCATATATTTGAATGCCAGACGCACGGCTTCAATTGCCATGTGGAAACAATCGGCAGGCGTTGACGGGGCTACGACAATTGCCGGACATTCCCCGTTTCGACCCCAGACAGCTTGAAACAGATCTGCCTGTTCCGTCTTGGTTGGCAAGCCTGTCGATGGCCCACCGCGCTGGACATTAATTATCACTAACGGCAGCTCGGTCATTACCGCTAGCCCAATCGCCTCCTGTTTTAGAGCCACGCCTGGACCGGATGTGCCGGTTAATCCAACCTGGCCGGCGAAGCTCGCGCCGATGGCTGAACAGATCGCAGCGATCTCGTCCTCAGCTTGAAATGTCTTCACGCCAAAACTCTTGTGACGGGCTAGCTCATGGAGAATGTCAGACGCCGGCGTTATCGGATAAGATCCGTAAAATAGTGGCCGGCCGGCCAGTTGCGAAGCGGCTACGAATCCGAGTGCGGTAGCCTCATTGCCCGTTATCTTTCGGTATTTTCCCGGAGCAATCTTCGCCTTCTTGATTGTGTAATGAGTAGTGAAAAGTTCCGTTGTATCGGCAAAGTTGTAGCCGGTCTTCAAGGCAATTTCGTTTGCTTTAGCCAGCTCAGGGTTCTTGCCAAACTTGCTTGTGATCCAGGCGAGAGTGTTTTCCATCGGCCGATCGTAGAGCCAGTAGAGAACCCCAAGCGCGAAAAAGTTTTTACAGCGATCTATTTCTTTGCGCGACAACTCAACATTACCTTTCAGCGCGTTCATGTTGAGCGTTGTGACCGGCAGCTTGTGCACGCGATAACCGGCGAGCGAGCCATCCTCCAGCGGATTTGAAGCATAGTTTGCATACTTCAAATTCTCCGGCGTGAAGCCGTCCGTATTAATGATGAGTGTCCCGCCCTCTTCGAGGTCCGGCAAATTGACCTTCAAGGCTGCGGGGTTCATGGCCACCAGCACGCTTGGCTGGTCGCCGGGTGTCTTGATTTGCTGGCTGGAAAAGTTGAGTTGAAAACCGCTGACGCCCGGTAAGCTGCCGGCGGGCGCGCGAATCTCGGCCGGGAAGTCCGGCAGCGTAGAAATGTCGTTGCCGAGAACCGCGGAGGTATTTGTAAACTGCGTTCCCGTTAACTGCATCCCGTCGCCGGAATCGCCGGCAAAGCGGATCGTCACAGTTTCCATTTCCTCGAGATTCTTTTCCGTTTGTTCCACCGGAGGTTCGATAAGAGTGCTCATGTGTGTCTAGGAAATTTCCTTCCGTATGAAAAGTAAATGGTCAATGGTCAATGGTAAATGGAGAGAAGCGTGTCTTCTATTAACTAGTTACCATTCACCATTTATCCTCCGTCGGTGCTATTCATCACCTGATCGGGATTCGGCGGTAAGTTCATCGTAGTCTTCGGGTAGCTTTCAGCCAGATAGCCGATAACGTCGAAAACGGAGATTGAGCCAACTAGTTTACCGTTCTTGACGAGCGGAACATTGCGGTAACCCTTATCATTCATAATAGAAACCGCGTCACCGATCGTCGCCTCGGGTGTCAAAGTCGCAACTACCGGCGACATCCAGTTGCTTACCGGCGCATTCAGGTCAATCTCCTGTCCGACTATCTTGGTCAGAAGATCTCGTTCCGTAAAAATACCCACCACCGACTCATCTTCGGCGCAAACAATCGCACAGCCGCCTTCGTCCTGTTTCATTGCCTCGATTGCTTTGGACAGTGGGGTGGAGGGCGTAATGCAAACGAAGTCGTCGGTCTCCATCGAGTTCACGCTATCCTCGCGCGCTTTGCGAGACGACGCAGTCTTCGCGATGGCTATGGAAGGCGTTTCACTGGCAGCGGGCTGTTCGCCTGACATCGATTGTGCTCCCGGAAAACCGACTGGAGTGGTAGCGGAAACTTATCCAAATCCAAAGGGAATTCTACCAGTAAAGCGGAAGCGACTAAAGCGAGAATGTATCCGAGGGGCTTTTATGCCAAATGAGCGGGGGGCAAGGCTAACGATCAGGGAAAAAATGCTGTGCCGTTTAGAGAGGGCACTTGTGCCCTGAGCGGGCGGACAAGTCCGCTCTCTAAACGAATCAGGAAAAGAATCGTGTGCCGTTTAGAGAAGGCACTTGTGCCCTGAGCGGGCGACCAAGAGTCTCACACGTAAGGAAGGCGGTTGGCCCGGCTGGCCTGGGAGGAAAGCAATTAACTACTGCGGTGACACTTTGAGGGCTTTGAGCTCCTTCTCATACGGCGACATTTCGACAAGTTTGCTTATGATCTCCGGCAGGATCTTCAGCGTCCGATCTATCTCAGCTTCTGTGTTGTAGCGGCCTAGAGAGAATCGGATCGAGCCCTGCGCCGCCGTGTAGGGCACGTTCATGGCGCGCAGGGTGGGAGAAGACTCTTTGGTGGTTGAATGGCAAGCAGAACCTGTTGAGACGCAGATGCCGGCCTGGTCCAGATGAACCAGAATGTTTTCGCCCTCAACGTACTCAAACGAAATATTCGCAGTATTGGGCAAGCGCTTCGTGCGCTCTGCGGTTCCATTTAGGCGTGCATTGGGAATCGTCCCAAGTATTCCGTCTTCCAGTTTGTTGCGCAGGGTCTCAATGCGGTCGTGCTCGTCGACAGTTCTTGCCAATTCGCACGCTGCCCCGAGGCCGACAATATTGGGAACAGCGGACGTGCCTGCGCGCCGGCCACTCTCCTGTCCGCCGCCAATAATAAAAGGAGGCAGCTTGACGCCGCGGCGTATGTAGAGCGCGCCGATGCCCTGCGGAGCGTGAAGCTTGTGACCGGATAACGCGAATAGATCGACGTCGAGTTCTTTTAGGTTGATTGGAATCTTCCCAACTGCTTGCACGCCATCGACGTGGAAAACCGCATCCGAATCATCACGAACAATTTTCCCGATTTTGTCGATGGGAAAGAGCACGCCGGTTTCGTTGTTGGCGAGCATGACGGAAACTATTCCCGTATCGCGTCGCAAGACCTGGCGGAGATCGTCAAGATTGAGCTCACCTTTGCTATCGACCTCGAGCCAGGTTACGTGGCAACCAATCTCTGCCAGATGTTCGCAAAGATTTCTTACCGCCTCATGCTCGACGCGCGTGGTAATGATGTGACGTCGGGTGGGGTTCTGTTCGAGAAAGCCGCCGATGGCCCAGTTATCTGATTCCGAACCGCACGAGGTGAAAACAATTTCGCTTGAGTCAGCCGCGCCGAGCAATTCGGCCACTTGCTCGCGAGCGCGCTCGACCGCCGATTTCATTTGCCGTCCCAGCGAATGGGCGGAAGAAGGATTGCCGTACACTTCGGTCAGGTACGGCTGCATTGCGTCAAAAACTTCTGGCGCCACGCGGGTGGTTGCGTTGTTATCGAGATAGATCATTGTTTCAATGGTAAATGGTAAATGGTGAATGGTGAATGGTCGTCCGCCGATGCGTCTACCATTTACTATTCACCATTTACCATTTACTTCTTCCAAAATATCTTCAATCAAAGGGTAACATGAGCGGCAACCAGCACCTGCGTTACACGCTTGGGTAACTTCAGCGATCGTGCTCAGTCTTCCATTCTGAATCTCGCGCTCTATCCTTCTTTCCGAAACGCAGAAGCAGGTGCAGATTAACGCCTCGTCGCCTTCCCACTCGTCGCGAACGCTGTCGCTGTATTTTTGAATGGCGGAGATGAGCGCTTCGCACGCTAAGGCCGGACACTCACTTCGTTCTGCTGGTATCTCACCAAGTTTCACTCTCAGTTCCTCGGGGCGTTGTCCGAGAGATGCGGCCTCCCCGGTTGTCTTGCCAATAACCTGGTCAATTAACAGCGATGTTGAGGCGACCAGGACACTACAGCCGGCCGCCTTAAATTTCGCTTCCGTGATTCGCTGCGACTCATCGATGTGTAATGAAATTCGCGCGGTGGCGCCGCACTGAAATGATGCCGATCGGCCAACGAACCGCGGCTCTGTTGCTTCACCAACGTTTTTGGGATTGAGGAAGAGCTCAGTTACAAGACCGTTATTACTCTGCATGTAGTCATGAAGATACCATAATAGGATCACAAGAGCAGATCATTCGACATCAGGGCCGGTCGCTACCGCTCTCGGTACTGATGTTGAGTATTTGGTTGGTTGCTACCGCTCTCGGTAAACGCTCTGTCAGCCTGCTATCATGTTGTTTCCCCCTCTTTATTATGTTCGATCAATTTCGCCAGCGCAGTTTGGAGCTTGAGCATCTCGACAAGGGTGACTATACGCCAGAGGAATATGAAGGCTGCATTGTCGAGCTTCAGCGCGTCAACCGCTGGCTGGGCGACGCGAGCGCGGTGCGAGAGTCTCTCCTGCAGGAGATCGACAAACTAGACTTGCATTCTTTTTCCGTAGTTGATGTTGGCGCAGGTTCAGGCGAGCTGTTGCGTGTCATTGCCGAGTGGGCGCGAAAAACTGGTCGAAGAGCAAAACTCACGGGCGTTGAATTAAATGCGCGGTCAGCAAAGGCAATCGCCGAGCGAGCGCTAACTCTCCCCGAAATAAACGCCATTCGTGGTGACGCGTTTCGGTTGCCATTTGCAGACAACGAATTCGATTACGCGATGTGCTCACTGTTCATGCACCATTTTAAAAATGAAGAGGTGATAGCGATCTTGCGCGAGTTGGGCCGGGTTTCGTCCCGTCGAGTTTTTGTAATTGATCTGCATCGTCATCCCGTCGCCTATTTTTTTTACACAACGATCGGGCGACTTTTTCTGCACAACCGGCTGATTCGTGAGGATGGAGCCCTTTCGATACTGAGAAGTTTCACGCCGGAAGAATTGGCAAGCCTCGCGGAGGAAGCCGAATTGAAAGACATCCGGGTATCTCGTCTTTTTCCGTACCGGCTTGTGCTCGTGGCTTTGCCGCACAGTTCGGAAAGGCTGAGTCTTTCCGAACAATCTACTTCTGTTATGGAGGCTACGCCTCCGACCGCTGGAGGCATAGCCTCCTTGGATTATTAGAATATTGCCGGAAAGGCAGAGCCTTTCCGCACGGTGCGGCGGCAAAGCCGCGGCTGCAAGAGGAGTGACAACTGACCCCTAGTTCTACAAATATTTTTGACGTGACGATCGCGGGTGCCGGGCCGGCCGGTACAGGCTCGGCGATTCAGTTGGCCATGAACGGAGCGCGTGTGTTGCTCATTGAAGAAAAGAAGTTTCCGCGCGCCAAGCTTTGCGGAGAATTCATCTCTCCCGAATGCTTGACTCATTTCAAACGGCTTGGAGTTATGGATCGGATGAAGGAGGCCGGAGGTGCATCGCTTTCTGAAACCGTTTTTTACTCGCGCCGCGGAAAGAGCCTCGCGGTGCCAAGTAAGTGGTTCAAGTCTGACGCCAATGCGCTCGGCTTAAGCCGCAGGGAGATGGATCACCAGCTTCTTGAGCGAGCGAAGACTGTTGGCGTGACGGTCCTGGAAGAAGCGCATGCGTCCCTGGTTGTTCCCAAGGGAGAACAAGTTTGTAGTGTTCATGTGAAAACCGGATCGATATCGCAAGACTACCAGTCACTCGTAACAATCGATGCGACGGGCAGAACGAGGGCGTTAGCACGCCATTTGGACCGGAGACGTGCGAAACCAGGAAAAAAGATAACGCGACTCGTTGCGTTCAAAGCGCACCTTGAAAATTCTCGCGTGGCTGAAGGCGCCTGCGAGATCTATTTCTACAAGCGTGGCTATGGCGGTTTGAGTGGCGTCGAAGGCGGTGTTAGCAATCTCTGTTTTATAGTTGCGGCGAAAGACGTGCGCCGCTACCGCTCCGATCCGGAGCTCGTGCTGCGCGAAGTCGTCATGAAGAATTCACGCGCGGCTTACACGCTCTCGAATGCGCGCGCTCTCTCGCCCTGGCTCAGTGTCTCGCTGGAGAGCTTTGGGCGACAAACTCTGGTGCCCGCCCGCGGACTTATAACCATCGGCGACGCCGCTGCGTTCATCGATCCATTCACCGGCAGCGGCATGCTAATGGCACTCGAAAGTGGAGAGGTTGCAGCCGAAGCAATCACCCGGCACCTTCCGCTTCTGCGCCGGGGCGCCGGCTTTGAATCAATGGCAAACCACTACCAGCTAGAGTATTCGCGCAGGTTTCAATCGCGCTTGCGAATCTCAGGGATTCTGCGACGCGCCGCTTTTGTTCCTCATCTGGATGAAGCCGCAATACTTTTTTTTGGACACAGTTCTCGTCTCCGTCGCAAACTCGCGCGCGCAACGCGTCAGTCCACGAACAATGAAGTGAGCGTCTCAAGCAGCTGACTCAGAGGCCGGGATGGCCCATCAATCCCACGCGCGCGTAAGTATATAAATGCTTGCCAGACAGGAGCTTTTGGAGTAAAAAGGCTGAGCGTTACTTGTCTAGTGTTCCACGACGACTATCTCAAAGGGTCGTTGAAATCAAAACTCCGGGCGACCGAATCGCTCCCCGAAATGTCGTGGAAAACGGAAATTTTGCGGCAGTCACAAACTGACAATAGTGGCCCGATAAACTAATCAGGTTCCAAGCCGGTTCTTACCTGATCGGCCGAGTCCAAACTTAGCTAAGGAGAAATGATCATGTTTGCGTCCTCTACGGTGTGGCTTTACCGTTCGATTCGATTGACGATTCTTCTAGTAGTTGCTTTTCTGTGTGGACTTCTGGGCTCGAGCGTTGTTTTTGGTCAGGCGCAATCCAACGCGTCCGATTTGCAGGGAGTCGTACGCGACCAGTCTGGCGCGGTCGTAAACGGAGCAACCGTGACTGCTCGCAATCCGGCCACCAATTCCAGCAAGACTACTACGACGAATGACGAAGGGGCTTATCTGATTGTGAATCTGCCTCCCGGCGACTATGAAGTCACCGTCGAGGCTCCAAACTTCAAGAAATTGGTCTTGCCGGCAGTCACTCTCACGGTGGGCCAGCGCGCAGACCTCGATGTCGCACTTGAAGTGGGAACGGTCAGCGAGGTAGTAACCATCACCGGAGCAAACGCGGAACTTGTAGAAACATCCAAAACGGCGGTAGCTACGACTATAGATCAGCAACGCATCGACAACCTCCCGATCAACGAACGTAACTACCTCTCCTTCGCGCTCACCACCTCCACGGTCGGACGCGACAATGGTCGTCCCATTGGACCAGCACCAACGACAGGCTTGAATTTCGGTGGCCAACGCGGTCGCTCAAATCTCGTCCAGGTTGATGGCGCCGACAATACTGACAACTCCGTCAACGCCTCGCGCTCCACTGTTTCTCAGGAAGCGGTGCAGGAGTTTCAGGTAGTAACGAATTCTTTTGCGCCTGAGTTTGGACGCTCAGCCGGCGGCGTAGTCAACGTTGTCACCAAGAGCGGGACCAATGATTTCCACGGAAACATATTTGGTTTTATCCGCGACAAGAATTTTCAAGCTCGCAATCCATTTGCTCCGATCAAAAAGCCTGATTTCAGGCGAACGCAATACGGCGTGACCCTCGGCGGGCCCCTGGATCGTGACCGTACGTTTTTCTTCTTCGCATTTGAACAGCGACGCCGCGACGAGTCGGGATTCTTTACCAGCGACGTGGTGGGCGACCTGACTGCCTCAGCAACGATTCCTGTGATTCCCGGCCTGAATCCTGTTGCCCGCACCTTCACTAACTTGACGCCCGCACAGGCCAGCTACGTAAATAGTTTAGTCTCGGCCGGTGGCTTGGCTGTTTGTGCCGCACGAGTCTACGCCTTCTTCGCATCGAGCGGTGGAACTACAGGGCTAACCGGCACCAACCCGCTTTCAAGTCCAAACGACGGGAGCGTGTGCAACAGTCCACCAGGAAGCCCTATTAGTCCGATTCCGCCAGGCATTATCGGCTCACGGTTCATTTTGACGGGTGCCCCCGTGCCGGTCGGTACTATAGGCAACAATGGCCTACCCATCGCATTTCGACCGCTGAATGCTTTACAGAGAGTTTTTCCAATCACTGACAGGAGCACATTTAATTCAGTGCGCCTCGACCACTTGATTACCAAGGATCATCAGTTCAGCCTGCGCTTTGGCTACAACCCCAGTCGAATTACCGGAATCCAGGTGGAATCGCAGAACCAGTCATTGGGTCAGAATGATTTTTCACGTACCGGAATTCAAAAGCTGCGCGACTTTTCCACAGTTGCAAGTTTGACTTCCACTCTTTCAGGCAACATGGTTAACGAGGCGAGATTCAATTTCGGCGAGCGCCGCGCAGTCTTCACCTCTCAGAATGGCGAAGCTGTTGCCTTCAACGTGACCGGCATCGCGTTCATCGGTCGTGAATTGTTTTCTCCTGTGGTTCGCACTGAGACCCGATACGAGTGGACCGACAACCTGACTGTGGTCAAGGGCGATCACACCTTCAAATTTGGCGGGGACTTCGCTTTCGTCCGAATTCCTTCGGCGGTCTTCGAGCTAAACTTTGCCGGACTCTTCAACTTCGGTGAGTTCAACGCGCGAACGCTGGTTTCGTCGCTGCCGAATTTTCCCGGCACCACAACCCCGCCGCCTAACTTTACGGCTGTACAGTCATACGGTCTGGGAATTCCGTCAGTTTACGTCCAGGGCTTTGGCAATCCCGTCAGCAAGATTAGCAACCGGCCAATGGCCTTCTTTGCTCAGGATTCCTGGAAGATGAGGCCTAACCTAACGCTGAATTACGGAGTGCGGTACGACTATGAGCTAACCCAAACAGTTCCTCCGGAACCCTCGTTTAGGGATCCGCTATCAGGCATCACGCTTTCACAAGCACAGCTATTAGCGGCGCAAGATGTGCTGAACGTGCAGCAAGGTTTTCCGCGTGACAAGAACAACATTGCGCCGAGGTTGGCAGTAGCGTGGGATCCGCACAATGATGGGAAGACCGTTATCCGTGCCGCCTTCGGTCTGTTTTACGATCACCCACTTTTGGCGATTGCGTTCAACTCCGACATTGCGGACGCGGCACAGCAGCAACAGGCTACTCTGATATTCAACAATCCGTCGCCGACCACTTTCCTTAATGCCGCGCAGGTTTTTCAGGGCACCGTAGTCATCTGCAATTTTCCGGGAGCGATCCCCGGTGTCAACTGCACACCCGGTGCTGCGTCGAGCGCGCAATATCAATTTGGGCGCCAGCGCTTCAACGACCAAACGTTCCCCGGCTTCGGCACGATTTTGCCGTTCACGCTTTTCCCGGACAAAAAGTTTGAATATGCATACGCCAATCAGGGTAACTTCACGGTTGAACACCAACTCACAAGGGACATGTCTGTCTCAGCGAGTTATATCTTTGTCGGCGCTCATCATCTGCCGCATCCGCGCGACATTAACCTGATGCGCAGCGATCTTCTGATTGAAAACTTCCGTCGCTTCTTTGGCGTCAACCCTCCTGATACTACATCCGCAGAGTTTTTCGCGCTGCCTCAAGCGCCTTGCGCTGCGAGTGCAGCCTGCCCGCGAGGCTTTACGCCAATTATTCCAGGAATCTATGGGGTGAACTCAGTAGGGCAGACGATAATCTCGCCGATCGCTGCGAACTTCTTCCGTCCCAACGCGCCAAACTATTTCTTCGTGCAGGCAGCCACAGGTGGAGCAGTCACCAAAGCAGTACTTGACGGCATCCTCACCGCTACCGGTTCATTACGCACGCCCGGGGTGCTCTCGCCATTTGGCGATGTCAGCGCCCAGCTCTCCGAAGGGAATTCGGCCTACCATGCAATGAACTTGGATTTGAAGAAGCGCTATTCCAATAACTTCCAGTTTCTGGCTTCTTTGACGTGGTCCCACTCGATTGATGATTCTTCCGACCTGCAAACACTGCTCAAGCCCCAGAACAATCTAGACTTCCGCGCCGATCGTTCTGACTCACTCTTCGATCAGCGTCTCCGGTATGTTTTCAGCGCCATCATCACTTCGCCGGCAAGATGGCGCAATTCAGACAGCGGCATGCAGCGTTTCCTGTCAGACTTTACCCTCGCGCCGATTCTTGAAGTGAGTTCTGGCCGTCCCTTCAATATCATCACCGGTGTTGACTCAAACGGCGATCAGCAAAGTTCCAATGATCGACCCAGTGTTACTTCCGATGGAAGACTTATTATTCCGCCGGCCTTCACAAACGGCAGCCTCGGACGCAACATGGGCATCACGCACAAGTTCGCTTCGCTCGACCTTCGCTTGATGAGGGCGATTCGGTTCGGCGAGCGCGTCAGGCTGGATGTAATTGCGGAAGGCTTCAATATGTTCAATCGCTTTAACGAGGCTGCGGCATCACCACTGTTTAGCGACGTTAATGCCTTTGGCCAACGCGCCGGCAATGGCCGCTACTATAGTCGGCCAACCGCGTCCTTTGACCCGAGACAGTTTCAGTTTGGACTGAAACTGAACTTCTAGAGGCAGGGGTAGGAATCAGTACCGGAAGCGGTCCGGGGTCCCCGCGCGGGCATCCCGCGTGGGGTGGTGGTTGCGACCGGCTGAAGACTCACCCATCGACAAGGGTTCAGAGCCGTAGTTTTGATAATCACAAGTATTGATTACATCAGATGCCTTCCGCCACCAACAATCCGGTACTGATGTTCACTCCTGGTTATCGCTT
>DATBRN010000393.1:0-6527 GCA_036560225.1 Pyrinomonadaceae bacterium | reverse complement strand
GTAGCCGCCGGTACTGATGATTACGCCTGAGCCAAGACCGCTGCGGCGTTGCTCCGGCATCTGTTGCGGCAAGCGATCGCCAAAGAACTGCCGGAACATCGGGTCATCCATAAACGGGTATTGTTGCGGCGCACGAACTCGCATTTCGGAGTGAATAGTAATCACCGCCGGTGATACTCGACTCACGATGTCGGCATAGGACAAGACGGGAACCAATGAGTTACCGGGAGCTTCGTTGTTGATCGGTGCGTTACTTAACCCTGGATCTGAAGTAGACGCAAAACGCACTCCCTGGGAGTGGCCGCGATTGCATGCCCCGAAAGCGAGTGCCAACAGTATTAATAGGACGCCCAACTGACTTTTCGAAATTACAAACTGTTTCCAGCGCATAACACCCTCCTGATTCAATAGTCTGAGCATCCACCAGCGTGAACGCTCAGGTGCAACACTCGTTACTCATGACTCATCACTGTTTTATTGAGGCATCTCGCTCTCAATTTGCAGTTCGCTCTTGACCTCGAAAAGACCCGAGACGCCGCGCGCTCTCAGGTAGGCCAATTGAGCGTCACCCTTGTTGGCCACAATGCCTTTCAACGTGGCGCGTCCATTCTTAACAATGATGTGAATCGATGGGATTGCCTGGACTGCGTAACGGAAAAGTGGCGAATCATTACCGTAGAGTTTGCGATACAGCGCCCTCCGTAACCGGTCGTCTTGTGGAGAGAGCGGCAAGACCTCGATTTGGTTGACCACCTTAGACACTCCGTCGACGTCCTTAACGCGAGCTTCGGCATCTGATTTAGTGGTGGGCTTTATTACTTGCCCACGCAGCACAATGGTGTTGTCTGGCCGTACCTCAAATTGGAGCCAGTCGAACACCCCGTAATAAGGCAGCGTCACCAACTCATGTCGCACCTGTCGAATCACGCGAGCATTAAGCGCACCTTGCGGCTGCGCTTTTGCGGTGCTCGCCCCAGACGCATTACGCGTCATGGCTGAAGCGAATACTGAGATCGTCAAAAAGATGACGAGCGCTCTTAGCTTACTATTGCACATTGTCGATTCTCCTTATTCACGATTGGGACTGAAAGGACGCCTGATCCAGGGCCAGTCGGTTCCAATCAACTTGGCTATTTTCCCCCAATCTAATTAGACGATCTAGTGCAAACCGCAGGCCACCGCTTTCATAAGGCGTTTCGCGATCTTTCTGCTTGCGTTTGGTTTGCAATCCGGAAACCGAGGGTTTAAAGGCAAACGAAGGAAGTGGTCTCTCCCCTCGACAAAAAAACCTTTCCGGCAATAGAATCAGTTGACCCGCCCCCTCCAGATCAATATCTCCCTAGAGCGACGTCCTCGTCGAAAGGAAGAACTAATTAAAAAAATGCTTTCAATGCTGATTGTATTAACTTTCATGCTCTTGTTGTTTGTGCCTGCTTCTGCCAGAACCTGCGGACGACTAAGGCACCGGCACGGCAGCTATTGGCACACTCATTCTGCGTGTGTTGGCGATGGCCACAAACACGGACGAAGTTTTTGGCAGAAGCATCGCGATAAGCTCACTACAGCAGGCGGAGTCGGCGCCGGAGCCCTGATTGGCGGCATTGCCGGCGGAAAAAAGGGCGCAGCTATCGGGGCGCTCGCCGGTGGCGGGGGTGCGGCGGTTTACACTTATGGAATCCGCAAGCGCCGCAAAGGAGCCCGATACTGAAGACTCTGGCCTGATATCAGCCGACAATTTGTCGGTACCGCTGGCGGTGCGCAGGTTCACTTTGCGTGTGTGTTCCTGCGCTCCGCAAGAGTTTATTTGTCTTATAAATCAAGCAGTTACAGCTGTGTAAAAACATGTTTGCCACATCAGGGCAAATTCTGTAGAATCTACGGCGTTCCCTGAGGGTGGGAATACCTAACCGACCAACCTCAAGCCCTCCCAAGCCCCTGTGGAGTTTCCAGTATTGCCTCTGCCGTGCACAGTTGTCTCGAACGCCCCAAAAGTAGGAGTCTGAAAAATGTCAGGTGACGTGCTACCACGCATTCTTATTGTTGATGATGAGCCAGAGATAACGGCAATTCTCTCTGATCTCTTTGACGGCAAATACGACTGCACCACGGCGGGCTCTGCTGAAGAGGCGCTTGGGCGGTTGGCTGGAACGAATTATGAACTCGTAGTCAGCGATATCACGATGCCGGGCATGAGCGGCCTTGACATGATTCCTCATGTGAAACGCAACTCGCCAAACAGCGTGGTAGTGATGATTAGCGGCATGCAGACTGTTGAGAGCGCAATCGAGGCGCTGCGGCTGGGAGCCTTCGACTATGTAATGAAGCCGTTTGATTTGCGGCAGGTAGAAGCGGTGGTAACGAGGGCTCTGGAGCACCGGGATCTGATAGTTGCAAAGCAGCGTTACGAAGATCATCTCGAAGAGTTGGTTGAGCAGCGCACCGCTGAGCTTGACCAGGCTTTGAACTCACTGGAAGACGCCTATCGATCGACACTGAAAGCACTCACTGCGGCGCTCGAAACCAGAGACCTGGAAACACACGGCCATTCCGAGCGAGTAGTTAGTTACAGCATGCGTCTCGGCCGAGAATATGGATTGGATGGTGAGCGTCTCAAGGCCCTTGAATTTGGATCGCTGCTTCACGATATTGGAAAGATAGGCGTGCCAGATTTGATCTTGCGCAAGCCGGCTAAGTTAACTTCGGACGAATGGGTTCTCATGCGCGAGCATCCCGTGCACGGTCAGCAGATCCTGCGCGGAATTAAGTTTCTCGAGGGGGCAGCCCGCGTGGTTGCACAGCACCACGAGAAGTGGGATGGTTCTGGTTATCCGCTAGGTTTATCTGCCGATGACATCGACATTTGTGCTCGTATATTTTCGGTGGCGGATGCGTTCGATGCGATCACAAGTGATCGCGTGTATCGCAAAGGCAAACCCTATCAGGCTGCAGCACAGGAATTGGATGAATGGGCGGGAAGACAGTTTGACCCTAAGGTCGTTGAGGCCTTTCACCGAGTACCACCCGAAGACTGGCAGGAGCTTCACGACCAGTCACTATTGAAGAAAGAAGAAGCACTCGAGGTGCGCCGAATGGTCGAGATGGTGCTTGGGTCGCAGCTCGAGGCGATCGTCAGCTAAAAGTTTTTGATTACTACTCAATGAACTAAGCCCTGCCACGCGGTGGGGCTTTTTCTTGCTAAGGTTGCGAGGGCACTACATAGCCCTGCCTCGAACGCAAACTTAAACCAACCCGTCGCGACGCTACTTCAATTCGACGATACTCCCCCTTCTTCGCAGATGAGAGCGGCCGTTTAGGTCGATAGGTCACCACGTATTCCGCGCCAACTTCGCGCGCGGCCTCCCGCGCCTGGTCCATCATGTCGTCGCTCGTTTTCGGAAGATAGATTTGTCCACCAGTTTCTTCCGCCATCTCCGTGAGAATCTGTTGGCTATTTCTGATTGCATCTTCGTAAGCTTTGCGCTGGCGACGCATGGCGGGATCGAAGGTGATCGAATGCACTTTATAGGCAGGACTGCGAGTCGTGCCGGGCGGTTGGGTCGGGTCCATGGTAGTAATTGGATCATGTGACGTGGGAACCTGACTGACGACGTCAGAACCGGGCTTCTTTGGCTGCGGCTGCCTGACATACTCGGTATAGCTGATGATATGAACCGTGGCTCTGGCCGCCGACATCTGTTTCATTGCCTGGGCCAAGGTCACCTTTCCACCCGGAGTGTCGACTCCATCTGTGATGAAAACCACATGCCGGCTACCTTCGGGGCGGTCTTTCAATTGTTGCGCGGCGGCCGCGACCGCATCGGCAAAACGTACTCGCTTACCCGAGGAGAGCTTCGTCTTCAACACTTTGACCGTAGCGGGACGATCACGTGTCCAGGATTGAAGTAGATCTACTGAGTTATTGAACTGCATCACCTCAACCCAGATGTCTTCGCGCAGCCTGCTCAGTAGTTCGAGCGCAACATCGCGCGTCAGACTCGTTCGCTTCGAAACTCCGCCAAGCCCGCTCAGTTCGCCACCGGTATCCAGGACCATGACTAAGTTGGCGGGAATTCGGCGGACGCTTCTAATCTGTTGGGCGACGCCGTCCTCAAGTACGAGAATATCGTCAGGCACAACAGTCGGATCGTAGTGACCAAACTGATCCACAGCTATTACCGGCAGGCGCACTTCTTCAGTAAAAACAGTGACCCGATCGTCCTCAATGGGAGTGGGTGAGGGCAGCGCTGTTGGCGGCTTGCGCTGAGACTGGCCAAAGCCAGCAGTCGCCAGGGTCAGAATAAACAGGAAAAGACTCAGATAACGACTAAGCAAAATGATTGGCCTGCCTCTCGGGATGGAGTTTTGCCGAGGTTGGATGCAAACCGAGCCCAGTTCGAGTTGCCTCTTTAACTCAGAACTCCTCAATCAGATGGCTGCCTGTCGGGCTTGAGACTGCACCGCCGTTATTGCAACCGCATCTACGATGTCTTCAGCTTTGCAGCCGCGGGAGAGATCATTGGCCGGCTTGTCGAGGCCCTGAAGAATTGGCCCAATCGCGGTTGCGCCGGCTAATCTTTCAGTGAGCTTGTAGGCGATGTTGCCTGACTGGAGGTCAGGGAAAATCAAAACGTTTGCCTGGCCCGCCACCGATGACCCTGGAGCCTTTGATTGCGCAATCGCGGGCACCAGCGCTGCATCCGCCTGCAGTTCGCCATCAATCTCGAGTTGCGGAGCTCTCGCCTTCACTGTTCTGGTGGCCTCTACCACCTTGTCCACGAGTTTGTGTTTTGCGCTTCCCTTGGTCGAGAACGAGAGCATCGCCACGCGCGGCGTCGCACCCAGCAGGGCGCGACAGGAATCCGCGGAGGCGATCGCAATCTCCGCCAACTCCGCCGCAGATGGCTCGATGACTACGCCGCAGTCGGCGAAGATCAGGGCACCGTTATGACCGAAATCAGCGTTGGGCAGCGCCATTAGAAAAAAACTCGATACGAGTTTGAAGCCGGCGCGTACACCGATGCAGTGGAGCGCCGCGCGCACGGTATGCGAAGTTGTGTTGGTTGCCCCAGCAACCGAACCATCGGCTTTTCCGAGTCGCACCATCAGGTTGCCGTAGTAAAGTGGATCGGTCATTAGAGTGCGGGCTTCGTCAGCCATCAGTCCTTTAGCGCGGCGCAGCTCATGAAAAAGCGAAGCCATCTTTTCGAAATCAGGCGCGCGCCGGTGATCTATGACGTCAACTCCGCCGAGATCGGCGCCTTCGCGTTGTGCGGTTTCGCGAATCGTTGCCTCATCGCCAAGTAACGTAATACGAGCCATCCGGTTGCGCGCGCAAATCGCGGCTGCAACAACCGTGCGCGGATCGTTTCCTTCAGGCAAGACAATGTGTTGGGGCTTGGCGGCGGCGCGTTGACGAATTCTTTCGAGTATGGACATGGCAGCGATGTGCGTGTGGTTTAGACAACCTTTTTTCGTGAGCGGAGTCTAACCGAGCCGCGAAGCGAGAACAAGTTTGAATACTCGTACGTATGCATAAGGTGGAAATACTACGGCGCGGAAACCGGTCGAGGACGGTATTCTTGGAGTTAGTTTTCCCGACCTAAGCTTTTCATCTAAACTGCCCATAATCTGTCTATCATAAGGAGAGACCCGGAATGAGAGAAGTGACGAAAGATTCAAGGAGGCTGCATCTGACTCTCTGTCTGTTGAGCATTTTTGCTCTTCAGATTTCGGTCTCCGCGCAAAATAAAGTCCGGCAGATCGATGAAGTAATGTCTCTGTATCACAAGTATCAGCAGTTTAACGGATCGGTGCTGGTCGTTGACCACGGCAAGGTGATCTACAAGAAGGGCTTAGGCCTGGCGAACATGGAATGGAATATTCCAAACGAGCCTGATACGAAGTTCAGGCTTGGGTCAATCACCAAGCAATTCACCGCAACGTTGATACTGCAGTTGGTGGAGCAGGGAAAGATCAAGCTGGACGGGAAGGTCTCAGACTACTTGCCGGATTATCGCAAGGATACTGGCGCGCGGATGACCATTCATCAATTGTTGAGCCACACGTCTGGAGTTCCCAACTACACCGCGCAACCGGGATTCTTCGCGAACGTCAGTCGCAATCCTTTCAAAGTCGACGACTTCGTCAAGCAGTATGCGAGCGGCGATCTCGAGTTCGAGCCGGGCGCAAAGTTTAACTACAGCAACTCTGGTTACTTTCTTTTGGGGGACATCATTGAAAAAGTTACAGGAAAATCTTACGAACAAGTCTTGAAGGAAAATATTCTTGATCCGGTGGGAATGAAAAACACAGGTTACGATCACTACGGGACCGTGCTCAGCAAGCGTGCCGCCGGTTACATCAAGACGCCAAACGGCTACGAGAATGCTCCCTATCTCGACATGACGATCCCTTACGCCGCCGGTTCGCTCTATTCGACTGTCGAAGATTTGTTTCTTTGGGATCAGGCCCTGTATGGAGACAAGATACTCTCAGCCGCATCGAAGGAATTGATGTTCAAGCCCAAC
>DATBRN010000392.1:0-4670 GCA_036560225.1 Pyrinomonadaceae bacterium | reverse complement strand
AATACACCGACTTACAAGGTTGAGTGAGATCGTCTCCCGCCTTCGGCAAATCACCCCTAACCCTTAGGCGCAGGTAACAGAATGTACTGAACTCATCGTCGTGCGGATGTAAGGGGCACGGGCTCGGTGTAAACGCGTCTTGAACGCTTAACAAGCTACTGGCCTCAGCATGAACACGTTCTCTCGCGAGTTCGTCAAGGTGTCTTTTCTAGATCGTTTCCCCTTCGGTAAGTCAATTCACAATTTCACGATTCAGAGTCTTTGTTTTCCTGGAGCCTTCCCCCGAGAAGTTTCCTGTCTGTCATAACCTGTAACTTCTAACAGTTCCGATTCATTCTAACTAGTTGAGAATAGTCAACAAGAGGTTGAGGACTAATCATCATCCTAAGGTGGGCGCATCGGGTGAGCCGGAGAGAATTATCTGTGCGCCGGGGTCTTAGGCAGTTTTTCAAGCTACACGCCCCGCGATAGACAACGATCGTTCCGCTGTCGGAGGGAGAAGAGATGAGCTCCCAACCTGCGGTAGCGCTGCTTTCCAACGGCTAGTATAGCGTGATGATCACGAGCGCCGGCGCAGGCTACAGCACTTGGGGCGACCCAGATGTAACTCGTTGGCGCGAGGATGTCACGCGCGACTGTTGGGGCCAGTTCTACTACGTCCGTGACCTCAGCGACGACAGTCCGCTCCAACGGACGACCGTCAAGCGGCTTAACTCTTTCGTCAGTCTTGCTGCGACGATGCGACACTTATTCATCTGCACGCTGCTCTGTACTTTGGCGATACCAGCACTCGCTCAAACCACGCGTTCACTTTCTCACCTGCGCCAAGCTAAGCGTTCGGATCAAGCCAGGAACTCCGCCCAAGTGATTGACTGGGAAAATCGCGTGATGTCCAAAGACCCGAAGGTCCGGGCGATCGCCGTAGCCGCCCTGGTCCAAGGGGCGGGGCGTTCGCTGCCTTTGCTGAGACGATTCCTCAACGGTAGCAATGAAGACCTGCATCTGGAGACTTTTGAAATCATCCGGCGGATCGGTCCGCCGGCCATTCCGCTGCTCGTTGAACTGCTTCGGCATGAACAGATCTTCTTCCGCCGCAACGCCGCTGATTGCTTGATTGACCTGGCGCCCGATACAGAACGGATTCAACCGGCGTTGAGACGCGCACTGAGAGACGAGGATGCGATGGTCGCGGGCGATTCCGCACGAGCCCTGGGTGCTTTGCGCTCGAGGGCCAGTCCCTCGATACGCGCTCTCGTCGCGACTCTTTCGCACCAGGAACCTTATGTCCGCATTTACGCGGCGGAGGCCTTGGCCTCCATCGGTCCGAATGTGGGCGTGGCGACCAAGGACATCGCCAGAGCCTTGGGCGATCCGATTCCCGGCGTCCGATGGGCGGCGGCTGAGGCCCTCGCAAGCATCGGTCCGGCCGCGCACTCCGCCGTGCCGCAGTTGATTGAAGCTCTGAAGGATGAATTCCTTTATGTGCGCATCTGCGCGGCTGGTGCGCTGGGAAGCCTCGGGCCGAAGGCAATTACTGCCCGTGAAGCGCTGAGAGCGGCCGCAAACGATCCCTCGATGCGTGACGAAGCTGAGTGGGCGTTGAATCGAATCGCTGGCGTCGAGTCTGAAGAGCCTGTCGTCTCACCCGTTGTGCCAGCGCCTTCAGTCGCGCCAGTCCAGACGACGGTGGCTCAAACGGGCAATCCTCCAGTTGACTGGGATACGCACACCGGGCGGAACATCGTCTGGAGCGTGGAGTTGGGAAAAGACACGTTTGGTCGTCCCGTGGTTGCCGGCGATGTGGTCTATGTGGGAACCGACAACGCCAGGCAAATGAACTTCGCTGTTCAGGACGAGTGCGGCGTGCTCATGGCCTTTCGGGCAACGGATGGCGCGTTCCTTTGGCAGGACGTGGCCCCGCGAGTGGAGCGCGGCCTGCGGGAGTTCCTGCTGCCTTCGACGACAAGTGCGCCGTATGTGGAAGGGGACCGGTTGTACTATGTCACAGCCGAGGGCCAACTCCGTTGCCTCGACACGCAGGGTTTCCGCGATGGCGAGAACGATGGTCCATATCGGGACGAAGTCTTCCAGGACAACGCCGCGGCCGACATCGTCTGGGAGTTGGATATGTGCGCCCGCTTGGGTGTCTTTCCGCATGAAGCCTCCAACAGCGAAGTGTTGCCTGTGGGCGACCTGCTGATGGTCTCTACCTCCAACGGCCAGAATGAAGGCCATTCCGGCGTCCCATCGCCGCGCGCCCCAAGTCTGATTGCGGTGAACAAAAACTCGGGCGAAGTCGTCTGGCGCGCGATCGGTGCGGGTGATCAGGTGCTGCACGGTCAGTGGTCCAGCCCTGTGGCGGCCGACGTCAACGGGCGCATCCAGGTGCTCTTCGGCGGAGGAGACGGCTGGCTGCGCGCCTACGACGCAGCGTCGGGTCGCGAAGTCTGGCGATTTGACGGCAACCCGAAAGATGCCCGCTGGCTCCCGCGCCCCGGCGTCCTTTCGCGCGGCTTTATCATTGCTTCACCGGTCTTCGCCGATGGCCGCGTCTTCATTGCTATGGGGCAGAGTCCAGGGCACGGCAACGGACCTTCGTTTGTGTATGCGATCAGTCCCAACGGCCAGGGAGACGTCACCGGGAGCAGACTCCTCTGGACTTCTCGCGAGGTGGGCCGCGTGGTTGGAACACCCATCGTGAAGGACGGTCTGCTGTACATTGGGGACCTGGGCGGAACGGTTCATTGTCTGGACGTGGCAACCGGCGCACAGGTCTGGAAGTACGAGACGAACGAGGCCATCTGGGGTTGCCTCCTGCTGGCTGGCGACCGGCTGTACGTTGGGACCGTTGAAGGCAACATGACCGTTCTTCGTGCCGGACGGCGAAAGGAATTGCTGGCGCAGATGGAGATGGATGCTCCGCTCTATTCGCGTCCCACGCTGATCGGTGATGCGCTTTATCTGGCCACCGCGAACCGGTTGTACCTCATCGCGGCGAAGCCTTGATCCTATGGAAAATCTAGACCCTTAGCGAGCCACGGAATCCCCTGGCGGCATAGTAAGAGTCCGCACCGTTGTGATACAGGAAGACGTTGTTGTAGCGGCGGTCACAAAAGAGGGCGCCGCCGAGTTTTCTGATATCAGAAGGAGTTTTCACCCAGCTCGATGTTTTCGTATCGAAATTTCCGAGTTTCTGCAACGCTCGATATTGCTCTTCCGTTAAAATCTCAATGCCCATGGCACCTGCCATATTAATAGCGCTATCTTTTGGTTTATGTTCTTTCCTTGCCTCCAGCGCTTCATGGTCGTAACAAACACTTCTGCGGCCTTTAGGACTTTCCGCTGAACAATCATAAAAAATATATTCGCCCGTCTTTTTATCATGGCCAACAACATCCGGTTCCCCGCCACTTCTTTCCATTTCATTGAGGGACCACAGTTTTTCAGTATGAGCTTCCAACTTTGCCTTTACCTTAGCCCAATCAAGACCTTTATGGCGGTTCATGTTTTTCTCGAAACGAGGTTTCAATGCTCTGAGTAGATCTTCACGTTGCGCTGGCGACAACTTCTTTTTATTGCTACTCATGTTGTTCATACTCGCTTTTCCCTTCGCGGGACTTCGGTTGGTGCCTCGCAGATCGGTTGGCCCTCCACGCCCTTCGTCCCCTTCATGATTACGGCCCCCTCTTTCGTTGGCTCCCTATGGTCGCGCGTTCGGCCGCTGGTGAACACATAACCATCAGTACCCGAGAACGCGCTCCGCGGTCCCTGCCACACGCCGCTCGCTACGCTGGCCCCGTTCAGTCGGTGCGTCGCTCGCTGCGCCACTTGGTGACATACGGCAATACGAACAAGTACAGACCGGTGAACAGGAGCAAGGCGAGCGGGAGCAGCGGCGAGTAGGTCACCCAGGGCGGAGGCATCCCACCCCCCTGTGCCAGGGCGATAAAGTTGGCGATGACGGTCACCGTAAAGGCAATGGACAGCCAGCGGTGGATCTGCCGAACCCATTTGTTCCAGTTCACTGGGACCTCCTCTGAAGACAAGCCCGAAGGGGATCGGGCACACGTACAAGTCCTGCGTAACCGCGCTTCGGCAAGAGCATCCAGCTCGCCGAGCGTGACGCAGTGCAGCGAGTAGCCGACATTGTTTTGCGATCCCCTCGATTCACGACTTTTGAGCCGCTTAGGCTACCAACTGGGCGTTTCAATACCGAACTGCTTTGCGTACTCGGCGTTCAATCGCTGCCAGCCGCCGAACTTCATGGCCTCGGGGCCGACGATGCGGCCAATGGGCCGACCGGCGAGAAGCCGATCCAAAACATCGAAGCAAATGTGCCACCCGGCAGCACCCATGGAGATGAAGCGGCGATCGATGTTGGTCCACAGCGTAAGGCGCGTGCCGCCGCCAAAGGCTTCTAGTTCCCACCGTATATCGAAGCCACCCCAGTTGTACTCGAGCACCTTGGGAGCGTCGGCTCGCGTCACTGTCGTTTCGGTAATGTGAGGCGTGGGCGCTCCCACCGTGGTCAGCTTCACCGTGGTTCCAACCGTACCCAGGCTCCCATCGGCGTCAAAAGGAGCCCACTCGCGCAGATGTGCCGGGTCGGTTAGCGCCTGCCAGACTTTTTCCGGCAAGTGGTGCAGTTCTCTGACAAGAATGAGTGTCCA
>DATBRN010000391.1:0-6778 GCA_036560225.1 Pyrinomonadaceae bacterium | reverse complement strand
AGAGAATTCGCGAACTGAATGGCAAATGGAAAATCGAACATCTGATCCTCTGCTGTCTGCCTTCTGCCTACTGCCTTCTGCTTTCTGTCTTCCGCCTTCCGCTTTCCTCCGTCTGCTTTCTGGTTCTTCAAGACTTAAAAGCATACGCGCAAATTGCCTTATCCTGAGAACGAAGCATCGAAATGCCTTGCTTTCCTTGAGGTTTCTCAATGTGGTTTCGAGCGACACCATGGTTCTCGTTAGGAATAGGGATTGCACTTTCTACGGTGAGGGAGTACTGCGAAGTGCCCGTACCTCTCAGAAGTTTATTTGTCTAAATATCAGGAGGTGAGCAGATGGAGTACGATGATGAGCAGGCCAAAAGAAGCAGGGTGGTAGTGGAAACACCAACTTCAAGGCGTGAGGTTACCCACACCGAAGCTGTTCGTAACGATCGGGGTGGTGTGTCCGGCGCGACTGTCGGCGTGATCGTCGTGGTAGCAATTGCGCTTATAACAATGGTTGTATTGTTCTTAATGAACGGCCAACCAACCGATACCACAAATGCAGATCTTGCGACGCAGCAGCAGCCGCAGCCAGCGCAACAGCCGATTATTGTTCAGCAGCCGCAACAACAGCCGCCGGTCATAATCCAACAACCCGCACCCGTCGCAAATCAGCCTCCGGTAATTGTCACCCAACCGGCGCCAAGCGGTGGCTCACTGCCGGCTAACAACTCCAATGACGGCTTGGTACAAGCTGCCATCGACAAAAAGATAGGCGACGATCCAACCCTTTCAAGTCTGGGAATCACTGCTACGGTCCTGGATGGCAAAGTAACGCTGACCGGCACGGTCAAAAGCGAAGCGATGAAGTCGCAGGTTGATAGAGCTATTAGAGCGATCAAAGGAGTGAAGCAGGTAGACAACCAGATTGTCGTGTTGAGCTAGGTCAGAAGTATCAATGATGAGTACTGAGTGCTGAGTGCTGAGTACTGAGTACTGAGTGCTGAGTAAAGGCGAGAGTTCGCTTTTACCCTTTTCGAAACAAAAAAGCGTCGCGATCCTTGGCTCGCGACGCTTTTTCCTTGTTACCCACCGGCGCACACTAGTCTTCTATCTATCCTTCGCTACCTCAGCACTCAGTACTCAGTACTCAGCACTCTAGTTCAGTAGCCTTCTGTATGTTGACGTAGCCAGTCGTCGAGCTCTTCTTCGGTCGGTTCCCGCCCCAGATCCTCTCGAAGACGTTGGTGCAGATAGTCGTGTTCAATCTGAGCAACATCCTCGAGCCGCGCGTCCCCGCCGGCGCCATTAGCGTTGCCGTTGTTTTCTTCCTCAAGACTCATAAACCAGGATTTCCGCCGTAATCATGGAAGTTTCAATGGCCAGGTTGGCTTCCTCGCCGGTGATCATCAGTCGTCTATGGTCTCCCGCGGCAAAAAAGCTCACGTCCTTGATCTGACACTCAACCTGCGGCCGTTGAAGTTTCAGCAGTCGGTCGACTGGCGCGCTGTTCGCGAGCAGATGATCTATGTCGGCCTTTATTTGTGCTCTTTCTGAGCTATCCATTTCGAGTTCACTGACCGCAACCGGGTGAGGCAGCAAACCCATTTCTCCGTCCAAAAAGATTGTCCAAATAAATCCAATGTCCAGCAAAATATACAACGCTTCATCAAAAACAAAATAGCCCAGAACCGTGGCGCCCAAAACATGGGCGATAACATGATCCTGGTGAGTAGTCGTTTCTTTTGGCTGCCAGGTGTGATGCTTCACGCCGCTCGAGGTCCGTGGCGAAGCAATTAATCGATCGCCTATTTAATCGAGATAGTGTTGACCCAGTTGCGCTTGCAATGTCTCGGGCACTGATTTCCAACTAGTGTTGTTGAGTTGGTGAAAATTGACATGGTTGGGATCCATACGCAAGACGCGCCAGTGTGCAAGCTTCTTTTCATATAGCCACCGATAAATCGGTCCACTGCCACGGCGGCTGTAGAAAATCTTTTCGACCTTAAGATCCCGCGCTTCAATACCACTTACGCTCGGAAGGTCATCAACGTACACGCGCAGTCCACTCACCGTTGTAATCATTCTTCAGTCCTGTCATTTTCAAACTAGGGAACCGCTTCAGACAGTGCCTCGGAGTCGGAGCAGAATCGTGCAGGTTGCTCATCTGCCCATTTTTTATCTCTCCGATTCAGTCAAGCGCACCGACGTGAGAGGAACGCACTTCTACTTTCTCAACCGTTGTGAAATGCACCAGCCCGCGTTTTACTTCTTCGAGCGCAATGCTTGTGTTCCTGCGCCTTCCTTTGTCGGCCTCGATGCGCGGTTTGGAGCCGTGCAGCAGTTGTTTGGTTCTTAGACCGGCAATGATGATTAGACGAAAGCGAGAATCTATTCCCGGCCAGGTTCCCTCATTGGCAATTCCTGTTAATCCGCTGCCATTTAATTTCTCACTACTAATCATAGTTGTTTCTTCTCATGGCTTCGAAATTGCCAAAGTAGGTCTTGATTTTTTCAAGAGAGACCCCTACGCCCTATAAGACCTTCAAGACAAGAAAGAGCGCAGGCACTGCCAAGATGGCAAGAGCCAATATTTGCAGCCAATTCAGTGCCGACTTTTTGCAGAAGGGACAGCGTACTCGCCAGAGGCGCAATATCCTGCCACAGTGGTCACATGAGGAAATCATTGCCTCATGCCATTCTTGGCTGGATTTCCTTCGCCATTACTCATGAATTGCTCAAGCTGCTTCCGGTCGAGCGGACGGCCGCGACTCAATTTAACGAGGGGATCTGCTATTAACCAAAAGCAAGCCTTGCCTTCATCCGTGGTCGTAAGGCTCCTAAACTCCGCAACGTCGAGCATGACGGGCCTGAAGCATTCCATTCCCGAGTCACGCGAACGCGCCAGCATCGCCGCGATCCTGCTGTGAAATAGCGGAACACGGAAACTGCCCTTATCATCGAGGGCAAACCAATCACCGTTGGCGCGCCGCATGGCAAACAAAGTCTTCGTCATAAGTTTCTGCTTGTTCAAAACTGGGGTTAGACGTGCCTCGTTGAAGTGATGTGCAAATCGTCGTCAGTGTCGTGGCGTACAAAAACTGAAAACACCAGGAACCCGGCGAGGCAAGCCAGAATGGTCATGCCAATGGCCCACCACAAATGGCCTGTTCCGCCCTGTACACCCGGAAATGCGACGAACAGGTAAAACTGCCAGATAGCGACGGCAGCAACTACAATCACGCCAACAATCGATCCTGCCATGTTTTTTATGTTCTTTCTCACGTAGCTCATTTTCTATTCCTCAATTCCTCTCTAGCTCCGATTTCAAGCCCGATCTCTTCCGTTTCACGTTCTTGAGTGAGTTGTGAGCACACTCACTACACACCTCGCCATTGGCAGACTGTGCGAGCACTCTTGTTATTCACTTGGGGTTTTAGTGAGTTAGACATCAAAATTTCCTTGTACTGGTCAAGTTTGAAAAACAAACAGACGGCACAAGGACAAGGAAGCTACGCGCAAATCCTGATGTCGAGAGAAGATTTTCGAAGAACAACTGTGCGTTCAATATGCCATATATAACTACGAATCAGGCGCTTCGTTGCAGTTACGCTGAGCGGGCTATTTAACCTGGCTAGTCATGTCGGTCCTGTGACCATTTTTTGAAACTCGCTTGATGACTCCGGCGGGCGGCGGAGCGATAAGCCGAGGGCGAGACGCCCTTGAAAGCAACCGCGCCATGCACAGGCTCTCGGTCGTCGGACTGCGGCTCCACTTTCCACCAGTTGATAAAAGACCAGCGCAACGTAGCCTCAGAATTCGGCAAAGATGGCGCTGTACTCGCGTCATTCTCCACCAACGATTGTTTAAGAATATCCGTCACGTTCAATGCACCAAAGGAAAATCCCAACATTCAAGACGCGTTTGCCACATGACCTCTTACGCAACGACATTAAATAAGAGCGAGACTCGCACCCGCCGCTCACTGATGTAAAGGTTAATCACCCACTTGAAACTGTACGGTACCGGAGTGTATATGTCAAGTGCAGCATATATTTCAGATAGACAATATTTACCGTATGTGGTAAATAGTGTATGTGAACTTGGAAGCATTGATGATTCAGATTCGGGTAGATCAGTTGCTGGTAGACAAAGGGCGAACCTTCTATTGGTTGGCTAAGGAAACCGGTATTAGCCACACGACTCTTTGGCGTTTGAAGAAGGGCAAAGCGCTTGGTATCAACTTCGAAACGCTGGAGAAGATGTGCGAGGCGCTAAAGTGCGACCCAGGTGACCTGCTCGCGCTGGCGCACTCGGACGGCGGGAAGAAGAAGGCGAAGAAGAGCGTTCTCAAGCCACGCGCAAGAAGGAAACAAAAATGAGCGTTAGTACCGCAAAACCATTGACCTGTAGGTTTATCGATGTCGAAGCCGACGTTCGTTTGGAATTAAGTAATAACGCTGAGCACGCCCTCAGGTGCGTGGAGGTTTTGACGGTCTTCCTGAAAGATTTGGAAACTCCCGGCGGTGGTCCTTCGCAAGCCCATATTAGATTCGACGCCGTTGGTTCTATTCGGCCTAAAGAGAACGTGGTTATCTCTCATAAGACCTGGGTTAATGGGAAGATTGCGGACGCCAGGGGCGATCTTTTAGCGTGCCTGAAAGTAGTGGCGGGCCAAGTCAAACCATATGTTCTGGATATTTCCTGGCAGGATCCGGAAGGCAAGGTACGTTTTCAGCGAATACCGGTGGGTCACTAGTTCCGGGGAAACTCTAGTCGAAGTTATCGTACCGGCTTCTACTACTGAAAGAAAAACACAATGATAGTTTGTGAATTCTGTTTGCAGTACAAGCAAGATGGCGAATGTGGGCTCGGCCTCAAGATCCCAAAGAGCATGACGTGTCGTGAGTTTGGCCCGACCATAGAAAAGTTCTGCTCTGACTCAAAAGACTTCGTAGATCCAGAACAGATTGTGCAGATGGCTACATACTTCGGAATCAAAGGGCCAGAACTAAAGAAGGTAAAGCAGATGGCCGCGAGGGAACAGAGCATTCGGCTTGTAGTGGCGTAAACCTTGCGTTTCCGATCGTTTTACGCGACGTCTTCAGCCTCGCTGAGAAATCCCCTGGTAAGGTTGGACTGAAAACTTCGTCCGCGGCTAATCCGGTAACGCTTGACGGTCATCAGGAAGCTGAGGCGAAGTCAAGCCTTAGAGTCGCTAAACAGACTGTCGAATGTCCCGGGCGTTTCATCACGGCGCTCTTCTTGAAATTCTTTAACCCATGACTTAACCACCGTGGACCAGTCTCTAGGATCGGTGCCAGCTGGTGCGTCCCCTTGAGACGAAGAACCGTTACGATCCTTCTTCTTAATGTGTTTGACCTTTCCATCCATGTTTGTGAGTTTCCGATAATCGCGTCTGAGACAACGCAGTGTACCGTTTGGTCACCGTGAGTCGAGTTACCTCGGAGAACGGTCGAGCCGGAGCTCGGCCGCTCCCCTCTTTAGATTAAGCAAAAGCTATCCGGTTCCTAGTTGCCATTGAGACCATCGTAATAACCGTTCTCGTAGCCCTCTCGGTAATACCGTTGGTACAACCCACGGTCGCCAAGTTTTGAGCTGTAGTCCGTAGTAGCCTTCTGATAGGCACTGTTGTTGCGAAAGTCGGAGCGACCGTTGTTGCGATCTCTGCGGCCTTCCTTAATTCCCTCGTTGTAGCCGGCGTTCAGAGCGGTTTGCCGCAGCTCAAAAGAACCGCCGAAGTTGTCGTAACGATCCCAGTTGCGTCCGCGGCGATATCGATCATTGGAGTCGCGGTTCTGATCGCGATACCGATCATTGTAGTCGCGGTTCCGATCGCGGTTCCGATCGTAATCGTAGCTGTTATCCTGCGGACTATAACCGTCATAGAAGCCGGTTTGATACGCTTCCCTAAAGTAGCGGCGATACAGTTCACGATCGCCAAGGCGGGAGCTGTAGTCTTTGGTAGCTTTTCGGTAGGCGCTTTGGTCGCCGTAGTCGGAGTTTCTTCCCTTCTGTCGGGCCGCTGTGCCGTCTTTCATGCCCTCGTTGTAGCCGGCATTTAGCGCCGTCTGCCGAAGCTGAAAAGAGCCTCCATAGTTGCCGTAGTTATCCCAGTTTCGCCCGCGCCGACTTCGATTCCGGTCGTAACGATCATCGTTGGGATACTGGGCCTGGACCGTGGAGCCCAGCCCGATGCCGACAATGAGCAGGAATGACCATACGAATATCGCTGCTCCAATTCTGATGTGTGTACTATTTTTTTTCATGATTACTCCTTTGACGGTGAATAAAGCAACTCCCGTACCTCTAAAATGAACATAGCTAAATGATTGGTTGCGGTGGCTTTCCCAGAGAGTTGTTTCGCGAGAACATTAGACACAAAGCCGAAGGTGGAAAGGTGATTTGACTGTCGCAGCGATTCGTGAGGTAGATATCAGTTTGGAATCGTACCTCGGTTTGCCAACGGTACAGACGTGACCGAAAAAGGGTGGGGTTGGACCATTTGATCGATCCATGAATGGGCCGATCGGTTGCGGACTGGCGCGACTTCTGAATGGCTAGGTAGAAAGCGAGGTCTTACCTGGATCGGTCTGGTTACCGAACCAGTTCGCAGGCGCCACACCGGCTCTGGTCTTCATCAGGTCCAAAACGGCTTCGATTAGACCATAAATGTCTGGTTTAGTTACGTAAGCATTTGCCCCAGCTGCAAAGGCCTTCTGCCTGTCAGACGCGCCGGCAGCGCCCGAATAGAAAAGAATTGGTGTCGTGCA
>DATBRN010000390.1:0-3111 GCA_036560225.1 Pyrinomonadaceae bacterium | reverse complement strand
CCTCGCCTACGCCGTCAAGAAGATCGATGAATGGAGCGCGTTGAAAAGAAAATTCGGCCGGGAGAAATCTCAGGAAATCGTCTCTCAAGCGCTTGCCGTCGTCGATACTTTCTCCAATGAACGGCGCGACAATCCCGCGGTATTCGATCGGCTGGCCAAGAAACTCGCCGGCTTCAAGAGGGAAGAGCTGCAATACCTGATCGCCGAGAATTTGCACAGCGAACTTGCGGAGCTTGTCTATGTAACCCAAGTCATTGAAAACCAGAAGCTCCTGACGGCGCCGAAGGGCGACATGAGAAAACAGTTGGAGGAAGCCAAGGATTTCACGTTCACGAATTACAACCAGATGATCGGCGTGCCCCGGTGGCAAAAACAAATTGGCGACCCGCAGGCCGATCTGGACACCTTCATCCAACGCGGCTCCTTGGCAAGTATTGCTGATCAACTGCGCGACAACCCCAAAGTCCATGTTTTGCACAATGCAGATGATTTCTTGGCCGAGAGGAAATCCATCGGCGCGCTCAAAGATGCCTTGAGTGACCGAATGACCCTCTATCCATACGGCGGGCATCTCGGCAATCTGTGGTACCCGGAAAACAAGGAATATGCCTTCAATTTTTTCCGGGCGCCCCCTTGATTGACGATTCTCTCGACACTCCTGTTAGAGGGAATTTATGGCGAGGCGAGCACGGCTCTTGGCCCCCGAAGTTCTGTATAGCGTGATCGTGCGCGGGAGCCATAAACAAGCCGGAAACTTTTCTTCTAAGCCTTCACAATAATTTAACGTAATTTCATTTCAGCGAGCGCGTGTTCTTTGCTAGACTCAGGACAAGAACACTTAGCGACTCGCACGCATTCCAGCACGGGGATCGAATATGGCAGAGAAAAAGAAATCACCCGAAGCGACGCTTGTGCAACGCAAGATTTTCAATAAAGTGTGCATGGCTTACAGGCGTTCTTGCGAAGCTCCTACTTTTGCCATTCGAGCTGATGAGCTCAGGAAAGAGTTGTCTATACCGAAAGATATGTTTGCTGAAGCGCTGTACGCATTCATACACACAGAAAACCAAATGGCCATTGAGGTATTTCAACGCGAGGAGCAAACTTACCTTAGACTAGGGGAATCTGCCCGAGATATTTGCAACGACTGGAGCACCATGCAGAGAAACCGTCCGGCGTCAAAGCCCGAACTCGCCATCAAAATTCCTGTCCGTAATCCATTCCTCCGTTCTGCATGACCCGGAGCAGTGGCGCAGCGACTATCGCGTGATGGATACAGTGCTCCCGACCGCGACCGTCAATACGCTGAAATCTTTCGTTGTCAACGACGGCTACCTCGGCGCGCTCCTGGCCTAACGCTGCCTTGACTGATGCGGTCGCAACGGCCGCGCGCGAATACTGCGAAAACATCAAAACGAAAGCATCACGCGTGCGATCTAACGTGCAATGGCGATTATGAAGCGCTAGCGTTCTCCGCGTCGGCGGTATTTGCTGGCGCAGACGACGTTGCCGCGGCTGGATCTGTAATACCTGCAGAAGCAGTGGGCGAGTCAATGGAATCCCGCATCGAACTTGGCGGTGGTGCAGGCCGCTTGGAATTCATGCTCCGATACAGCATCAACCGAAGTAAAGTTTTGCTCGCAGATTGGTTGAGTAAATCAACTGCGTCTAACATATCAACCTCCTCGATTCTCTCGCCGGGAAATGCGATTGAGAAATCCGCCGCCGGCGACCTCGCGATCGACTATCAATCTGACCGACAAGTTGAGTTGATCTTTGTGTAGGTACATTTGTCTCTTTTGGGGAATCGTACAGATTTAGAATTTCATTTCATTTAACGAATTGTGAAGTGTATGTGACAAGGGCTCGCTCTTTTAGGGAACTTCGTAATAATCGGCGAAGACATCCCAAAAGAGGCGCCAAGGTATAATCGAGACCTTCATGTTAAGGTCGCTCAACTTCTACTTGATCGACAAACAAAGTCCGGCTGATCTGAATAGTAGTTAAGACGGTGGCTATTTGGTAATGCTGGAATAAGGACATCGATACGGCATTGAACAAGGAGCATCAACGTGAGCAAACTGAGGACATGCGGCTGCTTCGTCAGCCGCAGCGATTACCGGAGATGAGTCCGTTTTGAAATAACCACAACGATCGAAAAACGCTCTAGACGCATTCGTAAGCTCAGGGAAAAGTAAATTGCCATGGAAACCAGGAAGGAATCCGAAGAGGTACACCGATGTCTTATCAGCCTATCGAAAACTACGGAATCATAGGCAACATGCGCACCGTTGCCCTGGTGGGCATGAACGGTTCGATCGATTGGTATTGCTACCCCTACTTCGACTCGCCCAGCATCTTCGGGGCAATCCTCGATGACAACAAAGGAGGCCGGTTCCAGATTTGTCCCGTCGGGGATCAGGTGCGGCACAAACAGTTTTATTGGCCTTCCACGAACATCCTTGTGACGCGATTCTTGCTTCCAGATGGAATCGCTGAGCTGGAAGATTTCATGCCCGTAGGGCTTGCTGCCGATTCACCCTGGTATCACCATCTCTATCGCCGTATTCGCTGCGTGAGGGGTGCAGTGCGCATTTCGGTCATTTGCCGCCCCGCCTTTGACTATGCGCGTAAGGGTCACGAGACGCTGCCAGCAGCCAACGGCGTGATCTTCAAATCAGGCAGCTTGACCATCGCCCTTAGTGGCGCTGTTCCACTAAAGCAGGACGGACAGGGAGTGGCCGCCGAGTTCACGCTGGAGGAGGGGAAGTCGCAGGTCTTCATTCTGATGGCCCAGAGCACCGAAGGCAGTATTCCTTGCCCGCCCTCCGAAAGGGAAGCCGAAGAACTGTTTCAGAACACAGTGAAATTCTGGCACAACTGGCTCTCTGGCTGCACTTACCACGGACGCTGGCGGGAGCAGGTGCAGAGATCGGCATTGGCGTTGAAGCTTCTTACCTTCGATCCTACGGGGGCGATCATTGCCGCTCCCACGACCGCTTTGCCTGAAGTGATTGGCGGCACTCGGAACTGGGACTACCGTTACACCTGGTTACGGGACGCGGCCTTCACGGTTTACGCGTTTCTCCGCATCGGCTTTAGAGACGAAGC
>DATBRN010000389.1:0-7070 GCA_036560225.1 Pyrinomonadaceae bacterium | reverse complement strand
GAGGACGTAAGCGATGGAAGGATGGTTTTCGACTATCAATTGCGTTCCGGTCCTTGCCCAACGACCAATGCGCTGCTGATTATGCGCCGTGAAGGATTGCCGGTAGACAATTAGTTTGTGTTCCCAATGGCACCGTTTAGAAAGGGCACCTGTGCCCCTTCCCGCAGCGGCAGACAAGTCTGCTTTCTAAACGGGCGACTTAAAACAACTTTGTAGGGATAGCACTCTATGGCCACGCAAATTTTCCCAATTGACCCCGTTTAGAGAGGGCACTGGTGCCCCGCCGCGACGGCAGACAAGTCTGCTTTCTAAACGGACGACTTAAAACAATTTGCGTCTATTGCGGCTACGTACCCGTGAACCAGTCATAGTTCACAACTCTTAACATTTTTTTACTTGCGCTTAACACAGCGGATCGTGCACCCGCGGTATCCTTTTATTCTGACCGCAACAAAAAGCCGGGATAAACGTAATGGGTTAATATTGGGGCCAAGTTGCTCAAATCGACCGCGTCAAGAGAAGATATTGAACTGAAATCAAGAATTCAGCGATAAGAAACGACCATGGCTTGTTCTATCGGCTCGAAGAATAACTCTCTATTAGGTTTATCCTGGACACCCCGCATTTTGCTCTGCCTGGCGGGACTGTGTGCAACTCTGCTTACGGGCTGCGCCAACAAAGCGCAACAGAGCTTTGACCGGCCACCAGCTCCCGTGTCGGTGAGCGAAGCCATTAGTCAAGACGTTCCTACTTACCTGGATGCGATAGGCAAGACCGTCGCGCGCGAAGTAGTGTCCATCCAACCTCAGGTGTCAGGACAAATCACGAAAATTCATTTTGCTGACGGCACTGACGTGAAGCAGGGTCAACTGCTGTTCACGATCGACACGCGTCCTTTCGAAGCGACTCTGCGGCAAGCACAGGCAAACGTGTCGAGGGACACTGCATTGAAAAAGCAGGCGGAAGCCAATCTGGCCCGGGAGATTGCCCAGGCGAAGTGGGGCGAAGTCCAGGTTAACCGGTATGGCAAATTGGTCGAGCAGGGCGTCGTTTCCCGGGAACAGTATGAGCAGTTGCGCGCTAACCAGGACTCTCTTAATGCGAACGCCGATGCTGATCGCGCCGCAGTTCACAGCGCGGATGAAGCTATCAAGGTGGACATGGCGGCCGTTGAGAGCGCGAAGGTTCAACTGAGCTATTGCTACATTCGCTCTCCTATCGATGGCCGCGCGGGCCAGCGACTCGTTGACGTTGGGAACGTCGTCAACCCTGGTGGTTCAAGTGGAGGCAAGTCAGGTAGCGCTGGTTCGGGCGAGTCTTCCGGTGGCAGCAATGGTTTGCTCGTGATCGAACGGCTGGATCCGATTTACGCTGACTTCACGATTTCCCAAAACAGTCTGGCAGAAGTGCAGCAACAAATGCGCGCGGGCAGGCTGAGAGTGGAGGTGCGTCTGCCCGACACTTCGGGTGAGCCGGTTATCGGTCAGCTCACATTTCTAAACAACGCCGTGGAGAACGCGACCGGTACAGTGAATCTACGCGCCACGATTCCAAACGCCGGACACCAATTCTGGCCGGGCCGGTTTGTCAATATTCGTCTCGTATTGAACACAATTCATCAAGCGGTGCTCGTGCCCACCACTGCGCCGCAAATGTCAGCCAAGGGATCGTTTGTCTACGTCGTAAAGCAGGACTCGACCGCTGAGCAGCGGCCGGTAACACTGGGCCAGCGGCAAGGAGACCTGGTTGTTGTCGAAAGCGGAGTTGAGGCGGGCGAACGTGTTGTTGTGAATGGTCAACTTGGCGTCACGCCGGGTGGCAAAGTGCGTGTTGAACAGCCGCGTGACGCGGGTAGTCCGGCTGCTGCCAACGGGGCGAAATAAATGAACCTCTCGGAACCTTTTATTCGCCGGCCGGTCATGACCGCGGTGTTGACGGTCTCAGTGATCCTGTTCGGATTGTTGAGTTACTTTCAATTGCCCGTGAATGACTTGCCGGCCGTTGACTACCCGGTTATCCAGGTGTTCGTGGGTTACCCGGGCGCGAGTCCGGATACGATCGCAAACAACATCGCTACGCCGCTCGAGCGCCAGTTCATGCAAATCAATGGGCTCGAGGTAGTGACCTCATCGAGCACTCAGGGAGTGGCGAGGTTCACGCTCCAGTTCGCACTCGACAAGAATATCGATGCGGCCGCCACCGACGTGCAGACGGCGATTTCGCAAGCCATTAGCAGCTTGCCGGCAGACCTACCGTCGCCACCAACCTACTCGAAAAGCAATCCTAACGACCAGCCGATCATGTACATCGCGCTGACCAGCGACTCAGTCACGCCGGGCCAACTCTATGATTACGCTACCACGCAGGTGGGCCAGCGCCTCAGTATTCTGCCCGGCGTTTCGCAGGTGCAAGCGTACGGCACGAAGTCGGCTATTCGAATTAAAGCGAACCCGTCGGCGATGTGGGCTCGAGGGATTTCGATTGATGACCTCAGCAACGCGATTAAGAACGGAACGAGCTACACGGGCGCGGGCCAGTTTGACAGTAGCTCGGGAACCGCGATCCTGAGGCCGCAAGGTCAACTGGAAAACGCCGAGCAATTCAGCAACTTGATCGTTGGCGGCACCAGCGGGTCGCCGGTCTACCTCCGCGACGTTGCTATAGTTAAAAACTCCGTTCAGGACGAACGCGTCAACATGCGTTTCTGGGTCCGGGGTTATGAGGTGCCCTCAGCGACCGTGATCGTGGCGGTCAATCGTCGCGCCGGTGCCAACGCGGTGGAAGTATCGAAGAGTATTCGTGCAGTCTTGCCGCAGATTAGCGCTGAGCTTCCCGGATCAATTCGCGTCACTCCGATATACGATCGCTCGCTTAGCATTGTCCACTCGGTTATTGATGTCGAAACGACGCTGGTCATCGCCTTTGTTCTGGTAGTAATTGTGATCTTTGCGTTTCTGGGTCGAGTCACCGACACGCTGATTCCCACGGTCGCCCTGCCGTTGTCGTTGCTCATCACGTTCATCGCCATGCACGCTCTGGGCTACAGTCTCGACAACCTATCGTTAATGGCCCTCACGCTGGCGATCGGGTTTCTGGTTGACGACGCCATTGTGTTTCTTGAAAACACGGTTCGTCGAATGGAACGAGGAGAGCAGCCATTTGAAGCAGCCATCAACAGCGCCAGGGAGATCAGCTTCACGATCATGTCTATGACGATCTCGCTGGCGGCGGTGTTTATTCCGCTGGTGTTCATGTCCGGCCTGGTCGGCCGCATCTTCCGCGAGTTTGCAATCACGATTGTTATTGCGATTTTTGCATCCGGTTTGGTTTCGCTGACGCTGACGCCGCTTATGTGCGCGCGATTGCTGAAGCGTCGCGGCGAGGGCTCCTCGAAGACCTGGATGGAACGAGTCATCGGCGGCATCGAGAAACGCGTGCTGGCGATGTACGGCGGATCGCTATGGTGGTTCCTGCGACACCGATGGATCTCTCCGGTCATTTGGGTCGTCTGTCTTGCCGGAACGATTTGGCTCTTTGTCCTCGTTCCGAAAGCTTTCCTGCCACCCGGGGATAGCAGCGTTATTTTTGGGGCTTTCATTGCTCGAGAAGGTTCCTCGCCGGAACAAATGCGTGCGTTCCAGGATCGCGTGGACGAGACGTTGCACCAGGATCCTAATGTCATCACTGATTTCACTATGACTGGTGCGACGGGCTTTCTGGCTTCGAACATGGGAATCACGTTTACTTTTATACGACCGCCCGAAGAGCGCGCGCCAATTCAACAGGTGGCCGGCGAAATGATGGGCAAGCTCAATTCAATTCCGGGCGTGTTTACGTTTTTGCGGCCATTTCCAGTCTTAGAGATCAGC
Organism: Pyrinomonadaceae bacterium; assembly: GCA_036560225.1. Taxonomy (GTDB): domain Bacteria; phylum Acidobacteriota; class Blastocatellia; order Pyrinomonadales; family Pyrinomonadaceae; genus PSRF01. The sequence goes on along the minus strand of DATBRN010000389.1, from coordinate 3,201 downwards.
ACGGGCGTGACCAGCCAGAATCAGGGCCAATACGCTTTTGCGGTTTCAGGCGCGAACCCCGACCAGGTCTACGAAGTTAGTCAAAAGCTGATGGCCAAGCTAATGGAGTATCCGGGGTTTTTGACAGTTTCATCGGACCTATACAACAACACTCCTAATATCAATATTGAATTGCGTCGCGATCAAGCTAAAACCTACGGCGTATCAGAGGCGCGGATCTTGTCGCTACTGCGCAACGCGTATTCTCAGAACTACCTCTACCTGGTCAAAAAACCGGAAGACCAGTACCAGGTCATTCTCGAGATGGAAGACACCGCTCGTGCGAATCCTGAAGACCTATCGAAGTTGTACATCAGGTCCGACGACGGACAGCGCCTGGTGCCGCTGGGTGAGTTGGTCACATGGAAATCAACACTCGGTCCGCAGTCTGTGAATCACCTCAATCAATTCACCAGCGTGACCCTTTCTTTTAATCTCAAGCCCGGGGTGGCTTTGGGTGACGCTACTAATTACATCAGCAAGGCAGCGGCGGAAGTTGTGCCAACTGGCGTACGTGGGGAACTCCAGGGTGAGGCACAGACGTTCAGCAATACGGTCACGAGTTTGACGATGCTGATGGCTTTGGCCGTGTTCGTGATGTACGTGATTCTGGCAATTCTCTACGAAAGCTACGTGCATCCACTGACCGTCCTCTCAACACTTCCGACCGCGCTGGTTGGTGGTCTGCTAACTCTTCTGTTGTTTGGCCAGGAGGCTTCGCTATATGCCTTTGTAGGCATGTTCATGTTGATGGGGATCGTCAAGAAAAACGGTATCATGATCGTCGACTTCGCCCGCCAGCGAGTTGATGCGGGAGAGTCTGCGGAGCAGGCGATTCACGACGCGAGCATGGATCGTTTCCGGCCGATTCTGATGACCACCCTGGCTGCGGTCTTTGGCGCGCTGCCGATCGCGCTGGGTTACGGCGCCGATGGTTCGTCCCGCCGGCCGTTGGGATTGGTAGTTGTCGGAGGCCTGGTGGTTTCGCAATTCATTACGCTCTACATCACACCGGTGATTTATCTTTATCTCGAACAGTTTCAGGAAAAAGTATTGGATCGCACCTCATTCTTCGGTTCGCGACACGCACCGAAGCCCGACACCCGAGATGCGATACAAGACCCGGAATCATTACCGTCAGACGTTGCGGCAAGGGACTAAGCAAGATCGCGCGGCATTGGCGCTAATGCCCCGACAAAAACGCTCTAAAGTTGGAAGATTGACCATTAACAACAAATGAGGAGATTGATATGGCAAACGTAAAACCAATTCCAGATGGATACCACTCAGTAACGCCGTATCTGATAATCGACGGCGCGGCCGACGCGATCGAGTTTTATAAGAAAGCGTTTGGCGCAACTGAACTATTTCGCATGGATCACGAAGGCAAAATTGGTCACGCTGAGATCAAGATTGGCGACTCACCAATCATGCTGGCAGATGAGTCTCAGCAGATGGGATCTCTCGGACCTAAAGCCGTGGGTGGTAATCCTATTAGTATCATGATCTACGTCGAGGACGTGGACACAGTTTACAATCGAGCCATCAAAGCAGGTGGTGAGGAATTAAAGCCGCTTAAGGATCAGTTCTACGGGGATCGCTCTGGCACCTTGAAGGATCCTTTTGGCCATATCTGGCACGTGGCAACGCATAAGGAAGACGTGACACCTGAGGAAATGGATAAGCGAATGGCTGCGGCCGCCGGCCAGGCAGGCTGATCTTCGAGGTTGTTCAGCAAACTGTTTTCGACGCGTAGCGTCGGTTGAGCTTAGCCCGGTCTTTCTGAGATCTCAGATCTGAAATCTCAGATCTCAGCAGGACGGGTTAACTCAACCGACGCTACGCGTCGAAAACTTCTTGGCAAGCCTAAGATAGAGACTTGGCTTTCTCGTCTGTTACTACGCTTTGCCGGTCGCTCGTTCGGAACCGAATCGGAATGATCATTGGAATCTGCCGGCGATAGTTGCGATAGGCATCGCCGTAGAATCGAATCATGTCTCGCTCCTCAAACTGAATGGCAACCAGGATGTAGCCAGTCGTTGCGACAGCAAATACAAGATGAGCTATGGTCATAGTCGGCGTCGCCCAAAACACCATGAGCCAACCGAGGTAAAGGGGATGGCGCACAAGGCGATACAGCGCCGGCGTTCTGAACGCGATAGGCGTATACTCTCGGCCACGCAGATAGAAGTAGACCTGTCTCAGTCCAAAAAGATCGAAATGATTGATCAGAAAAGTGCTCCCGAGCACAGTAAGCCAGCCCAGTCCATAGACTCCGAGTAGAACCGCGCGGCCTATTGAGTTCTCCACATTCCAGACCTGACCACCTATCGGTCGCCACTGCCAGAACAATAGCAAGAGCAACAAACTGGAAAACAACACGTAGGTGCTGCGTTCGACTGGTTCAGGCACCACGCGTGTCCAGGCCCGTTTGAACCATTGCCGAGCCATCACGCTGTGCTGAATTGCAAACAACATAAGCAGTCCGGCATCGACGAGGAGAGCGACCGCCAACGGTCCCTGGGGTCCCGAGTCAATTGACTTGGAAACGACCAGATTGCCGATGAACCCAATCGCATAGAGAAAGGTGGCGAAGAAGACCAAATAGCAAAACACTCCGTAAACAAACGCTGTTATCCGCTTAAACATGGGGATTTCCTTCCTGGCCAGATGGCCGCCAGTGTGGCTGTTTAGCATTACTCCAGTGTGTTAGGCGAGAATATGACAGAAAACGGCTCAAGTTGTCTAAGAATTTTTTGCGAGCGGGGCGGAGACCCTGAAGTGATAGAATTTTGGAATAGTTACTTGGCTCAACGACCTTCAAGGACCACAGTCAATACTGGGACCGCCAATACTGGGACCGCGGGCGAGACGCCCGCGGTCCCAGTAACTGCAGTTGCTGCTCCTGTCAACCACAGCTTTACGCCAACCACGACAATACGACAGGTTTGTCTAGCTAACCGGTTGTTCGCTGCGCTCAGTGCGGGCGAGAACGCCCGCGGTACCAGTGAGGGAGTTGAGTGCAGGCCGAATTAAACATCTGCCAAGGAAGTTGCATGCTTATTATCTAAAGAATTTCTTCTGAATATGCTGTTTGTGGGATTGACGCTGTATTACAGTTCGCATATCCGTTCGGGAGGAGTAAAATCCTCGTTGGCAACT